>JANWLH010000123.1 GCA_025450915.1 Candidatus Limnocylindrales bacterium | reverse complement strand
TCGACGCCGATGAGCGAGGGAACGTACGCCGGATATGCCGCATCGAAGAGGGCCCCGAGGCAGCCCTCGAGGAAGACGACCAGGTACAGCTGCTCGATTCGCAGGATGCCCGCGACGTAGGCCGCGGGGATCGAGAACAGCACGATCGCCCGGATCGCATCGGCCCAGATGAGCAGCGGCCGTCGCAACAGCCGGTCCACCCAGGCCCCGGCCACGAAGCCGACCAAAAGGACGGCGAGGCTGCCCGAGACGACGAGCAGGGCCATCTGCAATGGGCCTGCACCGAGGACGAGGAGGGCGACCAGCGGGACCGCGGTCCGGGTCACGACCGAGCCGAGCTCGGACACGGTCTGGCCGGCCCACAGCTTCATGAAGTCGGCGTGCCGCCAGAGCGACAGGGTCAGCACAATCCGGTGAGCCTACTCGAGCGCAGACCCTCGACGACGGGCGCCGGCCACGTACCATCCAGCCATGAGGCAACGATGACCGAGGAGCGCCGGCTCGTCACGATCCTGTTCGCCGATGTCGCCGGCTCGACCGCGCTCGGCGAGGAGCTCGATCCCGAGGACCTCCGGGCCCTCCTCACCCGCTACTACGCGATCGCCCGCGAGGTGATCGCCGACTACGGCGGGACCGTCGAGAAGTTCATCGGCGATGCGGTCATGGCCGTCTTCGGCCTGCCGGTGGCCCACGGCGACGACGCAGAGCGGGCGATCGGCGCGGCCCTCGACCTGCGCGACAAGGTCCGCGAGGACCCGCGCCTGAAGGAACGCCTGCCGCTCCGGCTGGGCGTCGCGAGTGGCGAGGTCGTTGCCCGCCGGGACGCCGCGGCCGGAGAGGACTTCCTGATCACCGGAGACGCCGTCAACACGGCCGCTCGCCTCCAGCAGCAGGCCGACCCGTGGGGCATCCTGGTCGCCGAGCGCAGCTCCAAGTCCGCCCGTGGGTTCGTGTACGGCCCACCCGCTCGCCTCGAGGCGAAAGGCAAGGCCCAGCCGATCCCGGCCCGGGCGCTGGTCGGGCGAACCACCCGATCGCGCCGGCAGCTGCCGATGATCGGCCGCGACGCCGACCTGATGCAGCTCGAGCTCGTCGCCCGCCGCGTGTTCACAGAGCATCGGCCGTTCCTCGTGAGCATCGTGGCGCCTGCGGGGACCGGCAAGACGCGCCTGGTCGAGGCCCTGCTCGAGCGCCTCCCGGAGATCTCCCACGGCGGTACCGTCGCGATCGCCCAGTGCCTGCCCTACGGCCAGCGCTTGACCTACTGGCCCCTCCGCTCGGTCCTCTCGCGACTCGTCGGGACCGACGACGACACCCCGCCGGACGAGGCCCGCCGGATGACTGCGGCCTGGCTCCAGGATCGCAACGTCGAGGACGCACCGGGCGTCGCCGACGCGCTCCTCGCCACCGTCGGCACGATCGACCTCGAAGCCCTCGATCGAGCGACCCTCTTCAACGCCTGGCGAACGGCGATCGAGGCGGCCGCCACCGACGGGCCCCTGACGATCGTGCTCGAGGACCTGCACTGGTCGAGCGACAGCCTGCTCGACCTCCTCGACTCGCTCGTCCAGCCCCGGCCCGACCTGCCGATCCTGATCGTCGCGATCGCCCGGCCCGAGCTGCTCGATCGGCGGGCCTCGTGGAGCGGCGGCCGGCGCAATTCGCTGTCGCTGTCCCTCGAGCCACTGCCCGACGTCGACGTCGCGACCCTCGTCGCGCACCTGGTCGAAGGCATCGCGCCCGATGTGGTCGAGGCCGTGGTCGAGCGCGCCGACGGCAACCCGTTCTACGCCGGCGAGATCGTCCGGGCGATCGTCGAGCAGGTCGGCCCGAAGCTCGACGCGAATGCAGTCGAGGCTGCGCTGCAACGCCTGCCGGACACGGTCCAGGCCACCGTCCTGGCCCGTCTCGACCTGCTGTCGGCGACCGAGCGGCGGATCCTCCAGGTCGGCTCGATCTTCGGCCGCGGCTTCGCGCTCGCGGGGGTCATCGCCCTGGACCCGTCGGTCACGAACGGGGCCGAGGACACGCTCGAGGAGCTGCTCGAGCGCGACCTCGTCCGCCAGGCCGGCCCGCACGAGGTCACCTTCCGGCACATCCTGATCCGCGAGGTCGCCTACGGGATGCTCCCGCGCGCGGAACGCGCCCGGCTCCACCACGCGGCGGCCGACTGGCTGGCGACGCGGTCCGGTGGCCAGACCGAGGCGTTCGCCGAGCTGATCGCGGTCCATGCCCGCGAGGCGGCGTCGCTGGCGACGGCGCTCGACCTCGATGACGCCGCCGAGTTCCGCCGAGAGGCCGTCGGCCGGCTCGAGGCGGCGGCTTCGGCAGCCGAAGCGGCAGCGGCCAACGTCGAGGCGCTCCGTCACCTGCGGGCTGCCCTCGAGTTCGCGACGCCGGATCGGCACCTCGACCTGTACGAGCGGATCGGCAACACGTTCGTCCACGGCGACACGAGCATCGACGCGATGACGATCGCACTGCGCCTCGCCCGTTCGACGGGTGCGCCGTCCGATCGTGTCCTCGGGATCCTCAACACGATCCTCACCTTCCACACCCGCTGGCAGGGCTCGGTGGCGGGCCGGCCGAGCGAGCCCGAGCTGCGGGCCCTGTTCGACGAGGGCCGGGCGCTCCTGCCCAACGTCACGGACGAGCTGACGGTCGGCCGGTTCCGGGCGGCCGAGGCGTTCATGCCGTTCTGGACGAGTGTCGCGGGCCGGCCGCCGACCGGGGCCGAAATCGAGGCGGCCGATGCCAGCGCGAGGCAAGCCCTTGACGTCGGCTCGCGTCTCGACGTTCCGGACCTCCAGAGCGCCGCCCTCGATGCGCTCGGGAGCAACGCCCAGCAACGTGGCGACTACGCGGAGATGCGCCGCACCGCGCTGCGACGCCTCGACCTCGGCGAGCGGCTGGACCTGAGCGAGCGGATCGATGCCGCCTGCATGGTCGCCTGGGCCGCGACGACCGTCGGCGACCTCGCCGAGGCCGCGGCCACCTGCGAATCGGCCTTCCGCCTCATCCAGCCCGGCCAGGTCTCGAACTGGGCGCTCCACCTAGCGGCCTGGTCGGCGTTGACGGCCGAGCTCCAGGGCAATTGGGACCAGGTCGAGCGTTCCGGGGCGCGCGCGCATGCCCTCTGGCAGCAGCTCGATCGGGTGGCGGCCGGCTATGCCAGCCGGGGCTTCCTGGCGGCCTACGAGGTCGCCCGGGCCCGGCGGGACGATGTGGGCATCACCCGCTGGCGGGAGGCCCTGACCGAGATCGACGATGCGTTCCATGACTCGATCCGGGCCGACATGGAGCGCGCGGTCATCGACGGCGATGCCCCGGCCGCCGCCAGGCTGCTCGTCTCGGAGCGACTTCCCGCGGTCGGCTACGACACTGCCGAGCGCGTGCTGTCGTTCATCTCGGATCGGGGCGCCACGCTCCCCGATTCCGGCCTTGAGATGCTCGGCGCCTGGATCCATCCCACTGCCCGGTTGATGGGTGCCCAGCTCGATCGGGCGCGGGGCCTGGCCCAGCGCGACGAGGCAGCGCTGCGAGCGGTGCTCGCGTTCTTCGAGGGGGCCGGGGCACGGCCAGCGATGGCCCGCGTCCGGGTCGAGCTCGGCCGGCTCACCGGTGACACCGCGATGGTCGACGCCGGGATGCGCGGCCTCCTCGAGATCGCCGACACCGAGCAGCACGACCGCTACTCGTCGGCGCGGACGGGCTAGGGCGCGCCGAGCTCGGCTGCGAGCTGGGCCGTGAGGGCCACGCCGCGGGCCTCGAACATCGCGTTCATCGCCGGCCCGATGCTCTCGAGCTTGGCCAGCTCCTTCTTCGTCTTGGGAGCGCCGAACCGGAAGTGGACGGTCGTGCCGTCCGGCGTCGGCTCGAACTCGACCGAGGCCACGAACTTCACCGGACCCAGCGGCGTGCCCATCGTGATTCGCTCGGTCAGGTAGTCATACGGCCGCCAGTCGAGGATCTCCTCGATCAGGGCGTCCTTGCCGTGCATGCAATGGTTCGTGGTTCCCACCCCGCGCCGGCCGCCTGCCGACTCGACGCGGATCTCGGTGGTCCCGACCTGCCAGCCCATCCTGCGCCCGGGCTCGGTCACGAAATCCCAGAGGACCTGGGGCGGCACGATCGTCGGAATGGACGCCGTGAACAGCGCATCGGCTGCGGTGATCCGCACCCGGGCGCGCGCGTCCTCATCCTGCCAGCGCCGCTCGAGATCGAGGACCCACGACACCGTCTCACCGACGCCCTCGTAGGTCTCGGTCGAGACGACCATGCCGAGGGCGGCTGGATCGATCGCGTTCGCTTCGACGCAGGCCTGGGTCAGGAGGCCATAGGCGTGCAACCCGAGCTGCTCGAAGACGTGGTTCTTGAGCATCCGATGGACGACGATCACGTCGGTGCCGATCAACTCGTCGAGGCCGGCCATCTTCTGGTGGCGCACGAGGCCGTTGTGGGCGACGAACTTCAGGTTGAGGTCGGGGATCCTGGCGCAGGCGTCGCACTCGCACGACGTCGCCTGGCGGACATCGCGCCGGCGGCGCCGGAAGCCGAAGTAGCAGCGTTCGATCGCGTCGAGGAGGATCGAGCCGTCGACCTTCTCGGCCGGCGCGTACATGAACGCGGCGTCGCCTTCGAGCTTGGCCAGCCGGAACGTGGGCCGCAGCGCCGTGACGATCGTCGATACGAGGTCGCCGACGATGTCCTGGGCGTGATCGAGCTCGACGCCGCCGAGGTAGTTCGTATAGCCGGAGATGTCCGCGATCAGGAAGCAGGTGGGCTCGCCGACGGAGAGCATCGATCCTCGCGGTTCGTGCGGCCCGCTCGCCGGGCCGCGCCACCTGACTATAGCGCCGCTCGTAGCCGTCTCCGGCTGCCTCGTCGGCTCGTCCCCGGGGATCGTCCGGTGTGGAGGATATCCATCGGATATCCCGGAGCGCAGAGCGACTCGACGGGGCCGAGCTCTGGCGGTTGGTCTTTGTGGCGCAACAAACCTGCCGTTCCGAGGCCTCTCGGCCCGATTCGAGCTCTGATTCGAGCCCTGGTTCGGACCCGGAGCCGGCCCGCCGACGGCGAAGTCATCCGCGCGAGCGTGGCTCGGCACATTCAGGTCGGGCGTCGCGCCGGGCTCGGCGCCTCGAACCGCCAAATCGCGCCGTTTGTTGCGTGCAAAAGACCAAGCGCAGGTCACAGGGCCGGCAGCAGCAACTCAGGCGTGGTCCGCTTG
>JANWLH010000122.1 GCA_025450915.1 Candidatus Limnocylindrales bacterium | reverse complement strand
TCCGACTGGAGGATCTTGGCCCGCTTCTCCTGGTCGGCCTGCTTCTGGAGGGCCAGTGCCTGGAGGATCTGCGGCGGCGGCGTGATCTCGACGATCTCGATCCTGTTGATCCGGATCCCCCACTTGTCGGTGACCGCTTCCATCTGCTGCTGGACGTCGACGTTGATCCGCTCGCGCTCGGAGAGCGCCTCGTCGAGCGACAGGGTGCCGATGACCGAGCGCAGGGCGGTGCGCGCCAGGGCGTCGATGGCGACATCGAAGTTGGCGATGCTGAACAGGGCCTGCTTGGCGTCGACGACCTGGGTGAAGATCGTGGCATTGACCGCGACGACCACGTTGTCCTTGGTGATCACTTCCTGGCGATCGCCGGGTCGCGGGAACTCGCGCATGTCGACCATCACGATCGAGTCGATGAACGGCATGATCAGGACGAGGCCCGGATCGTGGATCCCGCGGAACTCGCCGAGGCGCTTGACGACGCCGACGGAGCCCTGCTGGACCAGGTTGACGACCGATCGGAGCAGGTTCAGGGCGAAGACGATGATCAGGATGATCAGGACCAGGACGACGATCCCGGCGATTGCGGATGGGTCCATCTGAGGGTCAGTACTCCACTCGAGGCCGGCTCAGCCGGCGGGGCGCACGACGAGCGTCGTTCCCCGAACAGCGGTGATGATCACGGGGGCATTGCCCCCGATCTCCGTACCGTCATGAGAGATGGCCAGCCAGCTCTCGCCGGCCAGGCGGACGTGACCCGGATGGAGCTCGTCGCCGATCGCATCCGTCGCCAGGGCGTGCTCGCCGACGAACCCGCCGTGGACGGCGCGCGAGGCGGCCCCGCCCTGGTGGCGCAGGAAGCGGGTGGCGAAGCGTGGCCGGACGATCGCCACGCCGACCACCGCGACGACGAGGGCCACGACGGCCTGCACCCAGATCGGGCTGTCCGGCAGGATGAGCGCGAGGACGCCGGCGACGATCGCGCCGACCCCCAGGAAGATTGCGTAGAACGCCGCCGTGTGGAGCTCGGCCAGAAGCAGGCCAACCCCCAGAACCAGCCAGACGATGTAGATCACGCTCCGATGAGTGTAGGCCGATCCCGGGCCCCTGCAAGCATCCTGGCGCGGGTCATCACGTCGGCCAGCATCGGCGCGGTCAGCCGGCCGGTGAACGTGTTCTGCTGGCTCGGGTGGAACGAGGCGACGAGCCGATACGGCCCGATCTCGACCTCCGCCCGGTGGCCGAAGCGGGGCTTCGGGCGAGGCACCGGATGGCCCAGCGTGGCGATCGTCCGCAGGACCGCGTCCCAGCCGAAGCCGCCGAGCGGCACGATCACCCGGACGTTCTCGAGCAGGGCCAGCTCGCGAACCAGGAACGGGGCGCAGTTGTCGCGCTCCGCGTTCGTCGGCCGGTTGAGCGGCGGGGCGCAGCGGACCGCGGCGGCAATGTACACATCCCGCAGGGTCAGGCCGTCGTCGGCCCGCCGCGAGCTGCCCCGGTCGGCGAAGCCGGTCTCGTGGAGCGCGGTCCACAGGAAGTCACCGGAGCGATCGCCGGTGAAGACGCGCCCCGTCCGGTTCCCGCCGTGGGCCGCCGGCGCGAGGCCGACGATCAGGACCCGCGCCTCCGGGTCGCCGAATCCGGGCAACGGCTTGCCCCAGTACGGCTCGCCGGCGTAGCGGGCGACCTTCTCGACGGCGACCTGCTCCCGCCAGGCGACCAGCCGCGGGCAGCGCCGGCAGGCGACGATCTCCGCCTCGAGCAAGGCCAGCGCCGCCCGGTCGACCACGTCGGCTACTTGAGGAGGAGCTTGTCGAGGCGCCGCGAGACCACCCATAGCCCGACGCCGCCCATCACCAGCAGGTAGGCGACGTCGACGAGCAGGACCGGGCTCAGCTCGCCGAGGGCCAGCGATCGGAGCAGGTCGATGCAGCGCGACAGCGGGGTGATCGAGACGATCGTCCGGAGCGGCTCCGGATAGACGCTCAGCGGGTAGAACGTCGACGAGAACAGGAACAGCGGCAGGGTCACGACGAAGATGTAGTCGAAGTCGGTCCAGCTGCGGACCCAGGTGGTGGCCGCCATCCCGACCGCGGCGAAGGCGAAGCCGATCAGCATCGCGGCCGGCAGGGCCAGGATCACCCAGGGCGACTGGACGAGGCCCAGGACGACCATGACCGCGAGGAAGCCGATGGCATAGAGTGTCCCCCGGATCAGGGCCCAGGTGATCTCGCCGACGGCGATGTCGTTGATTCCCAGGGGCGTCGACAGGATCGCGTCGTAGGTCTTGGCGTAGCGCAGCTTGAAGAAGATGTTGAACGTGGAGTCGTAGATCGCCCCGTTCATCGCCGACGAGGCGAGCAGGCCGGGCGCGACGAACGCGCCATAGCTGATCGCGTGGCCGTCCGGCCCGGTGACATTGCCGACCAGGGCACCGATCCCGAAGCCGATCCCCAGCAGGTAGAAGAGCGGCTCGAAGAAGCCCGAGACGAGGACGATCCACGTCCGGCGGTAGTTCATGATGTTGCGCTCGACCAGCCGGTCGGCGCGCGGAGCGAAGCCCAGTGCCGGCAGCATCCGCGTCGCGATCATCGATCTACCTCGACAACGAGCGGCGGAACGTGATCAGGGCACAGGCCGCACCGATCACGATGTACAGGCCCAGCACCCCCAGGTGGACGACCGCCCCGAGCGGGTCGAGGGTGCCCAGCGACAGCCCGCGGGCAAGGGCCACGCCGTGGAACGTCGGTGTCAGCCAGGCGATCGGCCGGATGATCAGGGGCAGCTGCTCGATCGGGAAGAACGTGCCCGAGAACAGGAACAGCGGAGTGATGAAGAACCGGAAGATCATCGAGAAGACGCTGTCGTTCTTCTGGCCGGCGGCGAACGCCGTGATCGGGGCGGCAAACGCGAGGCCGGTCAGCACCGAGGCCACGATCCCGAAGACCCCGAACGGCGAGCCCACGAACCCGAAGGCCAGCATCACCACGAAGAAGGCCGTGGCGACCATCGTCAGCCGGGCCGTGACCCAGGCCAGCTGGCCGAAGACGATGCCCGCGACCGAGACGGGCGTTGCGTACATGCCGTGGAACGTCCGGTCCCAGACGAAGCCGCCCATGATCGTCCAGGTCGACTCCGACGCCGCCGTCTGCATCCCCTGGGCAGCGAGGAGGCCGGGAGCAAGGAACACCGCGTAGGGCACGCCGCCGAGCGAGGCGATCGCGTTGCCGCCATCGACGAAGCTGCCCAGGCCGATGCCCATCGCCGCCAGGAAGAGGACCGGCGAGAGGAACGTCGAGAAGACCGAACCGCGCCAGACCCGGCGATAGACCATGGCCTTGTATTCGAAGACCTGGCGAGCGCCACCGGTCATCGACGGCCGGCGCGCCGGCAGCGGCCGGGCGACCGCGGTCACTCGATCAGGCTCCGGCCGGTGAGCCGGAGGAAGACGTCCTCCAGGCTCGAACGGCGGACGAGGACCGTCTCCGGCCGCAGGCCCCGGGCGTGGGCGGCGGCGGCCGCCGCCTCGCCGTCGTCGGCGTACAGCAGGACGCGGTCAGGCAGGCGCTCGATCCGCTCCGCGAGCCCATCGAGCTCGGTGCCGAGGGTCTCGAGGACGCCAACCGGGAAGCGCAGCTCGAGGACCTCCTTCGTCGAGTACTGGTCGATCAGCTCGCGCGGCGAGCCCTCGGCGACGATGTGGGCCTTGTCCATCACGACGAGGCGATCACAGAGCTGCTCGGCTTCGTCCATGTAGTGGGTGGTGAGGACGAGCGTGACGCCCTGCTGCTTGAGCCTGTAGAGACGATCCCACAGGAGGTGGCGGGCCTGCGGATCGAGCCCGGTCGTCGGCTCGTCGAGCAGGAGCAGGTCCGGCTCGTTGACGAGCGAGCGGGCGATCGTCAGCCGGCGCTTCATGCCGCCCGACAGCGACTCGACCGTCGACTTCGCGCGATCGGTGAGCTGGACGAACTCGAGGAGGTCGTCGGCCCGCCGGCCGGCCTCGCGCCGGCTCAGGTCGAAGTAGCGGCCGTAGATGATCAGGTTCTCGCGGACCGTCAGCTCCATGTCCAGCGTGTCCTGCTGGGGCACCACCCCGATCCGGCCCTTGATCAGGGCGGCGTCATGGGCCGGGTTCATCCCCAGGACGCTGAGCACGCCGCCGGTGATCGGCGAGACGCAGCCGATCATCCGCATCGTCGAGGTCTTGCCGGCGCCGTTCGGGCCGAGGAAGCCGAACGATTCGCCCGGCGCGACATCGAAATCGATCGCATCGACCGCCACGAACTCAGCGAACTTCTTCGTCAGTCCACGGGCGCGGATCAGGCTCTCGCGGGCCGCTTCGGGCACGCCCGGACGGTCAGGAGCGAACTCGGGCGAGGCGGGCGCGGCGATGGGCTGGGCGGTCGTCATCGGGACGGGAATGGTACCGCCGCGGACGGCCTACCGCCGAGTTCGCTATCGTCGCCGGGTGAACGACCCGAGCGGCCGGCCACCCCGAACGTCCGTCCGATCGCCGACCTACCGACCCCGCCTGGGCGCCGGTCCTCCCCCGGTTCGCGTGCCTCCCCCGGCGAGGATTCGGCCGGTCCGGCCGGTTCGCGAGTCTGTCGCGCAGGCCGGCGAGCAGTCCCTGGCCCATCACGCGGCGATCGACGGGATCCGGGCCCTCGCGGTCCTCGCCGTCCTGTTCTATCACGCCGACTTCGACTGGGCGGGCGGCGGCTTCCTGGGCGTCGACGTCTTCTTCGTCCTGTCGGGCTTCCTGATCACCGGGATCCTGCTGGGCGAGTGGCGGCGGACGGGCACGATCGGCCTGCTCGGCTTCTACCGGCGCCGGGCCCGGCGTCTCCTGCCGGCCCTCTTCCTGCTGCTCCTCGTCGTCGTCGCCTTCGTCGCGATCGTCATCCCGGGCGAGCTCGCCCGGTTGCGCGGCGACGTGCTGGCTGCCCTGACCTACGTCACCAACTGGTTCCTGATCGTGAACCAGCAGTCCTACTTCCAGGCGCTCGGTCGACCGTCGCTCCTCCAGCACCTGTGGTCACTGGCGATCGAGGAGCAGTACTACCTCGTCTGGCCGCTCGCGCTCCTCGTCCTGGCCCGGCTGACCAGCGGCCGGACCGCGCTGTTGTTCGGCGTCGTTGTCGCCGGAGCCGTCGCGTCGACGGCCTGGATGTGGATCCTCTACCAGCCCTTCGAGGACCCGTCACGGGTCTACTACGGCACAGACACCCGGGCAGCCAGCCTGCTGATCGGCTCGGCCCTGGCGATCGCCTGGCCGGCGATCACCCGCCGGGCCACGGGCCGGCCAACCGAGCGCTGGATCGTCGACGGGCTCGCGCTCATTACGGTCGCCGCCCTGGCCTTCCTCGTCGTCAACGCCGACCCGGCCGGCGACTTCCTGTACCAGGGCGGCTTCGCGATCGTGGCGATCGTCGCCGCCGGCCTGATCGCCGCGGTGACCCACCCGTCGTCCCGGATCGGACGGGCCGTCCTGGGCCACCCGATCCTGAGCTGGCTGGGCCTGCGCTCGTACGCGATCTATCTCTGGCACTGGCCGATCTTCATGGTCACCCGGGCAGGGCTCGACGTCCCGATCGACGGGCTGCCGCTCTTCGCGCTGCGCCTGGGCCTGACGCTCGTGGCCGCGGACCTCTCGTTCCGGTTTGTCGAGAATCCCATTCGCCACGGTGCCCTCGGCCGCTGGTGGGCTGGCCTCCGCGACGGCCCGGCGAGCTACCGTCAGCAGTCGTGGCGACGGGGCCTGCTCGCGGGCGGAGCCCTGTTGCTCGCCCTGGTCCTGACGTCGACTGCGCTGCTGAGCGCTGTCTCGAACAACGACATCGCCGGCCTGCCACCGGGCGTCCTTGCCGCCGACTCGAGCAACGAGCCGTCCGTCGCGCCGCCATCCGCAGCTTCGTCGGCAGGCTCCCCGGGTCACGCCGGTTCGTCACCGTCGACCGCCGTCAAGGGTCCCTCGAAGCTACCCGTCGGCCTCCTGCTCGTTGGCGACTCGCAGGCCAACATGCTCGCGCTCAATGCCCCCTCGTCGGTCAGGAAGTCCTTCAAGGTGACCGACGGCTGGCTCGAGGGCTGCGGGATCCTCAGCGACCGGATGATCAGCAAGGCCTATCGCCGGAACATGGCCGAGTGCTCGGCCTGGCAGAACCGCTGGACGACGCAGGCCGCCAGGAGCAAGGCGCCGATCACCCTCGTCGTCCTCGGTGCCTGGGACGTCTTCGACCTCCAGGTCAACGGCCAGGCCCTGCCGTTCGGATCCGCCGCCTGGGACGCGCACTGGACGGCACAGCTGGCCAAGGGCGTCCAGATCCTGCGCAACGCGGGCTCACAGGTCGCCCTCCTCGGGATCCCCTGCTACCGGCCGATCAGCGCCGGTGGGCTGACGGCCCTGCCCGAACGCGGCAACGACACCCGAACGCGCCATCTCGACGTGCTCCTCAAGGCGGCCGCGGCGGCCGATCCGAGCCACGTCTTCTACATCGAGCCGCCGATCGAGTTCTGCACCAACCAGAAGATCGCCACCGACGTCTACTACCGCTGGGACGGCGTTCACTACGGCGGCCGCGGGGCGGCCCTGGTCTTCAAGGACATCACCCGCCAGCTGCTGGCGATCCCCCGACCCTGAGCAGAACCCGAATCGATGAGCCCGCCGGGGGTCCGGCGGGCTCGAT
>JANWLH010000121.1 GCA_025450915.1 Candidatus Limnocylindrales bacterium | reverse complement strand
TGCCTCACGAGATCGCGGTCGAGCCGAGACAGCTCCTCGTCCACGCGCTCCGCGAGGATCTCGGCCTGACCGGGACCCACGTCGGCTGCGACACGAGCCAGTGCGGCGCGTGCACGGTCCATCTCGACGGCGCGGCGGTCAAGTCGTGCACCGTCCTGGCGGTCCAGGCCGACGGCGGGTCGGTCCGGACGATCGAAGGGATGGCCCCCGAAGTCGGCCTCCACGCCCTCCAGAACGCGTTCTGGGAGAAGCACGGCCTGCAGTGCGGCTTCTGCACCCCGGGGATGATCATGGCCGCGGCCGACCTGCTGGCCGGTAACCCGGACCCCAGCGACGACGAGATCCGCCGTGGGATCGAGGGCAACCTGTGTCGCTGCACGGGCTACCAGAACATCGTCGCGGCCATCCGCGAAGCGGCATCCACCATCCGCGCCGGGGCCGCCGCCCCGGTCGGCGCCCACGACTGACAGGAGTCCACCGATGACCACCGACGTCATGGGCGCCTCGATCAAGCGCGTCGAGGATCCCCGCTTCATCACCGGCAAGGGCCGCTATCTCGACGATATCAAGCTCGCCGGGATGACCTACATGAGCATCCTGCGCAGCCCCTATGCCCACGCCAACATCCGCTCGATCGATACGACCGCCGCCGCGGCGATGCCCGGGGTCGTGCTCGTCCTGACCGGCGCAGACATCCCCTACAACCCGTTGCCGATGGCCTGGCCGGCGGGCGGCTCATCGGGCGTCGTGAACAACATCAACACGCCCCGGGTCCTGGCCACCGACAGTGTCAAGTGGACCGGGGAAGGCGTCGCCGCGGTGATCGCCGAGACGGCAGCCCAGGCGGTCGACGCGCTCGACGCGATCGTCGTCGACTGGGAGCCCCTGCCGGTCGTGGTCGATGCCGAGAAGGCCACCCAGCCCGGCGCGCCGCAGCTCCATGAGAACGCCCCGAACAACGTCGTCTTCAACTGGACGGTCGGCGACAAGGCGGGCACCGACGCGGCGGTCGACTCGGCCGAGGTCGTCGTCCGCCAGCGGATCGTCAACCAGCGCCTGATCCCGAACCCGATGGAGGTCCGCGGCGACATCGGCGTCTTCAACCCGGGCACCGACGAGTACACGATCTGGATGTCGAGCCAGACGCCGCACATCCAGCGGCTCCTCCTGGCGGCCTTCGTGATGGGCATCCCCGAGAACAAGATCCGGTGCATCAGCCCGGACATCGGCGGGGCGTTCGGTTCGAAGATCTTCTGCTACGCGGACATGGCCCTGTGCCTGTTCGCCTCGAAGGCCCTCGACGGGCGGCCGGTCAAGTGGGTCGAGACCCGCCGCGAGAACTACCAGAGCACGATCCACGGCCGCGACCACATCACCTACCTGGAGATCGCCGGCACCCGCGAGGGCGAGATCACCGGCCTGCGGGTCAAGACGTTCGCGAACCTGGGCGGACGCCTGTCGACGATCGGACCGGGCATCCCGACAACGCTCTATGGCCGGGTCCTCTCGGGCTGCTACAAGATCCCCAACGTCTACTGCGAGGTGACCGGGGTCTACACGAACACCACGTTCGTCGACGCCTATCGCGGCGCCGGCCGGCCCGAGGCGACGTATGTCATCGAGCGGGCGATGGACCTCTTCGCCGACGAGATCGGGATGGATCCGGCCGAGATCCGGCGACGCAACTTCATCGCTCCGGACAAGTTCCCCTACGACAATCCGTCGGGCCTCGGGACGGCCGTCAACGGGGAGAAGATCTACATCGACTCTGGCAACTACGAGCCGGCCCTCGACATGGCCCTCAAGACGGTCGGCTACGACTCCCTGGCGAAGGCCAAGAGCGACGCCCGCGCCCGGGGCAAGCACCTGGGCCTGGGCCTGTCGACCTACATCGAGGTGTGCGGCGTGGCGCCCTCGAAGTGGATCGGCGCGGTCGGCGAGGGCTGGGGTGCGGCAATGTGGGAGTCGGCCAACCTCAAGATCCACCTGACCGGCAAGGTCGTCCTGACGATGGGCACCCAGCCCCAGGGCCAGGGCCACGAGACCACCTACGCCCAGATCATTGCCTCCGAGCTGGGACTGGCGATGGACGACGTCATCGTCCAGCACTCCGACACCCAGGGCACCCCGTTCGGCTACGGCTCGTACGGCAGCCGGACGTCATCCGTCGGCGGCACCGCCGCCGTCAAGGCGGCCGGCAAGATCCGCGAGAAGGCCCGCCAGTACGCCGCCCACATGCTCGAGGCGTCGGTCGACGACATCGAGGTCGTCGGCGCGGAGTACCGGGTCAAGGGCTCGCCGGAGAAGAAGAAGACGCTCCAGGAGATCGCCTTCGCCCTCGATCTCGGCTTCAGCCTGCCGGCCGGGATGGAGCCCTATCTCGACGAGACGGTCTATCACGACACGCCGAACTGCACGTGGCCGTTCGGGACCCATATCGCGATCGTCGAGATCGACGAGGAGACCGGCAAGGTCGATCTCGTCCGCTACGTGGCCGTGGACGACGTCGGCAAGAAGATCAACCCGATGATCGTCGACGGCCAGCTCCACGGCGGGATTGCCCAGGGCGTCGGCCAGGCGCTCTGGGAGGGCGCCGTCTACGGCGACGACGGCCAGCTCCTGTCGGGCTCGATGCTCGACTACGCCGTGCCCCGGGCGTCGTGGTTCCCCAACTTCGAGCTCGGCGAGACGGTGACCCCGTCGCCGGTCAATCCACTCGGCGTCAAGGGCGTCGGCGAGGCCGGCGCAATTGCCAGCACCGCCGCCGTGGCCAACGCGGTCATGGATGCCCTCAGCCCATTCGGCATCCGCCATCTCGACATGCCCTTCACCGCGCCGAAGGTCTGGCGTGCGATGCACGACAAGGAGGCCCGCTCGTGATCCCGGCTGCCTTCGACTACGCCCGCCCGGCCAGCCTCGACGAGGCGCTCACCCTCCTCGCCCGCGGCGCCGGCTCGGCGAAGGTCCTGGCCGGCGGCCAGAGCCTCCTGCCGCTGATGCGCCTGCGCCTGGCGAGCCCGGCAAAGCTCATCGACATCGGCCGGATCGCCGAGCTCCGGGCGATCCGCGACCTGGGCGGCGGAGCCACCGGGATCGGGGCCCTCGCGACGTATCGCGACGTTCTCGATTCGAAGCTCGTCAGCCACAACCACCCGATCCTGGCCAGCGCGATCCCGGGGATCGGCGACGTCCAGGTCCGCAACCGGGGGACGCTCGGTGGAGCGATTGCCCACGCCGACCCGGCCTCGGACATGCCGGCGATCCTGCTCGCCCTCGACGCCTCGGTCGTCATTCGATCGGGGAGCGGGGAGCGGGTCGTGGGCATCGACGGCTTCTTCCAGGGGGCCTTCTCCACGGACCTCGCGGAAGACGAGATCCTGACCGAGATCCGGCTGCCCGCCACGCCGGCGGGAGCCGGGATGGCCTACTGCTCGATCGAGCAGCCTGCCTCGGGCTATTCGATGGTCGGCGTGGCCGCCGTCGTCGGCCGGGCAGGAGGCTCGATCTCCAGTGCCCGGATCGGGATCACCGGTGTCGCCGACATCGCCTATCGGGCGACCGCGACCGAGAGGGCCCTGATCGGCAGTGACGGGGGATCCGCGGCGATTGACGCGGCGGCCGGCCACGCCACCGACGGCCAGGCGGTCAGCTCGGACTTCAACGCGAACGCCGAGTATCGGGCGGCGATGGCGGCAGTCCACGCGAGCCGGGCGATCGAAGCGGCCCTCGCCGCGGCCGGCTGACCGGCCGGCGGGGTGCGGACCGAACAGCTCGTCCCGGGTGACCGCCCGGACCCGGACCTGGTGGGCGCCGTCCTGACCGGCGACCTCCAGGTCGCGGGCGAGCGCTGGTCCAAGGGCCGGCGGCTGACCGCCACCGACCTCGCCACTCTTGCCGGGACCGACCCGACGGCGGTGACCGGCCATCGCGAGCGAGGCCGGCCCGGACTGACGGTGCTCGTGCCGGATCCCGGTGACGTCCACGAGGACGAGGCGGCCCGGCGGCTCGCCGCGCTCGCGGCGGGCGGCGGACTGACCCGGCGCGGGCCGGCCGAGAGCCGGGTCGACCTGCTGGCGGGCGCGGCCGGTGTCGTCCACGTCCGGATCGGCTTGCTCGAGCGCCTCAACCGGATTGACATGGTCGAGGTCTTCAGCCTCTTCGACGGCCAGGTCGTTGCCGCCGGCGAGCTGGTGGCCAGCGCCAAGATCGCGCCCCATCTCATCCCGGCCGCGGTTCTCGAGCGAGCCGAGGCGCTGGTCGGCGGCCGGGGGATCGTCGGCGTGGCCCCGTTCGTCCCAAGGCGCGTCGCGGTCGTCGTCAAGGAGTCGCTCCACGCCCTGGCCCGGGAGCGCTTCGAGGCCAGCGTCCGCACGAAGGTCGAGTCGCTCGGCTCGAGCCTCGTCGGGTTCGAGTATGTCGAAGACCGGCTCGACGCCGTCGCCCGGGCGCTGCGCGCCGGGTCGGCGACGGGCGACGTGATCCTGACGGCGGGCTCCGCATCGACTGATCCATCCGACCCGTTCTTCGTGGCGATCGATCGACTTGGCGGCCGGATCGTTCGCCGCGGGGTCCCGGCGCACCCGGGCTCGATGCTCTGGCTCGGCCGGCTCGGCAGGGTCGACATCCTTGGCCTGCCCACCTGCGGCGCCTACTCCCGGGCGACCGCGGCGGACCTGGTCCTGCCTCGCCTGCTGACCGGCGAACGCGTCTCGCGCGGCCTCGTGGCGGGCCTCGGCCACGGCGGCGTCCTGACCCGCTCGATGCGCTTCCGGTTCCCGGCCTACGCCCGGGAACTCGATGCTCCCGACGGCTGACCGGACGCGGCAGTAGATTCCGGGCATGACCGATCCCCAGCCAGCCGGGCGTCCAACGCGGGCGGCACGGACCGCCTCGACCGCCTCCGTCGAGGCGATCCAGGCATCGTTCCGTGCCCGCGACTACATTGCCGACCGCTCGGTGGCGACCGCGGTCTTCCTGGCCCTCGAGCTCGAGCGGCCGCTGCTCCTCGAGGGCGAGGCCGGCGTCGGCAAGACCGAGCTGGCCAAGGTCCTCGCCGCAACCCTCGGAGCGCCGCTGATCCGCCTCCAGTGCTACGAAGGGCTCGACGTCACGAGCGCGGTCTATGAATGGAACTATCCCCGCCAGATGCTCGAGATCCGGCTCCTCGAAGCCCGTGGCGAGGCCGACCGGGCCACCGCCCACAACATCTTCGGGCCCGATTTCCTGATCCGCCGGCCGCTCCTCCAGGCGCTCGATGCGCATGATGGCGTCGCGCCGGTCCTGCTGATCGACGAGATCGACCGGGCCGACGAGGAGTTCGAGGCCTACCTCCTCGAGATCCTCTCCGACTTCCAGGTGACGGTTCCCGAGATCGGCACGATCCGGGCGGAGCTCACCCCGCGGGTGATCCTGACGAGCAACCGGACCCGCGAGGTCCACGACGCCCTCAAGCGGCGCTGCCTGTACCACTGGATCGACTACCCGAGCTTCGAGCGTGAGCTCGAGATCGTCCTCACCAGGGTGCCCGCCGCGCCGGAGCGGCTGGCCCGCCAGATCGTGGCCTTCGTCCACCGCCTCCGGGACGCCGACCTGACCAAGGTTCCCGGCGTCGCCGAGACGCTCGACTGGGCGTCGGCGCTGCTGGCCCTGGGCGCAGCCGAGCTGGTGCCGGCCGTGGTCGATGACACGCTCGGCGTCGTCCTCAAGTACGAGGAGGACGTCCGCGGCGTCCGCGGCGAGGGTGTCCGCCAGATCCTCGAGGAGCTCGCCGCCGGCGCCTAGCCGTGGCGCGCCGGCCGCTGACCCGATGGTTCCCCCGAGAGTCCCCGCTTCGGACGGCGGAGCAGCGCCGTGGATCCAGCCCCTGTCCGCGCCCGGCCTGCCGCGCGACTCGGCTGTCGACGGCCGGCGATTCATGGGCCGGACGGTGCGCTTCGCCCGCGAGCTGCGCCTGGCCGGCCTGGCGACCGACCTCGGGGCGGCGATCGACTTCAACCGCGCGCTCGGGGTGATCGAGCTCGGCGACCGGGAGCAGGTCCGGGCCGCCGGCGAGGCGCTCTTCGTCCGGCGGCGCGACGAGATCGAGGTCTACAACGCCGTCTTCGAACGCTTCTGGCGTGCCCGGCGCACCCGGGCCCCGGGCATGGACGGGCCGCTGCCCGCGGCGCCCCCGCGCGACGACGCCGGGGAAGAGGCCGAGGCGGCCAGCGCCGGTGACGAGGCGATGAGCCAGGAGGTCCGCGAATCGACCCCCGAAGGCGCGCCCCGGGCCGTCGACGATGGCGACGACCTCGACGAGGACGGGGCGGTCGACGGGCTGGCCGTCTCCGAGCTGGCCTACGGCCAGGGCGAGGTCGACCGGCACCAGCAGTTCGACCGGATGAGCGCCGCCGAGCTGCGCGACGCCGAGCGGCTGATCGACCTCCTCCTGCCGAACCTCGAGCGCCGGCGCACCCGGCGCAGCGAGCTCCACCACCACGGCCGGACCGTGGCACCCCGGGTGATGTTCAGGCGCAGCCTGGCCACCGGCGGCGATGTCCTCGACTGGGTCTGGCGGCGACCGGTGCGCCGCCCGCGCCAGCTCATCGTGATCTGTGACATCTCCGGGTCGATGGAGCGTCATGCCCGCGTCCTGCTGCGCTTCAGCCAGGCGCTGGCCGCGTCGGCCGTGCGCACCGAGGCCTTCGTCTTCGGGACGCGCCTGACCAGGGTGACCCGGCTGCTCCGCGATCGCGACCGCGACCGCGCCCTGACCCGGGTCTCCCTGACCGTCTCGGACTGGTCGGGCGGGACCCGGATCGGCGAGTCGTTCCGGACGTTCAACATGCACTGGGCCCGGCGCGTCCTGCGCAGCAGCGCCGTCGTCGTGGTCGTCAGCGACGGTTGGGACCGCGGCGACCCGGAGCTCGTGGCGACCGAGACTGCCCGGCTCCAGCGCAGCTGCCACCGCCTGATCTGGCTGAATCCCCTCGCCAGCGCGCCCGGCTACCAGCCGCTCGCCGCGGGGATGTCGGCGGCCCTGCCGTACATCGACGACTTCGTGCCCGCCGGCACGCTGGCCAGCCTCCAGCGCCTCGGCGTCCTGCTCTCGGATGCATCGACCCGCCGCGAGGCAGACCGCCGGTCCCGCGGCGCGCGGGTCGACAGGGCCCCGCTCCCGGGCCGCGGCGGGCGGCGGGACCAGCCCGGAGCACCCCGGCCCGCGAGGATCGTCAGCCTGCGACCCGAGGTCCGCCGGATGACGACGGTCCCGGCGGCCGATCCCCAGGTCGCCGGACAAGCACAGCCGCTGGATGACCGGCCGTGAACAGGATCGTGAACAGGATCGAGGCATGTGGTGCGTGAGCTGATCGATACCGTCGACGCCTGGCAGACCGAAGGCGTGGAGTTCGGCCGGGCGGTCGTCGTCCGGACGTTCGGCTCGGCGCCCCGGCCCGCCGGGGCCGTCCTGCTGGCCGCGGCCGACGGGCGCCTCGCCGGCTCGGTGAGTGGCGGCTGCGTCGAGGGCGCGGCGTTCGAGCAGATCAGCAGCGCCCGGAGCGACGACCGGGCCCGGGTCATCCGCTACGGGATCAGCGACGAGCAGGCCTGGGATGTCGGGCTGGCCTGCGGCGGGACGATCGATGTCCTCGTCGAGCCGCGCCTCCGCCCGGAGATCCTCGGAGCCGCCCGCACCGCCGGGATGTGCGTGGCGATTCCCCTGCCCGCCGACGCGCCCCCGGCCGAGTTCGGGCCGGTCACTCCGGGCGAGGGTGAGCCGCCCGCGGCCGTGATCCTCGTCGCCGAGGACGGGACCCTGACCGGATCGCTGGGCTCGGCGACCGCCGACGCCAGCCTGCGGGCGGCCGCCCTCGAGGCGCTCGATCGCGGCGAGTCGCGGACCGTGGAGATCGAGGGTCGCCAGGTGTTCCTGGAGGCCTACCCGGTCCGGCCCCGCCTCGTCGTGGTCGGGGCGGTCGAGGTTGCCCGCTTCCTCGTGCGCTTCGCCCGCGAGCTCGGCTACGAGACCATCGTCGTCGATGGCCGGGCGTCGTTCGCCACGCCCGCCCGGTTCCCGGACGTCGACCGGCTGATCGTCGGCTGGCCCGATGAGGTCGCCGACGAGATCGGCCTGGGACCGCGCGACGCGGTGGCGGTCCTGACCCACGACGTGAAGTTCGACGAGCCGGCGATCGTCGAGGCGCTCCGCCGGGGCTGCCGCTACGTCGGTGCCGTCGGCTCGCGCAAGACCCAGGGCGACCGGCGGGCGCGGCTCCGCGAGGCCGGCGTGAGCGATGCCGAGCTCGACCAGCTGCGTGGTCCCGTGGGCCTGGACCTCGGCGGGCGGGCGCCGGCAGAGACGGCGCTGGCGATCATCGCCGAGGTCGTCGCCGAGCGGCGGGGCGGGTCGGGCCGGCCGCTGCGCGAGCGCGCCCAGGCGTGACCGCGGCGTCGCGGATCGCCGCGGTCGTGCTCGCCGCGGGGGCCGGCTCCCGGTTCGGGGGCGGCAAGCTCCTGGCGGAGCTGGCCGGACGGCCGCTGCTCGACCATACCCTCGAAGCGATTGAAGGAGCCGGCCTGGCCGAGACGATCGTCGTCCTCGGCCCCGGTATGGACGAGCTCGCAGCGATCGCCGCCCGGCGCGGCGCGCGGACCGTCCACAACCCGGCCCCGGAGCGCGGCCTGTCGAGCTCGGTGCGGGTCGGGCTGGGGGCGATCTCGCCGGGATGCGACGCTGCGCTCCTCGTGCTCGGCGACCAGCCCCGGACCAGCGCGGCGGCGA
>JANWLH010000120.1 GCA_025450915.1 Candidatus Limnocylindrales bacterium | reverse complement strand
GTGACTACCTCCAGAGCGCCTGGTGGCTGACGGTCGAGCCGGCGGTCTTCCTCGTCCTGTTCGTGCTCGGCGTGAACCTCCTGGGAGACGCCCTCCGCGACCGCCTGGATCCGGTCCGGAGGCACCGCGGGCGCTGAGGGCGTATCATTGTTTGTCGTGCCGTGGCGTCCGTGACGCTCAGGGCACGCCCAGTCCAGAAGCGCCCGAACGGAGCCCACGTTGGCCCTCACTCCCCCCGCCAAGCCCGGTATCACCCCCGAGTTCAAGCACGTGATCGACGAGTACAAGCATCGGGAGCAGACGGTCACCTGCGTGTGCGGCTGGCACGGCAGCTCGGTCGGCGTCGACGGTCAGCCGTCCGCCTGGACCGCCCACCTGATCTCCGTCCGGGGCAAGAAGCGCTAGCTCTCTCCGCGTTCAGGGCCGGTTTGCGCCGGCGCCGCGCCCCGGTTCTTGCCGATTAGCGACCCGCGTGCTGTTCGGCGAGGAATTCCGTCCCGGGGCCACCGAATCGGCCGCTCCGCGGGTACCGTTCGTGCGTGGCTCGGGCTCGTGCCGGCCCAGCTTCAGCCGGATTGGCGCCAGCTCCTGGAATACCAGCATGCCCAGCGCTAAATGGCAGGATCGAATCGCGGTCGTCGCGTCCTAGGGCTGGTACGGCACCTCGGTCGTCACGATCTGGCCGTCGATTTCGGCGACGTCGAACGCGAATCCCGTGCTTTGGCCCGTCAGGGCGACGACGTTCCCCAGCCAGGTGCCGCCCGACGGCGGCGGGCAGGGCGACGACGATGTCGTGCACTCGAGACTGCCGCCGCGCAGGACGAGCCTGTCGACCTGGCTCTCGCGATCACCCAGGACGGGCAGGATGGCCGCGAGGAGATCGTTGCAGGTCTCGCGGGTCATGCTGCGGTAATCGCACCCGAAGGAAGGATCAAAGGCTGGCGCCGATCCGAGCCCGGCCTGTGCGCTCGCGTCCGGAGACACGAAGAACGAGACGGTCGACGTGTCGGGCAGGTGGCTCTGGTCGGTGAGCGTGAATGAGCCCTCGGCAATGGTCGAGCGAAACGAGTTCAGGCAACTCGCGACAGGATGAAGCGGCGCCGGTGTCGCCCCTGGCTGTGGCGCCCCGCCGAGGCCACTGCCGAGGGTGATCCACCAACGCATCGAGGCATCCGAGCACAGCGATGTGTCGCCGTCGATCGTGGCTCGGGTCAGGGCAGCCCACCAGGTCACACTGCTGACGGAGGTCTTCGCGAACACAGGAGCTGCTGGGCCGAGCGGGTCGGTCGCCGCGATGATCGACTGCCAGTCCGGCCGCAACGCGAGGCCGCAGACCTGGAGCAGCCAGTCGGAGGGCATCACGTTGCAATCGGAGGGCTGGGAGATCGTCGTGGTCGGTCCGGCCGATCCAGGCGTGGTCTGGATGCTGACCCGGTAAGGCACATTGCCCGCCGGGCTTGGGCTCGCGGTCGGGCTGACGGTCGATGACTCGGGCGACTGGCTCGGTCGGGCGGCCGCCGAGGGCGCGAGGCTCGAGATCGCCACGAAGCCGGCCACGATGATCAGAGCCCCCGCCGCGACGAGTGCCCAAGGCGATGTTCGGTTCAATCCCCACCCCTCCGATGACATCGGCGCGCCAGGCCCTCGTCATATTGGACGATCGGCGGCGGTCGAACGGTTCGGCGGTTGGGGTCCTTACCCGGCGCGCCAGTTCTTGCCGATTAGCGACCCGCGTGCTGTTCGGCGAGGAATCCGGGCCGGAGTGCCTCGAATCGGCCGCTCTGGAAGACCGCTCGTGCGTGGCCCGCGGTCACATCGGCCCCGTTACGGCGCGATTCGCCTCAGATCCTTGAATAGCAGCACGCCCATCGCTAATCAGCAGAAACGCCGCTCGGCGGGCCTGAGCGAGCGAGCCAGCTAGCTCGCGACGTCGCTCCGGCCGGTCCGCCGGCGGTCGACCTGGAGGCGCTGATCGGCGATCCGGATCGCGGCCGACAAGTCCGAGCTTGGCGTGGGGCAGGCCCAGCCGAGCGCGACGCGCGTCGAGATCGCCCCAGCCGCGAGCCAGCGGTCGCATTGCGTGCGGATCCGCTCGGCGAAGTTGATCGCCTGGATCTCGTCGGTCTCGGGCATCAGGACGCCGAAGCGGCTGGGCCCGAGGCGGGCGACGTGGTCGGTCGCCCGGCCGTTGCGCACGAGCGTCTCGGCGATCGCCGGGATGAGCCGGTCGGCGGCATCGGTGCCCATCCGGCTGACGAGGCGCTCGAACCCGTCCAGCTCGAGGAGCAGGACCGTGACCGGGCGCCGGTAGCGGCTCAGGCGGGTGCTCTCCTCGCGGATCCGGCGCTCCCAGTCGACGGCTTCGTCGACGAGCGGCAGGGGAGCTGCCTCGGCGGTGTGCCGGGGCAGGGGGGCATCGGTCCACACGACGGTCTGCTCGGTCGGTCCGCCACCGAGATCGGTCAGATGGGGGAGCGGCGGCTCGAATTCGAGCTCAGGAGGCTCTTCCCGAGGTCCGAGCGCCGTCGGCTGCGAGACGAAGAAGGCAATCGCCTCCTGCTCGGCCGGATGCGGCTCATCCTCGAGGACGGAACGGAAACGTCGGGCGTCGTCGGCGGCGGTCACGGGTTCGATGCTCTCCTGGGATGGTACGTCTACGTCGTGAATCTCGTTGTCAGGGGTAGCCGTTGCCCGTGCCAACCGGGCATCGTCGATCCCTACGCCAGCTACGGCTCCCACCGGCCGCAGTCGACGAACGAGAGTAACGATGAGCACACCCATGATGACAAGATTCGCGACGATCGCGATTCCGATGGCGATGATGAGCGGCTGGGTGGGCATCTTGACTCCGGTTCGAGCGACGGATCGCCCGGGTTCCAGATGATCGCCTGCCGTCCCGGCAACGACAACAGTCCTAACTACCCCCGGACGAATCGTCGGTGCGGTTGGGCAACGAAGCGGGCGGTCCGGGGTTGAGCCGTGGGCTCTGGTGAGCGGCCCGTGGTGCACCGCCCCGCGCGGGGTTGCGCGAGGAGGCTCCCGCCGCGTATTCTCCCCGCCCGATCCATTCCCGGGTGAGTTGGACGGAGAACCGAGGTCAGCCGTGGCACGCGCGATGTGGCGAGGAGCCATCCAGTTCGGGCTCGTGACGATCCCCGTCAGGCTCTACCTGGCGACGGAATCCAAGGGCATCAGCTTCAACATGCTCCACGACAAGGACCTCTCGCGGATCCAGATGAAGACGTACTGCCCGGTTGACGACGAGGTGATCTCGCGCGGCGACACGGTCAAGGGCTTCGAGTACGCCCCCGGCCAGTACGTGGTCGTGACCGACGAGGACCTCGCCGCGGTGCCCCTCAAGACCGTCCGGGCGATCGAGATCGAGCTGTTCACGGCCGCCAATCCCGACAATGCCGCGGTCCGCTTCGTGAAGGGTGCCTACTACCTCGAGCCGGACCCGATCGGGCGCAAGGCGTTCTACCTCCTGCGCGAGGTCCTCGCCGACAAGCAGCTCACCGCGATCTGCAAGGTCGTGATCAAGGACCGCGAGGTCCTCGGCGCGATCGACCCGTTCAGCACGACGATGCTCCTGACGACGCTCCACTGGCCCGACGAGATCCGCAGCGTCGCCGAGCTCGACCTGCCCGATGAGCTGCCGGAGGCGAAGCCCGCCGAGAAGGCGATGGCCGAGCAGCTGATCGGCGCAATGACCGCCGAGTTCGACCCGGCGGCGTACCACGACGACTACCGCGAGGCGCTCCTCAAGCTGATCGAGGACAAGGTCGCTGGCCAGGAGACCGTCGAACCGGTCGCGCCGCAGCCGGCCACCAACATCGTCGACCTGATGGCGGCCCTCGAGGCGAGCGTCAAGGCAGCCGTCGAGGCGCGCGGCGCGACGCCTCCGACCTCGGTGGAATCGAAACGCGCAAGCAGCTCGAAGTCGGTCACCGCCAAGGGCGCCGCGAACGCCGCCGCGAACGCCGCTGTGGCGAGCGCCGACGAGGACCAGGCTCCGGCTCCGGCCAAGCGCCGCAAGTCGGCCTAGCCAAGCGCGGCCTCAACGGAGGCCTCCGGATCGATGCCGCTCGACGCATACCGTCGCAAGCGCGACTTCTCCAGGACGGCCGAGCCGTCGGGCGGGTCTCCCGTGCCCGCCGACCGGGTCACGGCCGGGCGGTTCGTGGTCGGCCGCCACCGAGCCTCGCGCCTCCACTACGACCTGCGCCTGGAGATGGACGGCGTCCTTGCCAGCTGGGCCGTCCCGAAGGGCCCGAGCCTCGACCCGGACGTCAAGCGGATCGCGATCCACGTCGAGGACCATCCCGTTGAGTACTTCGACTTCGAGGGCACGATCCCGAAGGGCGAATACGGCGCCGGCGACGCGATCGTCTGGGATTGGGGCACGTACGAGCCCGAGGCCCCGACGCTCGATCCGGGCCGCTCGATCGCCGATGGCGAGCTGAAGTTCCGGATCTTCGGCCAGAAGCTGCGCGGCCGGTTCACGCTCGTCCGAACCCGCGGCTCCCGCGCTTCGGCGAGCTCCGGCGCCACCCGGCGGCGGTCCGCGGCCGAGCCCGAGTCCGATCGCGACGGCGAACCGTGGCTCCTGATCCACAAGCGCGACAGTGAGGCCATTGCCGGTTGGGAGCCCGAGGATCACCGCGCGTCGGTGATGACCGGCCGGACGAACGAGGAGGTCGCGGCCGGCCTGGCGCCTCGCTTCGAGGTTGCGCCGCCCGGTGAGCCCCCGTCGCTCGAGGCGGTCGGAGCGGAGGCTCGACCATTTCCGGGATTCATCGAGCCGATGCTCGCAACCCTGGCCACGACGGCCTTCGACGACCCCGGCTGGCTGTTCGAGATCAAGTGGGACGGCTATCGGGTCGAGGCGGTCGTGCGCGGCGGCCGGGTCTCGCTCCATACCCGCAACGGCAAGGACGCCGGGACGTACTTCCCGGGCCTCCTCAGCCCGCCCGACTGGATCTCGGCGGATGAAGCCGTCGTCGACGGTGAGGTCGTTGCCCTGGATCCCGACGGAATGCCCAGCTTCGGCCTCCTCCAGGAGCGCCTGGGGGTCAAGTTCGGCTCCGGGACGGCACGCCGCACGAAGTCCGCGGCGGCCGGCGGGGCGTCGGAGCCCGGCTCCGCGCCGCCGGCGCCGCTCGTCTACCAGGCCTTCGACCTGCTCTACCTCGACGGCCTCTCGCTGCTCAAGGTGCCCCTCGAGGAACGCAAGCGGCTGCTCCGCTCGGTTCTTCGGGACGGCCCCCACGTCCGCTATGCGACCCACGTCGAGGGCTCCGGGATCGCCTTCATGGCCGCGGCCGCGGAGCGCGACCTGGAGGGCATCATGGCCAAGGACCGCCGGTCCACCTACGAGCCGGGCCGGCGGGTCGCAACGTGGCTGAAGCTGAAGCACCGGCCCGAGCAGGAGTTCGTGATCGGTGGCTACCTGCCGGGCGAGGGCAATGCCCGCGACCTGGGCAGCGTGGTCGTCGGCTTCTACGAGGACGGCGCGCTGCGCTATGCCGGGCGGGTCGGCAGCGGCTTCGACGGCGCCACCAGGCTCAAGATCCGGCAGCTCCTCGACAGCTCGGCCCGGCCGACGCCGGCATTCGATCCACCACCCCCACCCGGCCCCGACCTGCGCGGTGTCGTCTGGACGGAACCGGCCGTCGTCATCCGCGTCGCCTTCTCGAACTGGACGCGCGACGGCGTCGTCCGGCAGCCCTCGTTCAAGGGCTTCGAGCTCGACCGGGATCCGCGCTCCGTGCGCCGCGAGCGGGCCCTCGACAATGCGTCGCCTCCGGCTGGGACGGTACCCCGGGCTTCCGCGGCCGCCGCAAGCCAGGCAGCCCCGACGAAGACCGCGAAGCGATCGTCAGGCGCCGCCAGGAAGGGCCCGGGCAAATCCGAGACCGCCGGCCTGGCCACGGCGCCGACCGCCGCCGAGCTGGCGGCCCTCGACGCCCTCCCGGCCAAGGGCAACTGGGCGGTCGGCGGCTTCGAGCTGAGCCTGACCAACCTCGACAAGGTGTTGTTCCCGGCGCGTCCGGCGCGACCGGGATCGGCCACGGGCGGGGCCACCCCCGAAGAGGCCCCGCTGACGAAGCGCGACCTCATCCGCTATCTCAGCCGGATCGCCCCGACCGCCCTGCCCCACCTCGCCGAGCGGGCGCTGAACCTCCAGCGCTTTCCCGACGGCGCCGCCGGACCCGCCTTCTGGCAGAAGCAGATTCCGCCGACCGCGCCGGCATGGCTGCGGCTCTGGCGCGAAACGGGCGTCGAGGATCGAGCGGCCAACGACCACCTGGTCGCAGATCGCGTCGGGACGCTCGCCTGGCTGGGCAACCAGGCGGCCTTCGAGATCCATCCGTGGACGTCGCGGATCGAGGATCCCGACCATCCGACGTACGCCCTGATCGACATCGACCCCGGCGAGAAGACGAGCTGGGAAGAGACGCTCGTGCTTGCGCGCCTCTACCGGACGGCGCTCGGCCACCTGGGCCTGCGAGCCGCCCCGAAGACGACGGGCAAGCGGGGGATCCAGGTCTGGGTCCCGATCGAGCGGGGCCGTTACACGTTCCGCGAGACGACCGACTGGGTCGAGCAGCTCAGCCGGGCGGTCGGCGCGATCGTGCCGGACCTCGTCAGCTGGGAGTGGTCGGTCGCCGGCCGGAAGGGCCGGGCGCGCCTCGACTACACCCAGAACTCGCGGATCAAGACGCTCGTCGCGCCGTACGCCGTCCGGCCCGCAGCGGGCGCGCCGGTCTCCGCCCCGATCACCTGGGACGAGCTCGACGACCCCGACCTGCGTCCGGACCGCTGGACGATCCGGACGATCCTGCCCCGCGTCGAGGCGCTCGGCGACCTGTTCACCCCGGCCCTCGATCAGGACCAGGCACTACCCCCGCTCGGCTAGCGCCAGGGCAGTGGATCGCGCGGCCGATAGCCCTGGCGGAAGAACGCCACGACCGGCGGACCCCCCGAATAGGTGATCGCAACATCGCCCGAGGACCCGCGCGCAATCGTCAGCCGGACGGAATCGTTGCCGGGCAGGTTCGGGTCGTAGATGCGCAGGGCCACCGATCCTTGTCCGGGGCCGGCCTCGATCCCGTGGGCGACCACCTGGTGGTCGTGGATCAGGGTCGCGGGATTGGCCGAGACCGCGTGGACGAGCCCGACCGCGACCGGCCGCCCATTCGCGAGGTCCCGCCGGATCCTGGGCAGCTCGCGCCGGACGACCTCGGCCGTACGCGACGCGGCCGACCGCCAGGGTGCGCCGAGCAGGTAGAACCGGGCCGGGCCGAGGCCGAGCTCGAACGAGTCGAGCTGGCGTCGGACCAGGAAGCGGAAGGCCGGCGAGCCTTCGAGCGGTGGATCCATTCCGGCGGGTGCGGGGACGCCCGCGAACCACAGGTCGAGCGCGGCGAAGGCCATCCCGCCGCACAGGCCGTTGGCCGCGTCGCCGATTGCCAGCTCCAGCGGGACCGGGCCTCCCACTCGAAGCCGGAGAGGCGGGACGTGGGGCCAGCGATTGGCGAACGCGAAGCCATTGACGGACGGACGGAACGAAACGGGCGCGGGCAGCTGGGTCATGGCTTGCGCAGGTCCTCGTTCCGGTAGATCCGGGTGCTCGACGACCAGGTCTCGGAGACCTCGGCACGAGCTGCCGTCCAGTATCGAGTCAAGCCGGAGACCGCGAAGAGGATCGCGAAGGCGGGATAGCCGAGCGGCAGGATCGCGAGAATCGCCGCGTTCGAGAGCTGCCCGATCGTGATCCCGGCCGCGCTGCCGGCGACGAAGCTGCCCTGCCACCGGATCAGGTCGGGCCCCGGCGCGAGGCGCATCAAGCGCTCGTTCGAGGAGAGGGTGCCCGCCGAGGCGCCGGCCGCCGCGACCGCCGCGACGACGCAGATGATCAGGCCGGCCAGCGGATTCTGGGGAAATGCCGTCAGCCCCAGGAGCATCGACGAGCCGCGCAGGAGGAACGAGACCCGCAGCGTGCGCGAGGCGCTGCCCCGCGCCAGCATGCCTCCGACCACCGTCGCCGCGACCAGCGAGGCCGCCGACGAGATCGCCGAGAGCAGGATCGCGAAGCTCGGCGGCAGGTGCAGGACGCTGAGGGCGTAGATCGAGAGATACGGCCCGAAGCCGGCGCCGAAGGCCGCGATCATGATCGAGCGCAGGAACGGCTGGAGATGGGGCGAGGGTGGGATCGGCGGCGGATCACCCTCGGCCGGCGCGCTCGGCTGCGCGATCCGCACGCGGCCGGGCCTGGTCAGCTGGCGGATGACGACGATCTCGGTGACGCCGGCGATGCCGCTGACCAGGAAGACGATCGCGTAGATCCGGACACCGAGCTCGGGCAGGAAGAGCTGGACGAGGAGGGCGACCGGCAGCAACAGGATCGAGCCCAGGCCGAGCGTCATGCCCATGACCCGCGGCGCGACGAAGCGCCGTTCGAGGTCCGGCAGGATCGCGCCGTACCAGGCCAGCAGGTTCGTGCCGCCGATGGTCGTTGCGGCCCCGCCGAGGCTGATCACCGCGCCGATCGCCAGGATCGCCAACCCGTTCGAGATCAGCCCGACCCAGGCTGCCAGGGTCAGCGCCCCGAGGATGAACCCGCGTGTCTCGCCGACGGCCAGGATGATCAGGGTGACCCCCCGCAGGTTGCCATCGAACCGGCGCAGGAGCCAGGGCACGCCGAGCTGGGCCGATGAGAAGGCGTAGGGCAGCACGCCGAGCACCGTCGCGAGGGCCGGGCTGGCGCCGAGGGCCAGCAACAGCGGGATCGTCAGCCCGTCGCCCGCCAGGGCCGCGACGACGGCTCCCGAGCCACCGATCCCCTGGAAGCGCCGATAGCGGGGACCGAGGAAGATCCGCCACTCGGCGACGGCGCCTGCCGCCACGGGTCCCCCGGCGGTGCTCACGGTGACTGGATCGGCGGTCCGAACCAGACGCTCGCGGCGATGATCACGTACAGCGCGATCAGGGCGAGCCCTTCGAGCCAGGTCGATTCGCCGTCGAAGACGATGAACGCCCCCAGGATCACGGTCAGGCCGAGGGCCCCGATGAGGAGGGGCGACGCCACCAGGGTCAGGACCGGGCCGCCCAGGACGACCGAGATCAGGACGAGCGCCGGGATGAGGGCAAGGGCGACCTGGAGGCTCGAGTTCAGGATCAGGCTGATCGCCAGGTCGACGTTGTTGCGCAGCGCCTGCTGGACGCCGGCGACGTTCTCGACGGCGTTGCCGGCGATCGCCACGATCACCAGCCCGGCGAACGCCTCGCTGATCCCGAGGCTGGCCAGGGCCGGCCGGAGGGCGTCGACGAACCAGTCGGAGACGAGCGCCGAGCCGACCGCGGCAGCGATCAGGACGCCCACGCCCAGCTGGATCGGCCAGGCGGCCCCCTCCTCCACGACCCGCTCGATCGAGCCGGCGCCCGGGCCACCCCGGATCGAGAACGGGATCGAGGCCCCGAACAGGACGAGCAGGACGACCGCGGTGATCACGCTGAGGTCCTGGACGTGGCCGGCATCGGGGGCGCCGGGCGCCGTTGCCAGGGTCGGGATCACGAGGGCGGCCACCGCCAGGACGAGCAGGGTCGCGATCATCCGGACGGGCCGGACGCCGAACTTCAGGACGCCGTGCTTCATGCCGCCCAGGAAGAACGCGAGACCGAGGACGAGCAGGCTGTTGGCCAGGATCGAGCCGATCAGGGCGCTCTGGACGACCACGATCAGGCCCGCCCGCAGGCTGAAGATGCCGATGAACAGCTCGGGCAGGTTGCCGAGTGCCGACTGCATCACGCCGGTGAGGCCCGGACCGAAGCGTCCGCCGAGCTGCTCCGTGCCCTCCCCGACGAGGCCGGCGAGGCCGGCCAGCGCGACCGCCGAGGCGATGAACGTGATCGTCGGGCTGCTCCCGGCCAGCTTCGTGGCCAGGGCGATCAGGCCTCCGACCAGGGCGATCGTGACCAGCACCAGCGCGCGGCGGCCTAGGATCTCGGCCAGCGTCCGGCGGGGCTCGGCGGGGACCGGAGCAGTCTCGGCGGCCATCGGCTCGATGATACGGGGCGGCGGTACCATCGCGACGATGCCTGCCCAGAATCGGCTTGCCGGCGAGACGAGCCCATATCTCCTCCAGCACGCCCACAACCCGGTGGACTGGTATCCGTGGGGACCCGAGGCGCTCGAGCGCGCCCGGGCTGAGGACAAGCCGATCTTCCTCTCGATCGGCTACGCGGCCTGCCACTGGTGCCACGTGATGGAGCGCGAGTCCTTCGAGGATCCGGTCACAGCAGCGGAGCTCGCCCGCGATTTCGTGGCCATCAAGGTCGACCGCGAGGAACGGCCGGACCTCGACCAGGTCTACATGGCGGCGGTCCAGGCGATGACCGGGCAGGGCGGCTGGCCGATGAGCGTCTTCCTCACGCCCGTCGGCCGGCCGTTCTACGGGGGGACCTACTTCCCAGCGGTGCCGCGCGGCGAGATCCCGGCGTTCCGGCAGGTTCTTGCGGCCGTTGCCCACGCCTGGCGGGAGCAGCGCTCGTCGGTCGAGGCATCGGGCGACCGGATCGTCACGGCGCTGTCCGAGGGGTTGCGCACGGATGCCGCAGCCTCGTCGGGCGGCCAGGCGGCGGGGCTGCCGGCCGGCGCGGCAGTCGAGGCGGTCGCGACGCTCCAAGCAAGCTTCGACGGCCGGTTCGCCGGCTGGGGCCGGGCACCGAAGTTCCCCCAGCCGATGACGATCGAGTTCCTGCTCCGACACCTGTCCGCGGTCGGGATCGGCAACGATCCGGTCGCTCTCGCGATGACCCGGGAGACGCTCGACCGGATGGCCGCCGGCGGCCTGCGCGACCAGCTCGGTGGTGGCTTTCATCGCTACTCCACCGACGCCGAGTGGCTGGCGCCCCATTTCGAGCAGATGCTCTACGACAATGCCCAGCTCGGCCGGGCGTACCTTCACGCCTGGCAGCTGCTCGGAGACGAGCGCGACCGGGCCGTCGCCTGGGGGACCCTGGACGCGATCGTCCGCGACTTCACGACCTCCGATCGCGGGCTTGCTGCGAGCCGTGACGCCGACACGAACGGCGTCGAAGGCGCCACGTTCACCTGGACGCCGTCCGAGGTCGCTGCCGCCCTGCCGCCAGGGAGCCCCGATCTCGCGCTCGTGCAGGCGGCCTGGGACATCACCGAGGGCGGCAACTGGCATGAGGCGCACGGCCGGACGATCCTGCGCCGGGTCCGTACCGACGCCGAGCTGGCCGAGACGTGGGGGCTGCCCGTGGACGAGGTCGCGGCGCGGCTCGAACGGGCTCGGGCGGCCCTGCTGGCCGGGCGCGACCGGCGGCCGCAGCCGAACCGCGACGACAAGGTCCTGGCCGGCTGGAACGGGCTGGCGATCGCGGCCCTGTCGGAGGCCGCCATTGCCCTCGGTGCTGGGGGCGACGCGGAGCGTGCCGAGCGCTATCGCAGCGCGGCGACCGGCGCCGCCCGGACCTGCGTCGCCGGCCTGCTCGATGCCGAGGGTCGGCTGTGGCGGAGCTGGAAGGACGGGCGGGCCACCGGATCGGGCGTCCTCGAGGACTACGCCTGCCTTGCCGAGGGGCTCCTGTCCCTCTACGAGGCGACGTTCGATGAGCGCTGGTTCCACGTGGCCCGGTCGCTCGCCGACGCGATCCTCGAGCGCTTTGCGGACTCCGCCGGCGGGTTCTTCGACACGGCCTCGGACCACGAGGTCCTGATCACCCGGCCAAAGGACCTCCAGGACAACGCCGTCCCGTCGGGCAACGCGATGGCCGTCACCGTCCTGCTCCGGCTGGCGGCCTGGACGGGCGACGCTCGATACCGGGACGCGGCCGAGGGTGGGCTGCGCCTGGTCGTCGAGGTCGCGCCGAAGCATCCGACCTTCTTCGGCCAATGGCTCGTCGCCCTCGACCTGGCCCTCGCCGACATCGACGAGATCGCGATCGCCGGCGATCCCGACCTGGCCGAGACGCTTGATCTCCTCGCGGTCGTCCGTTCCGGCTTTCGCCCTCACCAGGTCGTTGCGCTATCGGCGAACCCGTCGTCGAGCTCGATCGAGCTGCTCGCCGATCGCACGCGGGTGGACGGACATTCGGCGGCCTACGTCTGCTTCGAGTTCGCCTGCCTCCTGCCGGTGACCGATCCTGCCGCCCTACGGGCCCAGCTCCATCGGTCGGAGCCCACGGCTGCCGGGTGACCGAGGAGTGACCGAGGCCCGACCCGCCTCGACGGTCGTCCTGCTCCGGCCCGGGCCGATCGGGCCGGAGGTCCTGCTGACGCTTCGACCGGATTCGATGGCCTTCGGCGGCGGACTCCACGTCTTTCCCGGGGGTCGGGTCGACGCCGCCGACGGTGACCCGCGCATCCTCGAACGTACTCCGGGCGGCGACGCCGCCCGTGTGGCCGCGATCCGGGAGCTCTTCGAGGAGGCCGGGGTGCTCCTTGCCGTGCTTCCGTCGGGCCAATCGGTCGCCTCGGACGCACGGCTGCCAGCCGAGCTCCCGCGGCTGCGCGCCGCGCTGGTGGCCGGCGAGCTCGACCTCGCCACGATCCTCGAGCAGCATGACCTCTGGCTGCCAACCGACCAGCTCGTGCCGATCGCTCGCTGGCAGACGCCGCGGGCCTATCCGCGGCGATTCGATGCCCGCTTCTTCGCGGTCGAGATGCCGGCCGGAGCGATCCTGGATCTCGATCCCGGCGAGGTCGCCGGCCACGCCTGGCTGACGCCGGCGGCGGGGCTCGCCCGAATGGCGGCCGGCGAGGTCCAGCTCTGGCCGCCGACCTCGTGCACGTTGCAGCGGCTCGAACGGGCGGTGGACATCGGCACGATCCGCGATGGGCTCGTGCTCGTCGACGGCCTGCCGTTCGGCCGGGACGTGATCGACGATGGGCTCACCCGGCTGACGGGTGGCAAGGCGTTCGGGCCGGCCGGTAGACCGGCCAACACGATCCTGGTCGGACAGGACCGGGTCGTTGTCGTCGACCCGGGCGATACGGACGAGGACTTCATCGACCTGATCGAGGCCGAGGCAGCCGCGCGCGGCGGCCGGATCGCGGCGATCGCCCTGACCCATGTCGATCCCGGTCACGCGTCGGGCTCGGTCGTCCTCCAGGAGCGGACCGGCGCCCCGATCTTCGCAGGCCCGGGTGGTGCAGCGTCGCTCTCATGGGCCGTCACCGAGATCGGCGACGGGGCGACAGTCGATCTGGGCGACGTGCGCCTGCTCGCGATCTCAACGCCCGGTCACCGGCCCGACCACCTGGCGTTCCAGCTGCCCGACGCCACGATCCTGAGCGGCGATGCCCTGACCGACCGCCCGACCCTGGTCCTGCCGCCCCGTGGCAACGATCAGGCCGCGCGGGACTCCCGGGATCGAATCGCCGCGCTCCGGCCGGCCCGGATCGTTCCCGGCCACGGGCCCGTCATGCGAGGATCCGCGGTTTAGGCCTGGATCGTCCGGTGGAGGTTGCGCAGGAGGTTGAGGCCTTCGTCGACCTCTTCGACCGGAGCGTATGGCCCGGGCATCAGGAAGCACGGCCGGCCGGCCAGGGCGACGCCGGGCAGCTGGCCCCATCGTTCGACCAGCGGGCGCGCGGCGGCGATCTCTGCGGCCCGCTTGTAGACGAAGACGACGGCGCTCGGGCGCCAGATTGCGACCTTCTGCCAGAGCGGCCCGACACCCAGGGTCAGCTCCCGGTCGGTGGCCGTATCGCGCGGCGTCGGCACCTTGATGAGGTCGGTGATGCCGTGGCCGGCGGCGACGAGGGCGTCGTCGGCTGTCTCGACATCGGTGCCTGCCGGCAGGACGCCCGCGATCATCAGCCGGCGCCAGAATGTCCGGCCGAGCCGGCCCTGGTGGTAGTGGCCGGCGGTCACGCTCACCGGGGATGGATTCAGCCCGACGAACAGCAGCCCGCCGCGGGCCGGCGGCAGGTCGACCAGCGTCTCGACGTCGGGAGCGTCAATGCCCAGCGGCCCGCGATGCGGGCCGGGTCCGGGGCGGGCCAGGAGGTCGTCGAGCTCGGCCATCGCCGAAACGCTGGAGCCTGGACGGGAGAAGTCAGGCGGGTCCGGGGGCGCCCGGGCCGGGTGCCGCGGGCGGCGGGGCAGGAGGCGGAGCGACCGGCGCGGGCGGTGGTGCGACGGGTGCGACCGGCGGCGCCTGGGGAGCGGCCGGAACCGCAGCGGGCTCGTCCTTGCGCATCTCGGTCTTGATCTCGGCCGCTTCCTTGCGCGCCTCCTTGACCCCGCGGCCGAGCATCTGGCCGATCTGGGGGAGCGTCTTGGGGCCGCGCCAGACGATCACGATGATCAGGGCGATCACGAGCAGGAGGAGAACCTTATCCATTCGGCGATGGTACTCGACTCACCGGAGCGCGAGCGGGATCACGAGCCGAATCGACGTGTGGGTGCTCGAGAAGGCGACGACCTTGTTGTCGACCAGTCCGACAGCCTTGGCCGCAGCCATGACCTCGATATCGCGGATCGTCGCCTGCTTGCCCTTGCGCGAGATGACCCAGATCGCGCCGTTCGGGACGATCCGGGTCCGCAGGAAGGCGAGTTGCTCGAGCTCGGTTCCGTCGTCGATGCCGAGGAAGACGAGGTTCGAGTCGGGGAGTGGGTCACCCTCGGTGATGTCGTGCGTCCGTTCGGCAATGGCGCCACGGAACTCCGCGTCGTCGATGTTGATCACGGCGACGCGCGCGCCGGGCTTGATGCCGAGCTTGTCGACCAGCGGGCTCGCGTAGACGGGTTCGGCCACCCGCGGATCGTGCCACGCCGCGGGCTACGATGCGCGGCGTGACTGATGGCCCGCTGCTCGTCTTCGGCCCGCGTTCGACCACCTATGACTTCGGCCCGCATCACCCGCTTACGCCGCGCCGGTTCGGCCCGGGGATCGACCTCCTGCGGACGGTCGGTGCGGTGCCCGGGCTGGCTCCGGAGCCGGCCGACGATCCCGAGCTGTTCGCGATCCACGCGGCCCGCTACATCGCGGCGGTTCGGCGCCTGTCCGCGGAGCCGAATGGTCGCCCCGCGGCCGGTTTCGCGGCCTACGGTGACGATCCGCCGTTCGCGGGCATGCACGAGGCCGCGGCGGCGGTTGCCGGCGGCTCGCTGCAGGCGATGGAGGCGCTCCTGCGCGGCGACGTCGAGCACGCATTCCACCCCGGCGGTGGCCTGCACCACGCGATGCCCGATCGAGCGTCCGGCTTCTGCATCTACAACGACCCGGCCCTGGCAATCGCGGCTGCCCGGCGTGCAGGCAAACGCGTCCTGTACGTCGATCTGGACGTCCATCACGGCGACGGCGTCCAGGCGATCCACTACGACGATCCGGGGGTGATGACGTTCTCGATCCACGAGAGCGGGCGGACGCTCGTCCCGGGCACGGGCTTCGTCGGCGAGCTGGGCGACGGCGCCGCGGCCGGATCGTCGATCAACCTGCCGCTCGAGGCCGAGACGGGGGAGGCGGCCTGGCTTGCCGGCGTTCGCGGGCTGCTCCCACAGCTCGCCGCTTTCTTCGGGCCGGACTTGATCGTGAGCCAGCATGGTGCCGACAGCCACGCCTGGGATCCGCTGGCCCACCTGCTGGTGACGACGACCGCGATGGTCGAGGCGGCCGGGCTCGTCGACGCGGTCGCGCATCGGCATGCTGGCGGGCGCTGGCTCGCGACGGGCGGGGGTGGCTACGACGTGTATCGCGTCGTGCCCCGCACCTGGACGCTGACATGGCTCGCCGGCGCGCACCGGCAGGCACCGGAGCAGACCGATCTGGCATGGCGCTCACGGTGGGCGGCCGACGCGCTCCGGTATGACCAGTCGCCACCGCCGGAGCGATTCCTCGATGCGCCGAATGGCGGGTTGCCTGACTCGGACGACCAGCGTCTGGCCGAAGCTCGCTCGCTCGCGACGCTGGCCGAGGTCCGGTCGACGGTGTTGCCTCGGCTCCTGCTCGTGGCCGAGGAACGGGGCTGGTGGGATCCGATGGCGCCCGTTTCGCCAGGCGTTCGCCAGGGCGCGGACGCCGTTGGCACGTCGACGATCATCCCGGAGCTCGATGTGGATCTCCTTGATCGTCTGGGCGTGGCATCTCGGACCATGCCACCGGCCGATCCGGATGCAGCTCGGCAGCTTCTGCTGGCGGCCATTCTTGATGGCGCCCGCGTCTCAGGGGCGGTGGTCGGCAATCAGCTCGTCGGAGTCGCTGTCGCCGCGCCGGCAGCCGACGGCGCATGGGAGTTGCTGTGGGTCGGGGTGGCGCCGGACCATCGTCGCCAGGACATGGCCAGTGCCCTCCTCGCGGCGCTCACCCGGCAACCACTGACCGCTCGCGTGGGCGTCGCAGAACGCGACGTCGTCGACCCGCTCCCGATCGCCGACCGCCTGGCGATCGCGGATCGCCTGTTTGGCCGCCTTCAGTAGGAGATTAATCAAATGCGTCGGGTGCCTGACAGTCTTTTGAAGGCAGTGGTGTTCCTGTACCCCTCTCGGGAGGCCGCAGTCGCCGGCACAGGCTACGGCGGGAGCGGTTTTCACGTGGGGATGACTGAATCGGACACATTCGATCCGACCCGGGCGCCCCTGGACGACCCGGCTCACGTCTATGTGGTCACCAACGCACACGTCGCAGCGACTTGTACCTTCGTCAGGACGACTCATGAGCTGCAGCCGATCTTTCGCATCAACAAGTGGACCAATCACGCGGACGGCGACCACGTTGCCGTCGCCCATATGGGCATTCTTGGGATCGACACCGTTGCCCTGGGGAAGGCTGTTCACAGTTCGTTCTTTGTGACGCCCGAAGTCTTTGCTGCAAGTCAGATCGGCCCGGGTGATCAGCTATTCATGACAGGCCGCTTCACCGGCCTGGATGAACGCGAGCGGAGGCAAGCTACCGTTCGGGCAGGGACTCTGTCCATCTGGAGCACGATCCCGGTGCGGGATGACGCATGGGGCGGAGAGATGCAGGAGACTTTCTTCTCCGAGGTCAATTCGAAGGCTGGGTACTCCGGTTCGCCTGTCTACCTCGAGATCCCACCGGAACTGCCATGGCCTGCGCCGATCCTGGGATTCCCCCACCGATCGCCATATTTGGGATTGCTGGGCCTCACATGGGGACTCTGGAGAAGCTATTTGCCCCTCCTTGACGCCAGCACTCACGAGCAGACCGGCGACCGTGTGATCCACGAGAACAGCGGGATTGAGCTTGTCATCCCCGCGTGGCGAATTGCCGACCTTCTCGCGGACGAGCGTGTTGTCGACCATCGCCTTCGGGCCGTCGTCGATGCCAAGAGGCCGAGCGGACGGTTGGAGCCCGACGCGATCGCCACGGACGCGCGACCCAGCGATTCGCAGCAGGGCTCGCCATCAACGTAGATTCCGATTTGCCTCACGACCACCGTGGGATGGTGGTAGAAGGTGTACCCATCCTCGATCTCGGCCCATCCCTTACACTTTCTCAAGTCCGGCCATCGCTAGACTTCCTCCCAGGATCGCTCACAACCAGCCTGACTTTCGAACGTCGGAGCGCGTCCGTGACCATTGAGTCGTTTGTCTTCGGGATCGTGGCCTTCGTTCTCGGCGTGGCACTTGGAACCTGGTTTGGAGTCTGGTACGCCGAGTACGTCAAGCGGCCCCAGCTCCGCCTCAGCGGTGGGGGTTCCGCAAGCACGCCATTCAGGCGCAGTACCCTCACAGTCAACAATGACCCAGGCTGGATCGGCGTCGGCATGGGGGAATCCACAATCCTCGGCCGCCGGATTCATCGTGGTTTCCGCCGAGGCCTGGCGATCGACCGCAACCCCGCCAAGCAGTGTCAAGCTCAGCTCATCGACAAGGCGAAGGGCCGTACCGTAACGAGCCTCGTTTGGCAAGTCCGCGACGATCCGGACCACTACGAGCCGCTTACCACCCTCGCCGGGGGTGAGTCCAGGGTGCTGATGCTCTTCGCCGCGGTTCCTTCCGAACCGTCGGCGTACTTTGTCTTTGAACCCGACGCCGGGTCGCCATACGGCATTCGAGTCCCCGACGAGCGGCTGCGATTCACGGGAGATAACGAGTTTGAGGTTCGGGTCAACTACTCGAACGACAGCACCCTGCGCGTGGACGTTGCGATGACGGTTGACTACAGAGGGAACCTCTATGTCGAGCAACGGCAAAAGGGACGCGGCGGTAGCAGTTCGCTATTTTCTGAGGCTCCTCGCACTCAGTGACACTGGCGCGCGCTGACCCAGAGGTGAGGCCACGTCTCAGGAGGCGCCGATGAGGCGCCCGGAACCGGCTGCATCACTCGATATATCTTTCGTCATCGTTGCGCTAGTGTCCCCGAACAGCAAGGCGGCTTCTCCAGACTCGCAGGGTCACCGGACAGCTAGAGGTTCACGACACCGATGGGGGATTTCATTTCTTGGATCAATCAGAACGCGCAAGCCATCAGCATCTACGTCGCGGTTGTTGTAGCGGTGGTTCCGGCCCTGTGGGCCTTCGCCTTAAACCTCCGTCTGCGAAACAAAGCGTTGCAGCACGAGCGCTTCAACATCTATCACGACTTGGTACGACAGCTCGTCCAGCCGGACGCGCCAGGGGGCGCAATGTCCATCGATCGGCAGATCGCCGTCGTCTTCGAGTTGCGAAACTTTCCGGAGTACTACGAACTGACCATGCGGATGCTTGAGGGGCTCCGCGCGACTTGGACGAACCCAAACTCCGCCCGATTGACTCAAGAGATCGGCTTCACGATCGACTACATCGCGGCGAATTCGAAGCTAAAGCCCAAGCCGACGACGGACTCAGGCTCGGCGACACCTCCTCAGTAGGTACTCGCGAAACAGCCCATCGATTTCGGAACGCCAACCAACGAGACGGCGGCGCCGGGGGCCCGAGATATGCTTTGTCGATGGGAACCCTAGCCAGGAAGAAATCAGACCGTGCCCGCGCGACCGGGTGACGGTGGTGAGTTCTCGTTTCTGCCATGGAAGAATTGCGCGGGCACTCAATCGACGCTCACAGCCCGAATAGGGAGTTCGACTGCTCGAGGTCGACCGGCGAATCGCTCGTTTCGGCTATGGCAAGGAGGACTCTGCCAAATCCGCCTGTCGGTTCGGCCGCGACGAGTTTGAGGCCCTCCGCACCTCTTCGGCCCCGGATATCGCCGGAGTGGGTGCGGATGTCGAATATCCACTCGGCTGGATCACGCGATGGCTTCAGCGTTCGCCACACGGAAAGCATCACATGGCCCGAACTCGCAGCCGTTATCCTGCCCCGCCTCCAGGGGACGCGACCTAGCCCACTAGTGTCTTCCCAAACGCTGAGCGCGACGCCCTGCTCGCGGTCAGCTCATCGCGGCTGCTACAAGCGTGTAGAAGCTGACCACGGCGACCGCGAGCTGGACGCAGAGTGCGAGCGCGAACAGGGCGACGATCCAGCCGACATACACGGCCACGCCGGCGCTCGAGACGATCACGGAAGATCGCGCGTCTGCGAGCCATGCGAAGACGATGAGCGGAACGAGCGCCTCGAACATCACGTTGAAGCTCGTC
>JANWLH010000119.1 GCA_025450915.1 Candidatus Limnocylindrales bacterium | reverse complement strand
TTGATACCTATGGACGCTTCCACAGATTTGACCCGATCGGGCCATTGTGCCGACCGACTGGCGGCCGTAGCGTGGAGGCATGGTCGAAGCCCACGAGAACAACACCAGCCGCCGATGCGCTGACCATCCCGACGCCCCAGTCGAGGCACGAGGCAAGGAGCCGAACTCTCGCCGGGCGCGGCTGGTGTGTCTGGCCGATCCAGCAGCCCCGCACACGGCGCGGCGCGCCATCACCGAGGACCTGCTCGGGATCTGTGTCGCCTGCGAGCGCGACTGGGATCATGGCTATGCGGTCGCCGAACACGCGTGGTATCACCTCGACCAGGTCATCTCGTTCCTTCGCTACCTCGGGCAAGGATTGAGCCTCGGCAAGTCGATGCGCGAAGTCCGCGAGATCCGCCACGACCGCCTCGACCGACGAGCGCTGATCACCGGCATCCCGCGTCCGCCGGCGTTCCCCGCCCAGCCGAAGTTCCGCCATCGCCCGTGGGCTGGTCGGCAGTGGGAGATCATCCGACCCGAGGAGGACGGCAGGCTCGCGGAGGACTGGCTAGACCGCTTTGGCGCGCTGCTCGTCGCGGCGACCGCCGACCGCGAATGGCCGTCGGACAAGGCGCTCGTCGTCGATGCGACGAAGTTCAAGCGTTCGTCGCTCTACGCCGCCGGAACGCCGCAGGCAGGGCAGCCTAAGCGCGGCGGCGACTGGGGCTTCGCGGTCCTTGCGGGCGGCATCGGGACGAAGCGGGGCTTCCATGTGGTGCATGCCCGCGCGGTTCCCGACGACGGCTTCGACTCGTGGGTCGCGTTCTTCCAGAGTCTCCCAGGCCGCCCGAAGGTCGTCCTCGCGGACCGATGGAAGGATCTGATCGCCGCGGCCGAGTTCGTCTGGCCTGGCATCGAGGTGCGCGCCTCGACCTGGCACACGTGGGACCTCCTCCGGCGTCGGTTCAACAAAGCCCGTCGCTACCCCGGAACCGACAGCCTCGTCGCCGACGGCGAGGCCGCGCTCGGGGACCCTGACCTCTTCCGGGCATGGCGGATCCGCGCGATGAAGGACGCGACGCCGTCGGTCAAGCGCTTCCTCGATGCCGAGGGCGACACGATCCAGGCCCGGCTCCAAGGTGAGGGACCCTACTCGACTGGTGCGATCGAGCGGTATCTCGCAGGAGTGCGAAAGGCGCTCTCGGTCGGGCGCGGACGGGTCGGAAACCTGACTCGGCTCGACCTCCGGCTCGCCCTGATCGCCGCGCACACGAACCGCGAAGACCTTGCGTCGGCCTACACGGACGCCCTCATCGACGCGCTCGAGTCGCCGGAGTTCGAGCGACTGCCTTGGCGCGGTCTCGACAACGCCAAGTTCGAGGCGACCTGGGTGATCGAGCGGGTGCGGAAGTCGATCGCTCGCGACCTTCCTTCTGGGTCGCAAGCAGCGTAGGCTCCGACCACCTGATGGCCGAGCCAACTTCTCCATCGAACTACACGGCAGACGCGGAGCGATTCTTCGTCCGCGCTCGCGAGATCGTCCCTTCCTTTGTTGCCGTCGATGACGACGGAGCCGAGCAGTGGCAGGACAACGACGGGCCTCTTGGCTACATCCGGATCGCGGCCCTCGCGTGGCATCTCACCAGCCGCGCCGAGATCGGCAAGTGGGACGAAGTCAAAGCCATCCTCGATGTAGCCGAGACGACGATCGAATCGGGCGACGCCTACACGAGCGAACTGATGGTCGTCGGCCTGCTCGAGGACTTCCAGAACGCCTGCTTGCAGTCGGAGGGCCGAGTCCGGCTCGTAGATGTCCGGGCGCTACTCGGCCCGGCGTCGCTCGCGGCGTGGGACGACCTCATGCGCTTCTGGCATGGCTCGGGGACCGAGGCACGAGAGCGCCTCCCGCCCGGATCCCTGCCAGACGAGACCTGACGCGTCGCTACGCTGGACTCGCAGACGGGCTGAGACTCGACTCGCCTCGCGCCGCGAAAGTGGAAGCGTCCATAGGCATCATTTGACATCGGGAGGGGACATGCACCGCGGGGGCTCGCGCTGGTCGGTCGCGATCGGTGTGCTATTCGTTGTCGGGCTCGTGATGCCGGCTGCCGTCCAGGCGTCAACCGACCTGACGCTCAGCCTCTCGGCCAGCGCCACCAATCAGTTCAGCGACATTCCGTTGGACCTGACCCTGACGGTGAGTCCTGCCGTTGCAGGGATCGAGGTCCGACTCCTGGACACCGCCTCGAGCCTCGATGCGTTCGGGGTCACAACGTCTTCCGGCGTCCTGGACTGGGGCTTCCGGCCCTCGACGATGCAGTACATCGGCCCACATTTCTTTTACGTGGTCTCGACCGACAACGGTACCTATGCGTCCGTCACGAGCAACACGGTTGAAGTCGACTTCAACCGCCACTCGGTCACGGTGAGCCTCACCGCGGGGAGCCCATCGGGCTCGAGCATTGTCACCACGCTCGACGAGATGCGCCTCCACGCTCGAGTCGCCGCTGCGGATTGTGACGGTGGCTTCGCCATCCAGCAGCTTCCCAGCGGCCCAATCGAGGACGTCGCGGCCAGCCTGATCCGGAATGACGACGGCACGTTCGCCTGTGGAGCAGACGTCAACCTCGGCGTCGAGAGCCAAGGCACCTTCGAGTTCGAGGCTGACTACAGCGAGAGCTTCTCGAACGAGGATGCAACCTCGGGCCCGGTGGACTTCCAGGTTGGCCTGATTCCGACCACGATCGTCGTCAGCACGTCCACGACTGAGCTGGAGGCAGGGACTCAGACCTCCTTCGAGGCCCAGGTGTCCTCGCCGGTTCACGACGCGCAGGTAATCGGGACCGGCACGGTAACGTTCTTCGACGGGACCACCGACATCGGATCAGCCCCGGCCGAGAACCTCGATGGTCGTTTCGGGACCGCCGTCGTCTTTGCGACATTGAATACCGTCGGAACTCACGAAATCACCGCGGTCTGGAGTGGGACGAGTATCGCGAGCCCGTCCACCAGCGCTCCACTGGAAATGTCAATCGTCACGGACTTCGCTCACGCGATCGACTTCGGTCCGAATTACGCAACCTTCTACCCCGTAGTCGATGGCTTCGTCGACACCGTTTCGATCAGGGGCGAGCTTGACGAACCGGAATCGGTCGCGGTCGCGATCACAAACTCTCATGGCAGCGTGGTTCGCCGCCTGGCAGTGCCCATGCGCGACGTCGGTGATTACAGCGTCGTCTGGAATGGTCGTACGACCGCCGGCTCGACGGTCCCGGCGGGTGTCTACCGGATCACGACGGTCGTCACGGACGAGCTCGGCGCGCACGTCACGTTCACGGACAAGGTGACCGTCTCCCTCAAGAAGCTGGTGTGGTACTCGGTGACCAAGACCGTGGCCGGAGACCGATTCACGGCCCGCGGCGGCAGTGCCGGCAAGGTCACCGCCAGCCCCGTCTATGCAGGCGGTGCCCGGATGACCCTCCCGTTCATCATGGGTCCCGAGTTCTACGCGCTGGGCTACCAGTTCTCGCTGCCGACGGCGACTCGCTACTCCGGCTTTTCGTTCTCGGTCCTGGGGAGCGGCAGCGTCGTCGACATTGGGCTCCAGGACAAGCGGCTCGGCAACTGGCCGTCGGGCTCGAAGTGGATCATCGACTACTTCTCGCCGCTCAACGAGGTGCCGTCCAGGTATGGCTGGACGGCGATCAGCGGCAACCTCGCGTACAACCTGCTGGGCCACACCATTCGTGGCGTCGTCCTCGACACGGGCTATGGCCACTACGACGTTGCCGACGTCCGACTCAAGTACCGCTACGCGCTGCTGAAGTGAACGCAGCCGCTTGAGCTACGACCTCGGCCGCTTCGTCTCGGAGCAGGCGGGCTCGTATCCGGGCATCGTCGAGGAGCTCCGCGCGGGCCGCAAGGGCGGTCATTGGATCTGGTTCATCTTTCCGCAGATCGCGGGTCTCGGCCACAGCTGGATGTCCCAGCGGTACTCGATCACATCGCTTGACGAGGCCCGGGCGTACCTGGCCGATCCCCTGCTCGGTGCCCGACTCCGCGAATGCGCGGGGATCCTCCTGGCGACGAAGGGCCGAACCGCCGGCGAGATCTTCGGCGCGCTGGACGCGATGAAGGTCCGGTCATCGATGACGCTGTTTCTTCGAGCCGCACCTGACGAGCCGCTCTTCCAGCAGGTCCTGGACCGATATTACGATGGCCTTCCCGATCCGCTGACGGACGTGCTCCTGGGCTGAGTTGAGGAGGTGTGCCATGGCACGCGAGCATCGCGACTACGAGTCGCAGGAGCCGATCGGGTCGTGCATGGCGACAAGGAGTTGCTTCCATCGAGAAGCTCGGTCGGAATGATCCTTGTCCTTGCCGGTCGGGCAAGCGCTACAAGCTCTGCTGTCTCGGCTCGGGCCGCTTTTGACCGCGACCGAGACGACTACCAGCGATCGATCGAGATGGGCCGTCCAATCTGGGCGGCCCATCACTCTTGTCGGGCGCGACTTGGGACGAATGTCGCTGGGAGACGCACTACCTCGACGGTCGGGCTTTGATGGGCCCTTTCGGCGAGCTCGGCAGGCAGGGTCGTGCAGGGAATCGGGCCGCTGGGCCCGAGATTCAGGTCGAACAACCCCGGGGTTGAGGTAGTGCGTCTCGTGGCGACAATCGTCCCGACGTCGCCCGGGGCACCGAACCCGAGCACCGGACACGGGCACCGAAGGCGGCCCGAGCCAGGCAAGGGGCGACGCTTAGATCTCGCTCGAGTGGACGATGTTCTCGAACTGGCGCCAGAGCGCCACGACCAGGAACGCCGAGCCGGCGAAGGCGAACCAGAACGGCGCCGTGATCCCGAACTGCTTGGCGAGGAGACCCCCGATCGGCGTCCCGATCACGATCCCGCCCATAATCGCCACCCGGTAGACGCCGCTTACCCGGCCCAGGAGCTCGTCGGGCACCGCGCGCTGGCGCACGACCGTGGACGTCGTACCCCACACGAACGCATGGGCACCGAAGACGACGAGGGTGCCCAGGGCGATCGCCGCCGAGGTCGTCAGGGCCAGGACCAGGTGGGTGAACGTCTCGATGATCAGCCCAACCCGCATGATGTCCGACAGCTTGAAGCGCCGCTCCAGGCGACCGTAGGAGACGGTCCCGATCACGCCGCCGAGGGCGACGGCCGTCGTCAGCAGCCCGAACCCGACCGCGTTCATCCCGAGCCGCTGGCCGGCGTACAGGACGAGGACCGACCAGGCTGCGCCGAACGTGATGTTGAACGTGAAGATCGTCAGCGCCAGGGTCCGCATCGGCGGATGCGCGAAGAGCCAGCGCAGACCCCGGGCCATCTCGCTGCGCACGCCGGTTCGATCCGGCCGGGACCGGCGGACATCGGTGGCGAGCCGCGAGATGAGCACCGCGCCGAGCGCGAAGCCGATGGCGTTCGTCGCGAACGGGATCCCCGGACCGATCGCGAAGAGGAACGCGCCGACGGGCGGGAGCAGGAGCTGGTTCGTCAGCAGCTGGGCGCCCTGGATCCGGGCATTGCCGATGCCCAGGTCCTCGCGGGCGACCAGGCCGGGCAAGAGCGTGCTGGTCGCCGAGTCGGCGAACGTCTCCCCCGTCCCAAGCGCGAACAGGGCGACCAGGACGAGCGCGATGCTTGCCGCACCGCTGGCGATGACGACGACGAGCGCGGTCAGCACGAAGGTCCGACCGAGGTTCACGATCATGACCATCCGTCGCCGGTCGAACCGGTCGGCCGCGACCCCGCCGATCACCCCGAAGAGCAGGACGGGCAGGTACTCGCTCAGAAGGGCAAGCGATACGAGGAACGGATCGTGGGTCAGGGATGCCACGAGCAGCGGGCCGGCGGAGACCACGACGCCGTCGCCGATCCCGTTGGCGATCGACGCTGCGAGCAGCCAGCGGAACTTGCGCCCGAGCCTGGTCGGAGCGATGGCCTCAACGATCCGGGCGGTCACTCGCACCGGCCGAAGAATAGCAATCGGCGGTCTCCGTCCGGGCCCCGGCCCAGCGCCCCCGTTCCTGGGCTCGGGTGGCCGTTCGCCGTGGGCGAACAGACGGCGGGACTCGGGGACCTGCGGGCAGTCTCTCGAGCCGGATTCCCTCGAAACGTTCTCCTGGGGCGACCATACCGGCGGAATCAGGCGGTTCGGACCCGCAAAGCACAAGCGATTCGGTCGTCTTGTTCTCCTGTGGCGACACGGCTCCACGCCATTGGCTGCGCGCGGATCAAGCCGGCGTTCTGTCACGCCGCATGGGATGTGTGCCCTCAGCCAGGGCAGAGGGCACGGCCGGGGGGCGACCATCGGGCCCTGCCTCGGTATCCTGAAGCGACGCCAACACCGCAGCCCAGTGGAGAGTGCAGTGGACTTCAACAGCATCCTGATCGGGTCGGACAACGCCCCGGCATTGGTCGACTACTACACCAAGGTGCTCGGTGAGCCGGGCATGGTCATGGGCCCGTACACCAGCTGGAAGATCGGCTCGGGCTACATCACGATCGCGCCCCACTCGGAGGTTCACGGCCGCAACACGATGCCCGGCCGGTTCATCTGGAACATCGAGACCAAGGACGTCGCGGGCCAGTTCGAGAAGATGAAGGCGGCCGGCGCGATCGTGATCACGGCGCCGTACGAGTTCGAAGGCCAGCCCGGCTCGTCGATTGCGACGCTGGCCGACCCGGACGGCAACTACTTCCAGCTCCTCAGTCCGATGGACATGTAGCGACCACCGACTGGTCGAGCCGGACGAACGGCGCCGGCCAGCACTCCCGGGGCTCTCGGCCGGGCGCCGGCTCTTCGTGCCGGACCTCTGTCCCTCTCGTCCTCAGGCGACGCCGCTGACCGCCCAGGCCCGGGCGGGCAGGACGAACGATCCGGCCGGCAGCAGGCGCCGGCAGGCTTCCCGCAGCCGGGCTTGTCGTTCCGGATCGAGGCCGGCGGTGTACGAGCCCGCCGGGCCAACGCCCCGGGTGAACGGCGCCCACCATTCCTCGAAGGACTCGTGCTCGAGATCCGCCGCCACGACGGTCTCCTGGAGGTCGCGCAGACCGGCAGCCCGGAAGAGCGACGCGAGCGAACCTTCGGAAGCTCCGGCGAGCCTCGACTCGTCATGGACCTCCGGGTCGAGCTCGCGGGCCGCCTGCCAGAAGAGGCCGAGCGGACCGAGGCCGCCACCGTGATCCCAGACGCAGGCCGCGACAACGCCGCCCGGCCGGGTCACCCGCTTCATCTCGACGAGGCCCGCGACAGGGTCTGTCATGAAATGGACCACGAGCTGGGCAAGCGCCGCATCGAACGAGCCGGCCGCGAACGGCAGCGACTCCGCCGACGCCTGGAGGATCTCCACGCCCGGAAACCGGCTGCGCATGGCCGCCACGAACGGTGTCGAGGGCTCGACGGCGGCGACATGCTCCGGCCCGAGCCGTCGAACGAGCTCGGCCGTGAGCGCGCCGGGGCCGGAGCCCACATCGAGGGCCCGCTGACCGGCGCGCACGCCGGCCAGGTCAGCCATCTGCTCGGCCAGCAGCCGCGAGTAGCGGCCCATGAAATCGTCATAGGCGGTGGCCGCCACATCGAAGCTCACCCTCGGACTCTAGCGCCTCGGGTCCGGCCGATGGGCGCCGCAACGGTTTCGCCCTGTACCCTTTTCGGCATGACCCGGCGCGGAATTCTCCTGTTCAGCCTGATGGCCGTGATCTGGGGAATCCCGTACCTCTTCATCCGCGTGGCGGTGGCCGAGATCTCGCCGGCCGTGCTTGTCTTCGCGCGGACCGGGATCGCCACGGCGATCCTCCTGCCGATCGCCATCGCTCGCGTCGACCTTCGAGCGGTGTTGGCGCGCTGGCGTTGGGTCGTCGCCTTCGCCGCGTTCGAGATCGCCGGGCCATGGGTCGCCCTCGGATCCGCCGAGCAGCACCTGTCGAGCTCGCTCTCGGGCCTGCTCATTGCCGGGGTTCCGCTCGTGGGCACGGCAATTGCCCTCGCCACGGGCGGCACAGACCGCGCCAGTCGGACCGGCCTGTTCGGCCTGCTCCTCGGACTTGTCGGGGTCGCCGCCATCGTCGGTTCCGACTTTGCCTCCTCGGATGCCACGGCGTTCCTGGAGATCGCGATCGTCATCGTGGGCTATGCGATCGGCCCGGCCATCCTGTCCCGCCGCCTCGGCGGGTTGCCGGCAGTCGGCGTGATGGCGCTGTCGCTCGGTCTGTGCGCCGTGGTCTACCTGCCGATCGCGATCCTCCAATGGCCCGCGGTGGTCCCGTCGACGAACGTCCTTGCGGCGATCGTGATCCTGGCGGTCCTGTGCACCGCCGCGGCGTTCCTCCTGTTCGCCGAGCTCATCAGGGAGATCGGCCCAGTCCGCTCCACGGTGATCACCTACGTCAACCCGGCGGTCGCTGCCGTCCTGGGAGTCCTGGTCCTCAACGAGACGTTCACCCTCGCGATGGGCATCGGCTTCGCGCTGGTCATCCTCGGCTCGACCCTCGCGACGCGCCGGCCGCGGGACGCTGCCGGCGAGCCTGCCGTGGCGCCCAGCGGAGCCGCCGCCGCTCCCTGATCCCTGCGACTGATGCACGGTTGCAAGAACGAAGGCTCGCGGTCGAAGGCCGTGTGACCGTCGGCTCCGACATCGTGGCCTGAAGCGCACGAAGCGCATCGTCAAGGAGAACCACGATGACTGAAGTGAAGACCCAGACCGTCACGACAGACGGCGTCGAGCGCCACGAGACGATCGAGACGAACCCGGCGCCGATCACGACCACGAAGACCCTCGAGAAGGGTGAGCCGCATGGCGACGAAGAGGCCGGTGGCACCGTCGGCGGGGCCGTCGCGGGCGGCGCCGTCGGAGCCGTCGTCGGGGGCCCGGTGGGAGCCGTTGTGGGCGGGGCGATCGGCGCCGCGGCCGGAGCCACCGCGGGTGCCCTCGATTCCAAGCGCAAGGACGAAGAGGTCGTCGTCACCAAGGAAGAGAAGAGCTGGTAGCTCGGCCCTGACGGCCGTCGCTCCAGGGCCACCCGTTGCGCAAGGAGCGTGACGGGTGGCCTCCTTGATTCAGGCCCGGGCCGGCGCTACACCCTGGTCCAGGGTGACCTGGCCATCCAGCCCGCGAGGTCGTTGTCGATCAGCAGGCGCGAGCTCTCGCAGCCCGGTCGGACCGCGACCTCGCGCTCGATCGCCCGGAGGAAGTGGCGATCGAAGGATCCACGCGGGAACGCCGCCATCACGCCGGGACGGACGCGATCGGCAAGTTCGAACCCGTCGCCCCGAACGTCGAGGCCGGTCGCCCGGTCGAGGAGCACGGACTCGACGCCGTCGGCCAGGGTCACGCCCGCCCGCATGTGGAGGATGATCGCGATCGCGGCCAGGTCGGCCGCCTCCGGGTCCATTCCGGCCCGCTCCAGGAACTCCCGGGCGATCTCTGCGCCTTCGACCTCGAAGCACATGGTGTTCCTCGCGATCCGGGTCAGGCCGAAGTCGTGCATGAGCGATGCGGTCCACAGGACCTGGCGGTCGTAGGTCCAGCCTTCCACCGTGGCGATCGCGTCGCCCCAGCAGAAGGCCCGGACCGAGTGGCCGAGCAGGTAGTCCGGCAGCGAACGCTGTGCCCAATGCCAGGTAGCGGCGGAGACGTCGTCCTGCGGGACGGCAATCCCGGCGATCGCGCGCGGCAACGGATGAGCTGCGTTCACGGTCAGGCCGACCTGCCCACTCGCGCTCGCGGTGCGGTCCGCGCGTCGATGTAGGCCATCCGCTCCCGGATGATCAGCTCGACGAGCTCCGTGGGAATGGGGTGCTCGGGTGTGAACTGGAGCGTGCCCTTGCTGGTCGAGAAATCGACGAACCTGGCGGCGTGGCGCTCGATGACCTCCGAGCCCATCGGGAAGAGCGAGCAGTGCGACTTGAACGCGTCGTACGAGACGAGGTCGCGTCCGTGGTAGTGGAACGCAGGCATGCTGTAGCTCTTCGTCTCGGTCGCCTCCGGCGCGGCGGCGGCGATCGTCGCGCGCAGATCCTCGAGCGCCGTGCGCTGATCGGCGGGCAGCTCCGCCAACCGGGCATCGATCCAGGCCGTGGCCTCGGCAGGACTCATCTTCATGGCTCGATCTCCTCCAGCGTGATCGGTCGACCGTCGTCGTCAACGAGGCGCCAGCGAACCCCCAGGTCGGGTGCCTCGCCTGCCGCCAGCAGGCGAGCAGCGGCCGACGGCTTCGCGCCGGGTCCGAGCGCGGCCAGAGCCCGGGCGACGGCGAAGCCCGCGACGACCGGCCGCGTTCCGCTCATCTCGCGGCGGGCCAGGTCCTCGGCGTCAGGTGCGCCGGCGTTCACGAGTCGTTCGATGAGCTCAAGGGCTCGCTGGCGCTCCGCTGGTTCGAGGTCCCGGATCCATTTCGGCGCGGGTGGCAGGCTTGGTTCCGCGGGTTTCGGCGCCGGCTTCGTCACGGGCCTTGACGCGGCCCTGGCCGGCGCCGGACCGACGACCGGCCGCTTGCGATGCTCCTCGACCTGGGCAGCCAGTGGCGAGACGGCCGGCTCGGACGTCCGCGCACCTTCGATCGCGGCCTTCGCAGCGGTCAGGCTGCCGAACGGGCCGCGGACCAGCGGGAGCCCGAGGTCATCAGTCTGCTGCGCATCGATGACGACCCAGGTCCCCGACTCGGGCTCGATCGTGAAGCGCTCGTCGCGCGTCTGCCACCGCCCGCCACCGAGCCGCTTGAGCGAGCCATCGTCCTCCGGTTTCTTCGCCACGCTGCTGACGATACCCCGGCGGGAGTCGCTCTACGCGGTGCGACGGGCGGTCCGCAGGCGGTAGACCCGACCCTCCTTCAACGCCAGGTCCTCGAGATCGGTCGTCGTCCGGACGTCGTAGCAGGCGACCTCCTCGAGCTCGCTGGCCGGCAGGTACCGGCGCCCCGGGTCGCCGACGAGCACAGCGAGTCCCCGATCAGCCGCCCGCCGGAGCCAGGGCAGGACGCGCTCGGCAAGCCCCGCCTCGTACCAGCAATCGCCGGCCAGGACCAGGTCGGCATCGGGCGGCTCGTCGCCCAGGACGTCCCGCCGGACCGTCGAAATACGGCATCGGTTGGCCTTCGCGTTGAGCTCGATCGCGGCCACCGCGAACGGATCGATGTCCGCCCCGATCGCCTCGCTGGCACCGGCCCGCATCGCGGCGATGGCACACAGCCCGGAGCCTGACGCGAGGTCGAAGACACGCCGCCCGGCAGCCACCTCGGGGTGATCGCCGAGGTAGCGAGCAATCGCCAGTCCCCCGCCCCACGCGAACGCCCAGTACGGCAGGGGCGTGTCTGGATCCCCTGTCTCGACCTGGACGGCGTGCCACAGTGGCAGCGCTTCATCCGCCAGGTGGAGGCGGATGTCCTCGAGGCCCGGCACGGGCTGGAGGTTCGTGTGGCGCAGGATGAACGAGCGCTGCGACGCGACCATCCCCGGACTCTAGCGTGGCGGGACCGGTCCATGGTCGGGGTCGCCGCCGAGGGCCCACGTTGCGGGGCGCCTGGCGATGATCGCGTGGGCCGCGCCGAGGTTGGCCCGATCCTCGATGATGATCGCGACGACAACAAGCGACGATCGGAGGCAGGACCGATGAAGATCGGAGCGATCGCTCCCCAGGGCTGGCAGGGCGAGTTCGACGGCTGGGATCCACTCAAGGCATGGCAGCGGACGGTGGCGGTCGCCCGCGAGGCGGACCGGCTGGGCTTCGAGTCGCTGTGGCTCTTCGACCACTTCCACACGGTGCCCCGGCCGTCGGACGAGATCACCTTCGAGTCGTTTACCGCCCTGGCTGCCCTGGCCGCGATCACCGAGCGCGTCCGCCTCGGCCATATCGTGATCTGCACCGCGTTCCGGAACCCGGCGCTCACCGCCAAGATGATCTCGACGATGGATTCGATCAGCGCCGGCCGGATGGAGCTGGGCATCGGCGCAGGCTGGAAGCGGGACGAGTGGCTGGCCTACGGCTACGGCTTCCCCGAGACGAACGAGCGACTCGCCCGGCTGGGCGATGACCTCGAGGTGATCGTCGCGATGCTGGCCGGCGACAGGCACGAACATGCGACGTACGAGGGCAGCTATTCGCACGTTCGGAATGCGATCAACGTGCCCAAGCCGATCCAGCGGCCGCGCGTCCCGATCATGGTCGGCGGCAATGGGCCCAACGTGACCTGGCGGCTCGCCGCACGCCTGGCCGATGAGCTCAACGTGGACGGGATGACCCCGGCCGAGGTCGCTGCCGCCCTGCCCGTCATTCGCAGCCGCTGCGAGGAGATCAACCGCGACCCCGCGACGTTGCCCGTCTCGGTCCACGTCTGGGCCGAAGCGATCGAGGCAGGCGGCAGCGCCCGGGTCGACCTCCTCGCCGGCTATCGCGAGCTTGGTGTCAGCCGGGCGATGGGCCTGATCCACGCTTCGGCGAACACCGACGAAGCACTCATCTCGCTCAGCGAGGATGCCCGCGCCGCGGGAGTCGAGCTCGGCTAGCGCTTGCGGCTCGACGCTGCGGATCTAGCGACCGCCGAAGACGTAGCGCTCGAGGAACTCGTTGTGGAACTTGCCCTCCGGGTCGAGGCGCTCCGCCAGCGCAACGAACGACGGACGGCGCTCATAGGCCGCTCGGACCATGTCCGGGGCCATCGCGAAGAGCTTGCCCCAGTGCGGACGCGGCCCGAACGGCGCGAGGGCCGCCTCGATCCGTGGCACGACCTGGCGAACCGCCTCCCAGTCGGGCTGCCAGGTGAAGTGGATCGCAACCGACGCTCGGCCGTAGGCCGTGCTCATCCACAGGGCATCGGCTGCCACGGTGCGGACCTCGGAGACCTGGACGAGCGGCTCGATCACGGACCGCAGCCCCTGGAGGGCGATCAGCGCGTCGACCGCGGAGCCGCGCGGCAGGAGCCATTCCGTCTGGAGCTCGGCGCCGGCACTCGGCGTGTGGTCCATCCGGAAATGGGGCAGCCGCTCGTGCCATGGCCCCGGGACGCCGAGCTGTTCGGTCAGGGCGTCGGCGGGCATCCGCCGGATTGGGTGGATCTTCCCGGTCGCCCGGCTGGCACCGAAGATCGTCGGCGGCGGTGCGAATGGCCGTTCGGTTGACGGGCTCCGACCAACGCGGCGCTTCAGCCAGAGCTGCTCGAACCCAGGTCCGTGCCACTCCGTGAACAGGCTGACGCTGTCGGCCAGAGACGTGATCTCGTCGAAGTGCCCGGCCACCTGGGCCAGCGACACGTTCTCGTAGAGATCCTGGCGCATCTCGAACGTCGGCTCGACCGCCAGCGTGAGCGACGTGACGACACCGAGCGCACCCAGGGCGACGACCGCGCCACCGAAGAGCTCCGAATCGATGTCTCGGCCGAAGCGGACGAGCTCGCCGGACGCCGTGACCACATCGACGGCCACGACGGCCGTCGCCAGGTTGCCGCTTCGATCCCCAGAGCCATGGGTGGCGGTGGCGCAGGCGCCGGCGACCGAGATATGGGGCAGCGAGGCGAGGTTATGGAGGGCGAACCCGTCGGCGTGCAGCTGGACGGCGAGCTCGCCGTACCGGACGGCCCCGTCCACCCGGACCGTCCGCGCCCCCCGATCAAGCTGGTAGATGCGGGGCATCGCGCCCAGCGAGACGTGGTCACCCGTCGTGTCGGCGATGTCGTTGAACGAGTGCCGCGAACCGAGAACCCGCAGGGACCGGCCGGCCCGGACGATCTCCTGGAGCTCGTCCAGCGAGCCGGGCTCGAGCAGGCGGGCCGCACGATACGCCTGGTTGCCGGCCCAGTTCTTCACCGGGCCTAGAGCAGCGAGTCGATCAGCGCGGCGAGCTCGGCCGGGCGGCTGAGGAACGGCGAGTGGCCGCCCTCGATCTCGACGGCCTCGGTGCCCAGGCGCTCCCTCGCCGCGGTCCTGACCCACGCCGGGTTGACTGACCGGTCACCACGGCAGACGATCGAGCTTGCCGGGACGTCCGGCCACGCCTCGAGCGGCGTCGGCTCGCCGAGAATTCGATAGGCCTGCGGCCGGAGGCGTTCGAGGGCCCAGCGGGTGACATCGGCGGGCACGTCGTGGAAGAACAGCTCCGTCGCCGTGTTCGGCCCGATGGCCCACACGTTGTCACCCATGTCGACCCACTCGACCGCGCTGGGCGGCTCGAGTCCGTCGATCGGTTCGACACCGCGCTGCTCGTTCGCCGAGGTCCCGGGCGTGGGCAGGAGCGCCGCAAGGAAGATGAGTCGGCGGACCGGCCGTCGAGCCGCCACCAGCGGGGTGATCAGGCCGCCCATCGAGTGCCCGACGATCACCGGCTCGCAGTCGGGAGGCAGGAGGTTGTCGATGACCGTGGCGTATTCCGCGGCGCCCGCAGCAGGATCGGTGATCGGCAGGTTGACCGCGTAGACGCGATGCCCGCGGCGCTCGAGCTCCGGGCGGACCAGGTCCCAGCACCAGGCACCGTGGAAGTTGCCGTGGACCAGAGCGATGTCCATCGCCCGCATCGTATCGTGGTCGGATGAGCGATGCTGACCCGATTGCCCTGCGGGCGACCGGCCTGGGGCGCCAGTTCGGGGCGGCCTGGGCCGTCCGCGGGATGGACTTCGAGGTTCCCCGGGGGCGCGTGCTCGGGCTGCTCGGCCCGAACGGCGCCGGCAAGACGACCACGGTCCGGATGCTCACGGCCCTGATCGAGCCGACCGAGGGGACGGCGACGATCGACGGCTTCGATGTCCGATCCCAGCCGGACGAGGTTCGCGCCCGGGTCGGGATCCTGACCGAGACGCCCGGCCTCTACGACAAGCTCTCGGCCCAGGCCAACCTCGACTTCTTCGGCCGCCTCTACGGCCTCGACGCGGCGACGCGAGCGGCGCGGATCGAGCACTACCTGCGGCTGTTCTCGCTCTGGGACCGACGGTCCGACGTCGCCGGTACCTTCAGCAAGGGCATGAAGCAGAAGCTGGCGATCGCCCGGGCGCTCGTCCACGACCCCGCCCTGATCTTCCTCGACGAGCCGACGGCGGCGCTCGACCCGGAGGCCGCGTACGTCGTGCGCGAGGCGATCGAACGCCTGCGCCAGGCCGGCCGGACAATCGTCCTCGCCACCCATAACCTCGACGAGGCCGATCGGCTGTGCGACCAGGTCGCGTTCGTCCGCGGCGGTCTCCTGCGGATCGACTCGCCCGCCCGGCTGCGTGGGTCGCTGGCCGGTGGCCGGGTGGAAGTCCGGATCGTCGACCGGGCGGCCGACGCCGGCCTGCTCACGATCGCGACCGGGATCGCCGGCGTCGGCGCGGCGCACTTCGACGGCGACCGCCTGATGGTCGATGCCGCGGATCCCGCGTCGGTGACGCCAAGCCTCGTTCGCGCCCTGGCCGCGGCAGGCGCGGCGATCCTCGAGGTCCGTCCGGCGGCCACGTCGCTCGAATCGGTCTACTTCGAGGTGATGGGCGTCCAGCCCGGCGCGAACGGAGAGGCTGCCTGATGCACCGCCGGATCATCACGACGATCCTCCGCCGGGAATTCTCGGAGACGATCCGCAATCGCCTCCTGATGGCCACGATCCTGGTCCCGCCGCTGCTGCTGACGGTGGCCCCGCTCCTCCTCGGCAGCGCGATCGGAACGCACACGCTGCCTCCCGACCTCGTCAAATCGGTGATCGCCCAGCGGCCGGACTGGGCCAGCTTCAGCCCCTCCGAGCTTGCCGGCGCGTTCGCCGTGCAGCAGTTCCTGGCGTTCTTCCTGCTGATGCCCGCCTACATCCCGTTGGCGATCGCCACGTTCTCGATCATCGGCGAGAAGCAGGCACGCAGCCTCGAGCCGGTCCTCGCCGCGCCGATCCGGACCTCGGAGCTGCTCGCCGGCAAGGCGCTCGCGGCGCTGATCCCGGGGGTTGCCGCAGGCTGGCTGACCTACGTCGTGTTCATCGCGCTGGCCTCGGTCGTCTACGGACCACACCTGTTCGTGGTGGTCTCCGATCCGAGCTGGCTGGCCGGCGTGTTCGTGCTCGGACCGGCGGTCGGTCTCGTCTCGGTGGTCGCCGGCGTGATCGTCAGTGCCCGGGTCAACGACCCGCGGGTCGCCCAGCAGATCGGCGGCGTGGTCATCGTCCCGATCATCGCCGTCACCCTCCTCCAGGCAACGGGCACACTCCTGGTGGGTGCCTCGGGCTACCTCATCCTCGCGGCGATCGTCGCGGGGATCGGCCTCCTCGGCCTGCGCCTCGGTGTCCGGCTCTTCGAGCGTGAGGCGATCCTGACCCGCTGGCGCTGAGCAGCGTGTCCACGGTGGCCGCCGTGCCGGTACCCTTCGACGATGGAGCCAGTGCCGTTCGCCCTGGTCGGTAGCGGCTGGCGGGCTGCCTTCTTCGAGCGTGTCGCGGCGGTGCTCCCCGAGCGATTCCGGATCACGGGTCGCTACTCGGTCCGGGTCCCCGGCACGGCAGGCTCGCTCGAGCGGCTCGTCGCAGGCGCACCTGCGTTCGTCGTGCTTGCCGTCCCGCGCGAGGCGACCCCGGCCCTCCTGTTCGAGCTGACCGAGCGTCGCGTTGCGATCCTCGCCGAGACGCCGCCGGCGGTCGACATCGACGGATTGCGTCGCCTTGCGCCCCTTGCGAAGGCCGGGCCGCGGATCCAGGTCGCCGAGCAATACCGGTTCCAGCCGCTCCACGCGGCGCGGCTGGCGATCGCCGCCGGCAGCCGCCTCGGCACGATCACCCAGGTCCAGGCGTCCGTTGCCCACGGCTACCACGGGATCGACCTGATCCGGCGCTTCCTGGGTGTCAGCCATGAGTCGGCGTTGATCACCGCCCGGCGCTTTGTCTCGCCGGTCGTGGCCGGGCCTGGTCGTGCCGGTCCGCCCGCGGAACCGCGGACGATCGCCGACCCGCAGGTCCTCGCGACGCTTGACTTCGGCGATCGCCTCGGCATCCTCGACTTCGCCGACGAGCAGTACTTCTCGAAGATCCGGGCGCTCCGGATGCTGGTCCGCGGCGACCACGGCGAGATCGACGGCCGGGAGGTTCGCTGGCTCGACGAGGAGGGCCTGCCCATGCGGGTCAGCCTCGAGCGTCACGACACCGGCCACGACGGCAATCTCGAGGGGCTCTACCTCGAAGGCATCACCGCCGGCGCGGAGTGGGTCTATCGCAACTCGTTCGCGTCCGCCCGGCTCACCGACGACGAGCTGGCCGTTGCGACCTGCCTGGCGAGGATGCCCGAGGCGATCGACGGCGGGCCGGACGTGTGCAGCCTGGCCGATGCGGTCCACGACCGGTATCTCGACCTGCTCATCGAGCAGGCGATCGACACCGGCAAGGTCGTGCCCGCGGCGGGTCACATCTGGGAATCGGCAGGCCCTCTCGGCTGAGCTGAAGGTCCGAACCAGGTGGTGAGGGCATCGAGCAGGCTGGACTGCATGGTGTCGCCGACCCAGGCGACGTGGCCATCCGGCCGGATGAGGATCGCCGTCGGGGCAGCGACGGGTCCGATGACCGGGAGCTCCCACGGCCCGGCATAGCGGGCCTCCACCAGGCGGACACGACCGGCCCACGCGGAGATGTCGAAGAGGCCGGAGTCTCCGAGGTTGAGGAGCACCGGCCGCGCTTCGTGCAGCAGGCTGAAGACCCGCAGCGGGCCGTTCGCAGTGTCGAGATCGAGATCGGGCATCCGCCGCCCGAGCAGTGGATGCCCGTCGCCAAGGTCGTATTGGATATCCAGCCCGGACAGCTCACCGGCCAGCCGGCGGCGGGGGCCATCCATGGCGGCGAGCTCCGAGACGATCTCGCCCAAGGCGGTCGTCTGCTCATCCGTCCGGCGGAGGGCGCTCTGGGCCATCGTGGTGCGCAGGACCCGGGCGGCAACTGGGTGGCGCTCGGCGTGGTACGTGTCGAGGAGGCCCTCGGGCGAAGTCCGCTTGACCACCTGGGCCAGCTTCCAGCCGAGATTGACCGCGTCCTGGACGCCGATGTTGAGGCCCTGGCCACCGATCGGCGGATGCACGTGGGCTGCGTCGCCGGCGAGCAGGACGCGCCGGTCGCGGTACGTCGCAGCCTGGCGGGTCATATCGCTGAAGCGCGAGACGTAGGTGGGGCTGTGGATCCCGAAGTCGGTCCCGTAGATGCCGACCAGCGCCTCGCTGACGTCGCCCAGGGTGGGTTCGTCGGTCGCCCCGACCTGCCGCTCGACCAGCACCAGGCCCAGCTTTCCCTGGGTCCCCTGCCGGCCGATCGCGTGGACCCCCACCGAATCGCGGCGGAACCCCAACGGGGGCTCCTCGGTCATCTCGGCTTCGGCGATCAGCCAGCTCGTCGACGGATCCCAGCCCGGAAACGCGATGCCGGCCGCCTTGCGGATCAGGCTGCGGCCGCCGTCACACCCGATGAGGTACTCCGCCCGGAGCGACCGGCCGTCGGAGAGCGCGACCTCGACGCCGGAGCCGCCCTGGGTGAACCCCGTCACCTCACGGCCCCGATAGGTCGGCACCCCCAGCTCGTCGACCCAACCGGCCAGGATCTGCTCGAAGTGGTTCTGGGTCAGCGCGAGGCCGTAGTTGTGGCGCGTTGGAGCGTCGCTGATGTCCAGGCGGACCATGTTGAAGCCGACGATCTGGAGCACCTGGCCCTGCGAGAGGAACCGATCGGCAATCCCGCGCTGATCGAGCACCTCGATCGTCCGTGCATGGAGGCCGCCAGCACGCCGGCCGGCGAGCTCAGGGCTGATCCGCCGCTCGACGATCGCGACATCGACACCGGCCAGGGCCAGCTCGCCTGCCAGCATCAACCCGGTCGGACCGCCCCCGACGATCACCACAGCATGCTCGGTCATCGCCAGCGACTCTACGGCACGACCCGGGACTTGCGGCAAGCCCCCCGGTGGGCGATATGCTTGAAGTGGCTACCGCACCTGGCTCAGGGGGCCCTCAGCCAGTCGAGCGCGCTGCCGTTGAAGGTCGTGTTCGTCCCGCCCAGGCTCGTGAGGAAGTCACGCTGGCCGTCCGGCGCGACCCCGGTCAGCACGATCATGAATTGCGAGACGCCCCGGACGCCATCCACCCGGATCGAGCCGACGAGCGCGTCGCCTGCGGTGACAGACACTGGCGCCGTCGCAATCGGATCGGGCGACGAGCGATCGAGCCCGCCCGTGTCGAGAAGCGCGCGCCACGCCTCGATTCGCAGGTCATGCCATTGCGCGGTGATCGCGCCCGCATTGCCGACGCTTATGGTGGCGACCCCGTTGGAAGCGCTCCAGGACTCATCTCCGAAGTCGGGCTCCTGGACCAGCAGGCGGCCGGCCATGTCGAAGCCCAGGGCGTGGAGCATGGCCTGCATCGACGCGTAGGGCCCGCTCCCGACGGCCGACAGGCTTGTCGCGACGGGGGTCGTCCCCGCGAACGCGAGGATCGGCAGTCCGAAGGCCATTGTCGCGAACAGGGCCAGGCCCGCTCGACGGGCGAGCCTGGTGCGCAGAATCGGCCGATCTGATCCCGTCAATGCGGCCAGGGCGAAGCAGACCGGCACGGATCCGAGGACGAGCACGCTCGCGAGGTTCTGCGGGACGCGCAGCCAGACCAGGGCCAGCCAGGCGACAACGATGCCCCCGAACAGCGCGATCCACGGGCGAATCCAGCCCGCCGGGCGGTGCGACTCCCGCGCCGCGACGGTCACGAACATGCGACCGGCGGCCCACGCGGCAACCAGGAACGTCGTGGCGCCCACCGCGCTGTACCAGCCCGCGTCCTCGATCAGCCACGAACCGCTGGTCCCGCCGCGAGTGAGTATCGCAGCCGCAAGTCCGATGGCCAGGAGGGTCGCAACGACCGCGGCGACGCCCAGGATCCAGGCTCGGACGGCTGCCCCGGCCGCGGCCCATGTCCCGGCGCCGGCCGCGACGAGGAGCGCCCGGCGTGTCTGCCGGGCTTGGGTGAGGGCCTGGCCCAGGGCCGGCGCATCACCCTGGCGGCGGATGGCCTCGGTGGCCGCCGCGGCGGGCTCGAGGCCCTCGGTGATCAGGCTCGAGCGCTCGTCGTGGAGGTGCGACGCGATCTCCTCGCGAATCGCCGCCCGCTCGGCGGAGGGGAGATTCAGGCTTCGTTCCAGCTCGTCGAGGTAGCTGTCGATCGGGTCAGCCACCGTGATCGCTCCCAAGAGCCACCTGCGAGACGCCGGACGCGAACGTCGACCACTCGCGCTCGGCCTGCTCGAGGGCGGCGTGGCCGGCGCGGGTCAGGCAGTAGTAGCGGCGGCGCGGTCCGCCCTCGCCGGCTCGCCACGCCGCTTCGAGGGCGCCGTCGGTTTCGAGGCGATGCAGGGCCGGGTAGAGCGAACCCTCGCTCAGCGTGAACGCTCCCCCGCTCCGGGCGCGGATCCGCCGCGCGATCTCGTAGCCGTGGAGCTCGCCGTCACGGAGCGTCGCGAGAACCAGGAGTGGCAGCGTTCCCTTGAGGAGCTGCGCCTGGATCCGCTGCCGGTCGAACATGGATCACTACCTCGTTATGCGAGGTAAGAATGGGCGTGGTCGCGGCCCATGTCAAGCGATATCGGCGGATCGCGGCGCGGTCCCGGAACGTGGCGACCACGTTGTGATACAGGGCGCGCCAAGGACGATCGGGCTACTCGAGTGCCTGCCGCAGGGCGTCGGCGCCGTCCGTGTCGAGCGTCGTCTGGATCAGGTCGCCGGAATAGGGCCGGAGCACGGCCATCAGCGAATCGGCGTCGGATCGCTTGACGACGAGGAACAGCGCCGAGCGGCCCGGGCGAAGGGTCTTCTTGACCTCGTCGACGAACTCGCCGCTCACGCCGTTGTCGAAGGACATGCCAACCACGGCGCCCAGCGCGGCGCCGATCGCGATCCCCGCCGGCGGGAAAACGAACATCAGGAGTCCGCCGATGATCGCGCCGGCCACGGCCGCGGTCTCGGTCGTGCCGCTGACCTCGTTGGTGACGTGCGCGGTCCCGTCCGGATCACGCTCGACGATCGCGGTGTCCTCGAAGCGGAGCCGCTTCTCGTGCTCGAGCTCACGCAAGGACTTCATCGCCTGGCGAGCGTCGGCGAAGTGATCGAAGGCGATGACGATCAGCTGGTTCATGCGTCCATCTTGATCCGCCCACGCGAATCGGGCCGGGCGCGCGACCGACGACTACCGGATCGAAACCTTGCGCCGGCGGCGGTCCATCGCGACGGAGATCGCCAGGCCCGATGCCGCGGCCAGGCTGAGGATCGCCAGGAGGACGACCATGGGCGCGCTGCCGTCGTTCGGCGACTGGTCGGCGATCGCCGACGTGGCCGGTGGCGTCGCGTCCGAGACGGTGATCGCCGAACCAACCGAGAACGCCTCGTCCGAGGGATCCGTTCCGGTGGCCGTGATCGTGTGGGCACCGGCGGCGGTGCCAGCCGGGATGGTCACCAGGGCGGAGTACGTCCCATCCCCCGCGGCCACCGCAGAACCGATGTGAACGGGAGCCGAGTGCAGCCACAGGTCGACCGTCGAGCCGGCCTTTGCGCCGTGCCCGCTGACGGTGACCTTCTGGCCGACGACCGTTGTCGAGTCGCTGACGTCGATCGTGACGGGGCTGCTCGACGGAGCGCTCGAAGGACTCGTCGACGGGCTGGCCGAGGGAGCTGCGCTGGGACTTGCCGATGGGGTTGCCGATGGACTTGCCGATGGGGTTGGTGACGGGCTCGGCGAAGGCGAAGGCGAAGGAGTCGGAGTCGGCGTCGGGGGCGGAGCACAGTCCTCGATGAACACGTCGACGAACTCGGGCTCGCTGAAGCTGTCGTAGCCCATGTTGCCACTGGCGTTCAGGTACACCTCCATGAACACGAACGTGCTCGACGTTGCGTCCGAGGGCGCCGTGTACGAGATCGTCATCGCGCCCTTGTCGGGCGCGTAGACACCGAACGGGTTCGAGGTCCAGTCGGCCGGCAGGGTCAGATTGCCATCCGTGATCGTCGCCGTGCCACTGCCGACATTGACGCTCGGGCTGCCCGACACGGTGAAGGTGACCGTTTCGCCGTTCTGGAAGTTCGGAGGGTTGAGGTCCGCGCGCCGAGCCTCGATCGGGAACGACCCGGTAGCCGTCGCGCCAGGGCACATGCTCAGGAAGGCCGGCACGACCGGATAGTCAGCGAACACCGGCCCGGCGAGGCCTGCAAGGACGAGGGTCGTGGTCAGGGCCGTGGCGGCCATGACGCGGCGCGCAGAAGCAACGGGCATCGAATCTCCGGGAGTGACGATCGTGGGCTGTGAGCCCCAGCCTGATCGTCCAACGGCCGCCTGGAACCCCGACGGTAGTCCCGGTCGAGCGAGCCATCTGCCGCCTGGATTCGCTCCGGACAGGCGATTCACGCCCCCGGCGAGATGATCCGGAAGGCCCTCAGGCCGGGTCGACGGGCCTCGCCGATTCGATCATCGTGGTCGGAGCGTTGTGGATCGCCGGGATCTGCCCGAGCCGGCCGGCCTGGTAGTCGGCCATCGCCTGGATCACCTCTTCGCGGGTGTTCATGACGAACGGTCCCATCCAGGCCACGGGCTCGCGGATCGGCCGGCCGCCGAGAACGATGACATCGAGATGCGGGCTGCGGCTGTCCTGCTGCATCGACGCCGCGACGGTGACGGTATTGCCCGGGCCGAAGACAGCCAGCTGGCCGGTCTGGATCGGGCGAGCCTCGGCGCCGACGCTGCCGTAACCGGCGAGGACGTACACGAGGGCGTTGTAGTCGGCCCGCCAGGGCAACGACAGCCTGGCTCCCGGGCTGAGCGTGGCGTGGACGAGGGTCATCGGGGTGTATGTCGAACCCGGGCCAGCATGGCCGGCGACGTCACCGGCGATCACCCGGACGAGGACGCCGCCGTCGCTCGAGGAGACGAGCGCGACTTCCGCCGCCCGCAGGTCCTGGTAGCGCGGCGCCGACCATTTCTGGGCGGCCGGCAGGTTGACCCACAGCTGGAAGCCGTGGAACAGGCCGCCGCTCGCAACGAGCGCCTCCGGTGGCTTCTCGATGTGCAGGATCCCGGCGCCGGCGGTCATCCACTGGGTGTCGCCGTTCGTGATCACGCCGCCGCCGCCGTTCGAATCGCTGTGCTCGAACGTGCCGTCGATCATGTACGTCACGGTCTCGAAGCCGCGATGCGGGTGCCAGGGCGTCCCCTTGGGCTCGCCGGGGGCATATTCAACCTCGCCCATCTGGTCGAAGTGGACGAACGGGTCGAGATCCGCCAGGTCCACCCCGGCGAAGGCTCGTCGAACCGGGAAGCCCTCCCCTTCATAGCCGCGCGGGGCGTTGGTGATGCTCTTGACCGCGCGCTGGCGGGCCACGATCGGATCCGGTTCCGGGATTCGCGGCAGGACGGTGATGTCTTCGACGACGACGGCTGGCATGGGCTGTTCCTGACTTCTTGGGTCTTGCCGGGACTGTAGCACACTGGTAGTTGCACGCACAACTAGTACCTGCTGAGTGCCTGGCGCTGGCGGCGGGACCCCCTGGTGGCGAATGTCGTTCCTGGTGAGACAAACGCCACGTTCCGCCGGCCCGAGCGCCGGACCCGGGCCGACGGGTGGATCTTTCGTCACGAATCGCGCATCGGCATACAACCTCAAACGGCTGCCAGCAGCGCCGGCGCGTATGTTCATGCATGTCCAACCAGCGCCCCGATCCAAAAGGGCTCTTTGACGTTCTGGGTGAGACGAGTGCGCTCAAGGTCCAGAACCCGGCCCCAGGGCCCTGGACCTGGCGAAATCCAAGGTCGGGCTACGATGCGAGTCCACGAACCAGCCCTGCCAGGAGACCCGATGAGCGACGCCGTCAACACCCTGGCCGCCGAGTACTACGACTTCCGCCACCGCGTGGCCCCGACGTCGGCCCACATGGACGGCGACTACCGCTTCGCGGCGAGCTTCGAGGAGTACAGCCGCTCGGCCGAGGACGCCGAGATCGCCGAGGACCGGCGCTTTGCCCGTGAGGCCCTCCTGATCGACGCCGACGGGCTCGCTCCCGAGGATCGGATCAGCCGCGAGATGATGGCCTGGGATGCGACCGCCCGGGCCGACCTGGCCGAGGCCCGGATGGCCGAGCTCGGGGTCAACCCGATCTCGGGCCAGCAGGCCATGCTGCCCGTCCGCTTCCCGAAGCTGTCGTTCCCGACGATCGAAGTCGCCGACGCCCTGCCGGCCAAGCTGAGCGGTGTCGGGCGGGCGTTCGACGAGCTCGCCGGTCGCCTGCGCGAAGGAGTCGCCGCGGAGAGGACGCCGGCGATGTTCGCCGTCGACCAGACGATCGTCCAGCTCGACGACTGGCTGGCCACGCCGCTCGCCCGGGACCCGCTGCTCGACGTGTCCCTCCCCCCGCACGTGAAGGACGCCGCAGCCCGCCGGGATCGGCTCGCTGCGGTCATCGAGTCCGATGTCCGGCCCGCAGTCCAGCGCTACCGCGACGTGATCCGCGACGAGGTCCGTCCGAAGGCCCGCCCGGACGAGCGCGCCGGCCTGACGTACCTGGCCGACGGCGCCGAAGCCTACGATCGGGCGATCCGGCTGTACACGACCCTGGCCCTGCCGGCCGAGCAGATCCACGAGATCGGCCTTGCCCAGGTCGAATCGCTCGCCGCGGAGTATCGCGCCCTCGGACCGCAGGTGACGGGCTCGGCGGACCTCGACCAGATCTTCGAGTCGCTGCGCTCGGACCCGGCGCTCCACCACACGAATGGCGCCGACGTCGTCGCCGCGGCGAAGGCAGCGCTGGCCAAGGCCAAGGGTGCGATGACCGGCTGGTTCGGGATCCTGCCCCAGGCGGACTGCGATGTCGAGGCGGCGACGAGCGGGGCGGTCGCGTACTACTTCTCGCCGGCGCTCGACGGCAGCCGCGGCGGGACGTTCTTCATGAACACGAGCGAGCCGACCGGCTGGGGCCGCTTCCAGATCGAGGCGACCGCCTACCACGAGGGCATCCCCGGCCACCACCTCCAGCTCGCCATCGCCGGTGAGCTCACGACGATCCCGGAGTTCCGCAAGCGGGCGTTCATCTCGGCCTTCGGTGAGGGCTGGGGCCTGTACGCCGAGCGACTCGCCGACGAGATGGGCCTGTACACGACACCGCTCGACCGGATGGGCATGCTGTCGGCCGATTCGATGCGCGCCTGCCGGCTGGTTGTCGACACCGGCCTCCATGCCCTCGGCTGGAGCCGCCGCCAGGCGATCGACTACATGCTCGACAACTCGCCGATGCGCGAGAGCCACGTGAGTGCCGAGATCGATCGCTACATCGTGACGCCCGGCCAGGCCCTGAGCTACATGCTCGGCCGGCTCGAGATCCAGCGGATCCGGGCGGATGCCGAGGCGGCGCTTGGCGAGCGATTCGAGATCAAGGCATTCCACGACACCGTCCTCGGATCGGGCAGCCTGCCGCTCACGACCCTCGACCGCGTCGTCCGGGACTGGCTGGCCGCCTCGGCGTAGCCGTGCCGGCGATCGCTACTCGGCGACGACCCGGCCCCAAGCCCGGGCGCGGAGGTCCGTCCAGACGCCGGTCCGGATGTAGACGTCGTCGCGGAACATGTCCAGCGCCTCGTCCTCGCTCGCCGCCTGGACGAGGAGGATCGCGCTGCTGAAATCGAGGAAGCCGCCCGCCTCGATCACCCGGCCCGATCGGAGCAGGTCGCCGATGTGCTCGAGGTGCTCGGGTCGCGCCGCGGGCCGCAGCTTCTCCGCCTCCGGGCCATACGTCGCCTCGACGACGTAGATGGTCTCGACGCGGACACCATCCGGGACGTCCCCGCCGAACGGCTCGAACGTGCCATCGGCCGCCCGCGGGATGGTCTGGGTCCGAAGCACGGCCGCCGGAGCGATCATCCCGTAGATGTGGGGGTAGAGCCCGGCCTGATCGTCGAAGCGCCACGGCGAGCCGGTCGCGTCCAGGTCGACGGTCAGGACAAGGAAGGCCCGGGGGTCCTCGCGATAGTGGCGGTTGGCTGTCTCGACCATCGCCGCCGCGCCGTCGGTGCAATGGATGAAGCCTTCCGCGGCCAGGCTCGGAGCGGCATACGCGCTGCCTGGATCACGGGCCGCCCAGGTCTCGGCGGGGACCAGGTGGTAGGTCGGCCGCACGGTCAGGCCGGGTCGAGGACGTCGACCGATCGCCAGCGCCGGTCGATCGGCAGGTGGATGACGGTCGTCACGCCCGCGGCAAGGGCCGAGACGAGGGCGGGCTCGAACGCGGCGTCGTCGTCGACGCGGACGCCGCGCAGGCCGAGCGCCTCGGCGAGCGCCGCGAAATTGATCGGTCCGAGGTCCGTCGACTCCCCCGCCCCGGTGCCGCGGCGGTCCTGGTGCATCCGGATCGTGCCGTAGCGCTCGTTGTCGAAGACCAGGGCGACGATCGTCGCGTGCTCGCGGGCGGCCGTGGCGAGCTCGTTCATCGTCATCCCGAAGCCGCCGTCACCGCACAGGGCCACGACCGGCCGGCCGGGATGCTCGATCGAGGCAGCGATCGCGGCCGGCAGGCCGAAGCCCATCGCGCCGGAGGTCGGCCCGAGGAACGTGCCCGGCCGCCGGAAGTGCAGGCCGCGAGCCGCCCAGCCGGCGAAATTGCCGGCGTCCGTCGTGACGACGGTCTGCGGCGGCAGGAGCCGATTGAGCGTCTCGATCACCCGTCCCGGGTGGACGCCGGGCCCGGACCACGGCTGGTCGGTCACGATCGAAGCGGCCTCGTAGGCAACCCGGTCCTCGCCATTCGCGGCCCGCCGGTCATCGAACGGTTCGGCCGCCAGCACCCCGAGCGACACCCGCCGGCGAGCCACCCGCAGGAAGGTGCGTGCATCGGCCACCACGGACTCGCTGGGTCCGGGCAGGCCCTGGCCCGCAACGCGCGGCTCGAGGTCGACGTGGATCCATTGCTGATCGGCGCGGGGCAGCGCATACCCGAATGAGGCGACCTCGCTCAGGCGGGCGCCCAGGACGAGGATGAGATCGGCGGCGTCAAGGCGGGGCCTGACAGTGTCGGCGGCGAAATAGCCGGTCATCCCGAGGAACAGGCGGTGGTCGTTGGGGAAGACATCCGGCCGGCGCCATGACGCCATGACCGGGACCTCGAGGAGCTCGGCGAGCCGGACCAGGTCTGCGGTGCCCCGCGATCGCAGGACGCCGGCGCCGGCGAGGATCACCGGCCGGCGGGCCGCGGTCAGCCGCTGGAGGACGCGCCGGACGGCCAGGTCATCGGGCTCGACCCGGGCGACGCGGTGGGTCGGAGCGTCCGCCGCCTGGCCGGGTACGAGCTCGTCGAGGAGGTCCTCGGGCAGCGAGATGAGGACGGGCCCCGGCCGGCCACCCAGCGCCTGGCGGACTGCCTCGAGCATGATTGGCTCCGCGCGCTCGGCCGAGTCGATCTCGACCGACCACTTGGCAAGCCGGCCGATCGAGCCGGGCTGGTCGATCTCCTGGAAGGCCTCGCGGCCCTTGAGCTCGCGGGCGACCTGGCCGACGAGCGCGAACATCGGCGTCGAATCGGCTCGTGCCGTATGGATCCCGATCGCCAGGTTCGACGCGCCGACGGCCCGGGTACCGAGGCAGGCCGCGGGCTTGCCGGTGAGCTGGCCGTGGGCCTCCGCCATGAACGCGGCGCCGCCCTCGTGGCGGGTGGTGACGACCCGGATCCCGGCTTCCGGAAGGGCGTCGAGCAGGCCCAGGAAGCTCTCGCCGGGAACCGTGAAGGCGACGTCGACGCCGGCGGCCTTGAGGGCGTCGGCGATCAGCCGCCCGACGGTCCGCGGCGCGACAGGCTCGGGCTCCGCCTGGGCCACGGGCTCCGGCGCGGGCTCGACATTCTGCTCCGGCTCCGCGACCGGCTCGGCCGCGACGGCAGGCTCCCCCGCCGGGAGGGGCTCTACGATCGGGTCGTCCGTCTCCATCAGCGTCCTAGCGGTAGTTCTGGAACTGGAGGGGGACCTCGATGTCGAGGTCGCGCAGTCGGGCGATCACCCGCTGGAGGTCATCCTTGTTCTTGCCCGAAACGCGGATCGCGTCGCCCTGGATCTGCGACTTCACCTTCGGGAACTCGTCCCGGATCAGCTTGGTCAGCTTCTTGGCGGTGTCGTCGGCGAGGCCCCGGCGGAGCGTGATGACCTGCTTGACCGTGTTCCCGCCGGCCGGCTCGACCTTGCCCCAGTCGAAGATCTTGAGGCTCAGGTTGCGCCGGACGGCCTTCGATTCGATGAGGTCCTTGACGACCTTTGCCCGGAACTCATCATCGGTCAGCAGGATGACCTCGGTCTTCTCCTGCTCGAGGTCGACCTTGGCACCCTTGAAGTCGAATCGCTGCTGGACCTCGCGTCGGACCTGGTCGAGGGCGTTCCGAAGCTCCTGCTCGTCGAAATCGCTGACCACATCGAACGAGACGTCACCGGCCATGAGCACGCTCCGTGAGTGTCGAGGGGGATCGGCCGCCAATGGTACCCGCTCCGGTATCCTCGGTCGATGCGCGTCACCTTCCTTGGCCAGGCCGGGCTGTTCATCGAGACCCGGGCCGGCAGCATCCTCTGCGATCCCTGGTTCAGCCCCGCCTACTTCGGCTCCTGGTTCCCGTTTCCGGCCAACGACGGCATCGATCCCGCGCTCCTCGCCAGGCCGACGTACCTGTACATCTCGCACCTCCATCACGATCACTTCGATCCGGCCTGGCTGAGTGCCAACGTGTCGAAGGACGCCACGGTCCTGCTGCCCGACTACCTGATCGACGACCTCCGCCACGAGCTCCACGCGCTCGGGTTCCGACGCTTCGTCGAGACCGCCGACGGCGAGCCGATCGAGCTGGCCGGCGGGCTGCGGGTGATGATCGAGGCGCTCACGGCACCCACCGACGGCCCGATCGGCGACTCGGCGCTGCTCGTCGACGACGGTGAGACGCGCCTGCTGAACATGAACGACTCGCGGCCGCCCGACCCCGACAAGCTGCTGGCACTGGGGCCGATCGACCTGCTGTTCCTCCAGTTCTCGGGGGCGATCTGGTACCCGATGGTCTACGAGTTCCCGGAACGGGCAAAGATCACCCTCGCCCACAAGAAGCGGGTCGTCCAGCTCGCCCGGGCCCAGCGCTACATCGAGATCATCGATCCGGCGTTCGTCGTGCCCAGCGCCGGACCGCCGTGCTTCCTCGACGATGACCTCTTCGCGTACAACGACCTCCACCGCGACCCGGCCAACATCTTCCCGGACCAGGAGGTCTTCCTCGACCACCTGTCCGAGGCCGGGATCAGCGGCGGGCGGCTGATGCTGCCCGGTTCGTCGGGCGAGCTCCGCCGTGGCTCGTTCGACGTCACGCACCCCGTTGCCGACGCCGAGGTCCGCCGGATCTTCGATGAACGCGAGCCCTACCTGCGCGACTACCAGGCCCGGGTCCGGCCGCTGCTCGATGCGGAGCACGCGCGCTGGGCCCGCGGCGGGTCGCCATTGCCCGAAGCCGGCGCGCCGGAACCTCCCGAGCCGATCGAGCCGCTCGACCTGGTTGCCGAGCTGAAGGCCTGGTTCGAGCCCTTGATGGGCTTCGGCGAGCTCACCTGCAGCGGGATCGGGGCGCCGGTGCTGCTCGACCTGCGCGGCCCGCAGGGGCTGGCGGCGATCCCGGCTGGCCAGCCGCCGGGGATCGTCCTCGATTTCGTGGACCAGCTCGTCCGGCCGTGGGATGGCGTCGAAACGCCGCGCTACGTCTTCCGGATCGACCGGCCGCTGATCGAGGTGCTCGTCCGCGAGCACGAGGTCGACTGGGTCAACTCGCTCTTCCTGTCGATGCGCTTCCGGGCTGCCCGCAAGGGTCCCTACAACGAGTACGTGTACACCTGGTTCAAGTGCCTCGACCTCGAGCGGCTCCAGTACGCCGAGGGCTTCTACGCCGAGAAGGCAAAGGCCGAAGGGTCGTTCGTGCTTGACGGCTGGGAGATCCAGCGGCGCTGTCCGCACATGAAGGCCGACCTGACCCGCTTCGCGACGATCGACGACGAGGGCGTCCTGACCTGCTCGCTCCACGGCTGGCAGTACGAGCTCGCCACCGGCCGATGCCTCACGTCGGAGGGCCACGAGATCGCGGCCCGGCTCCTCACTCCGGAGGAGCTGGCTGCCCTCGAAGCGGCAGCGGCAAGCGCCGGCGCAACGGTCGCCGCGGGCGCAGCTTCGGACTGAGCCTCAGGCGCTCATCCCCCGGAGTCCGCCAACGAGCCGTTCGGCGATCACGGTCGAGCGGCCGCCGCCCATGACCAGCACCACGTCACCGGGCTCGAGGAGGGGCAGGACCGCGTCGGCGGTCGCTTCCACGGAGCCCGGGGCGATCGCCGGCGTTCCCCGGCGCTCGACGGCCCGGGCGAGGTCGGCGGCCGACACGATCGTCCGGTCGGGATCGCGGACCGCGAAGATGTCGGCGATCGCCACTCGATCGGCGGTGGCCAGGATCTCCGCGAACTGCTCGAGCAGGGCCGCGGTCCGGTGGAATGTCAGCGGCTCGTAGATCGCCCAGCGGCGCCGGCCCGGATAGCGCAGCTTCACCGCCCCGAGGGTCGCGGCGATGGCGGTCGGATGGTGGCCGTAGTCGTCGAGCACGACGATCCCGCCGACCTCCCCTTTCAGCTCGAACCGCCGCCCGACGCCCTCGAACGAGGCGAGCCCCTCGGCGATCGCCGCCGGCTCCAGGCCAAACGCCAGCGCGGCCCCGGCAGCCCCGAGCGCGTTCGCGGCGTTGTGCCGCCCCACGAGCTGGAGGTCGACCTTCCTCGTCCCCTCGGAGCCGAGGCCGAAGACGACGAGATGCGCCTCACCGTTCGCGGCGGCGTGGTACGTGGCGGTCAGCGCCGCGGCGGGACCGGCTGCCGAGCGGATCCCTGCCCGCAGCTCGGCGGCAAGGTTCGCGGGGTCGGCACCGTCCGACCCGAGGGCCGTCGCGAGGATCCACCCCGGCCAATCAGCGAGTCTTGGCAGGAGCGTGGCCACGCCGGCGTCACCGGCATTCGCCACCAGCGTCGAGCCCGCGGGAAAGCAGCGAATCCAGGCCTCGAACGTGTCGACGACCGCCGCTCGATCAGGGAAGACGTCGGGATGGTCCCAGTCAGCGTTCAGCAGCACCCCGATCGCCGGCCGGTAGGGATCGAAGTTGCCGGCGTACTCGTCGGCCTCGACGACGAACGACCGGCCGGCCGGGCCGCCGTGGCCGATCCGCACGACCGCCGGCGCATCGCCGCCCGCGAGTTCGGCCGGCAGGAGGGCTCCGACGAAGGCCGACGGATCGTGGCCCGCGCGGCTGAGCAGGTGGACGAGCCAGCCGGTCGTCGTCGACTTGCCATGCGTCCCGGCGACGGCAAGCAGCGTCCCGCCGAACGTCGCCGCGGCATCCGCGATGAGCTGCTGGCAGCTCGTGGCGGGTATCCCGGCGGCATGGGCGGCGAGGAGCTCCGGGTGGTCGGGGTTGACCGAGGTCAGGGCTTTGCTCACGGCGATCCGATCCACCGCGGGGCGCCCATCCGCATCGACCACGTGGCGGGCGGAGTGGTGCCAGGTGATCGGGATCCCGGCGGCCTCGACGCCCAGGCTGTAGGCGGATGGCTCGCCGGCATCGCACCCGGACATCCGGGCGCCGGCCGCATGGCCCAGCAGCAGCGATGCCGCGGCGGCACTGCCGGCCGCACCGATCACGTGGATCCGCTCCCCCGCCACGATGGGCCGCGCCTCCCGGGACGGCTCCAGGCCGCGCCCGATCTCCTCGCTGGTCCGGGTCATGATCGGGGGGTCACGATCACCTCGTCACGCCGGGCCGGGGCTGGCCACGGAGATCAGCAGCTCGATTGCGGCTGCCGCGCTCGCGCGCTTGTTGGCGGATCGATCGTGGGGCCAGACGAACCGGCGCACCTCGCTGCCCGCGGGGCCCTCGACGGCGATATACGTCAGGCCGACCGGCTTGGCGGCGGTACCGCCGCCCGGGCCGGCGATGCCCGTGACCGAGACGGCCAGGTCCGAGCCGATCACCCGGCGTGCTCCCGCGGCCATCGCCCGGGCGACCTGGGCGCTGACGGCGCCGTGCCGGGCGATCAGCTCCGCGGGCACGCCGAGCGCGTGCTGCTTCGTCGCGTCGGCGTAGGCGACCACCCCACCCAGGAAATAGCCGCTCGAGCCGGCGATCTCGGTCAGCGCGTGCGCGACGAGGCCGCCGGTACACGATTCCGCCGTGGCGACCGTCATGCCGCTGGCCAGGGCGATGGCCTGGAGCCGCTCAGCAAGGTCGTGGAGGTCGACCTCGGGGTCGCCCTCGGTCACGTATGGTTGGTCTTCTTCGGCGGGGCGGGCGGGTCGAACAGCCACGTCTCCGGGTTGGCGGCGGCACCGAGCGAACCGAGCGACTGGCCGTTCAGCGTGAAGAACGTGATGCTCGACTTGCCCGTCCGGACCTCGATCGTGTTCGTGGCGGTGAACGTCAGCACCGTCCCGTTCTTCTCGGTCTTGCCGCCGGCGCCGATCTTCTTGTCGATGACCCCGTCCTCCCAGACGAGCAGCCAGGCGGAGCCGCCCCGGATCGAGACGACCAGGTTGACGCCCTGGTAGTTGACGGTGACCGAGCGGGTCAGCGAGGTTGCCTTCCCGTCGCTGCCGGCGGCCGAGACCGTGAGGGTCCACCTGCCGGCGGTCAGGTTGAACGGCACGCTGAACGCCCCGTCGCTGCCGACCGTCCCGGTTTGGGCCGGTGGAACTGGTGGGGTTGGCTGGGGCCTCGTGCCGCTCGGCGTCGTCGCACCGGTGTACGCCGCGGTCACGGTGACCTGGGTCGCGTTCGGCGCCGAGCCCTGGACGAGGATCGCGCCGTTCTCGACCTTCGCCCCGTCGGCCGGCTGTTCGATCGTCAGGCTGGGCGTCACGATCGCCGAGATCGGGACGTTGATCACGAGCGCATAGGGCGTGTCGGACTGCTTGCCCGTATCGGGATCGGTCGCGGTGACGCTGAACTGGTTGCGGCCGCGGCGCAGCTCGACGTCCGAGCTCCACGAGCCGTCGGCGCCGGCCGTCACCTGGATGGGCTGGTCGCGGCCGGGGATCGTGATCGAGACGGTCGCCCCGGCGCTCGTCGTGCCCCGCAGGGTGTAGGTGGTGGCGGTCTCGTCGACCGTGACCACGGCCGTGCTCGGATCGAGCATCGTCACCGTCGGCGGCTTCGAGAAGCGGACGAGCTGGGTGGCCACGTAGCCGACCACGACGACCACCACCAGGGCCAGGAGCAGGCCACCGAAGACCTTTGGCGAGATCGTGATCCCCTGGCGGGGAGCAGTGACGGTCCGCGGCACGACCAGGACTGGATCCGTGGCGGTCCCCTCGCCACGCTCGCGGCGCCACTGGAGCAGGATCTCGTCCGGGTCGAGGCCCAGGTAGAGGGCGTAGTTGCGCAGGAAGCCCTTCGTATAGACGGCGCCGGGCAGCTCCCGGTAGTCGCCGCGCTCGAGGGCCGCGAGGTAGCGCGCGCGGATCTTCGTGTCGCGCTCTGCCCGGAACAGGTCGACACCCTTGCGCTCGCGGGCGGTCAGCAGGCGTTCGGGCAGGCTCGCCACCGGGTTGCTCAGGGGCAGACCGCGGGAGGCCGCGTCGGAGCGAACCTCGGCCGCGTGACGGCGGGCCTGATCTCGGGTGGTCATCGGGCTTTCGGCAGTCTCGCTTCGGGGCTGGCCCAACAGGATACCCCGTCGTGTCGATGATCCCGCCTTGCTCGGGATCATTCCCGTCAGTTG
>JANWLH010000118.1 GCA_025450915.1 Candidatus Limnocylindrales bacterium | reverse complement strand
GTCCACAACCCGGCCCCGGAGCGCGGCCTGTCGAGCTCGGTGCGGGTCGGGCTGGGGGCGATCTCGCCGGGATGCGACGCTGCGCTCCTCGTGCTCGGCGACCAGCCCCGGACCAGCGCGGCGGCGATCCGGGCGCTCATCGCTGCGCCACTGCCAGCCGGCCGGGAGATCGTCATCCCGCGCTACGCGGCCGGCGGCGGCGCCAACCCGGCGCTCGTGCTGCGGCCGGCGTGGTCGCTGGCAGCGACGCTCGACGGCGATCGCGGCTTCGGTCCCCTGATCCGCCGGCACCCCGAGCTCGTCGTGGAGGTCGAGCTGCCCGGCGACAACCCCGACGTTGACACGCCGGCCGACCTCGTCCGGATCGTCGAGGCCGGCTGGGCCGACCGGGTCCGGGCCAACCGGATCCAGGTCGAGCGGATCCGCGAGGTCCCCGACGGGGCCGATTTCTATGCCCCGGTCCGGTCCCTCTTTCGTGCCGATCCGACACGGACCGACGACCCGGTCCTGGCCGTCCTGCTCGGACTGGTCGAGCCGGCCGACCGCTGGCTCGACGTCGGGGCGGGTGCCGGCCGGTTCGCCCTGCCGATCGCCCGGGCGCTGGCCGAAACGGGCGGGGAGGTCGTGGCGCTCGACGCCTCGCCGTCGATGCTCGCCTCGTTGGGCGAGATCGCCGAGGAGCACCGGATCAGCAACGTCCGGACGGTCGAGGCTCGCTGGCCGCTCGCGGACGTGGCCGGCCTCGAGGCGGACCGGGCGGACGTCGTCCTCATCGCCCACGTCGGCTACGACGTCGAGGCGATCGGGCCGTTCGTCGATGGGCTGGAGGCCGCCGCGCTCCGAACGTGCGTGGCGGTGCTCATGGACCGGGTGCCGGCCTCCGCGGCCGATCCGTTCTGGCCGCCGGTCCACGGCGAGGCACGCGAGCCGCTGCCCGCCCTGGCCGAGTTCATCGAGCTCCTCCAGGCACGCGGCCGGGTCGTGGAGGTACGCAGGGTGGCCAACGACGGCCGGCGATTCGAGTCGCGCTCCGCGCTGGCCGGCTTCGTCCGCCGCCAGCTGTGGATCGATCCGGCCGGCCCGAAGGAAGCGCGCTTCCAGGCGGCACTCGACGCCCTGGCCGTCGAGGAGGACGGCGAATGGACGATCGCGGGCCGGTCGACGAACGAGATCGGGATCGTGTCGTGGCGGCCCAGGACGTCATGACCATCCCGCCCGAAGCACTCCTGGCCGGCTATCCCGGACCGATGATCGACCTCGCCGAGGAGCTCCGGCGGATCGTCCGGCAGGCCGTCCCCGAGGCGATCGAGGCCGTCCGGCCGGGCTGGCGGCTGATCGGCTACGACCTGCCGATCGGCCGGCGGACGTCGTTCTTCGCCTGGATCATGCCCGAACGCCACCACGTCCACCTTGGCTTCCCGAAGGGCGTCCTCCTCGCCGATCCGGGGGCCCGGCTGGGTGGGGCAGGGGAGACGAAGCGCGCCCGCTGGCTGACCCTCGAGGCGGGCGAGCCGGTTCCCGTCGAGATCTTCGAGGACTTCGTCCGCGAGGCGGCCCGGGTGGCGAGCCTGTCGAGCTCCGAGCAGGGCGCGATCCTCCTCGATCGCGAGGCCCGGTCCGGGGGATCGATCCCCAGCTTTCGAAATCGAATCCTCGTTGACGGGTGAATGACCCGGGCCTATTCTCGAGGCAACGACCCTTGCGCAGGCACCCGGTCTCTGCGGCCGCCGACCAGACCTCCGAACCGAACGGGACCCTCGCCCTGAGTCGCCGGCCAGACGACACCCGCCGCTCCAGACGAGGCGTGCTGTCGTGCGATGACGCGAAGGAGGACGGATGATTCCGGCTCAGTTCGACTATGTCCGGCCGGCGGCCATGCATGAGGCCCTCCAGATCCTCGTCGATCGCGAAGGGGACGCCAAGATCCTCGCCGGCGGCTACAGCCTCCTGCCGCTCCTCAAGCTCCGGCTGGCCTCGCCGGCCCTGCTCGTCGACATCCGCGACATCGACGGCCTCGACGAGATCGTCGAAACCACCGACGGCCTGCGGATCGGGAGTCGCTCCACCCATCGGAGCATCCTCGAGAATCCGGTCGTCGTCGCGGGCTATCCGCTGCTGTCTGATGCCGCGGGCGGGATTGGTGACCCGCAGGTCCGCAACTGGGGCACGATCGGCGGTTCCTGCGCCCACGCCGATCCCTCGTCGGACTGGCCCGCGGTGCTGATCGCCACGAGCGCTTCGATCGTCCTGCGGAGCACCGCCGGCGAGCGCACGGTCCCGGCGCGCAGCTTCTTCCTCGATACGTTCCAGACGGCGATCGAGCCGACCGAGCTGCTGACCGAGGTGATCATTCCCCGGGCGCCGCGGCCGTCCGGAGCGGCCTATGCGAAGCTCGAGCGGCGGGCCGGCGACTTCTCGACGGTCGGCGTGGCCGCCCAGCTCAGCCTGGGAGCCGACGGCCGGATCGCGGCCGCAGGGATCGGCCTGACCGCCGTCGCCGAAGCGCCGTTCGCGGCCACCGCGGCGGAGGCGAGCCTCATCGGCAGCGAGCCGAACGAGGCCGCATTCCAGGCCGCCGGGATCGCAGCCGCGGCCGAGTCCCGACCGGGCAGCGACTCCCACGGACCCGCTGAATACAAGCGGGCAATGGTCAAGGAAATGGTCGTCCGGGCGCTGCGTTCGGCGGCCGGCCGCGCACAGGCCCAGCGGTAGGAGCGAAGAGATGACCACCCAGCACATCGAGCTCACCGTCAACGGGCAGGTCCGCGAGGCGGACGTCGAGCCCCGCCTCCTCCTCGTCCATCTCCTGCGCGATGTCTTCGAGATGACCGGTACCCACATCGGCTGTGACACGAGCAACTGCGGTGCGTGCACCGTCCTTGTCGACGGTGAGAGTGCCAAGTCCTGCACGATGCTCGCCGTCAGCGCCGAGGGCCGCTCGATCAAGACGATCGAGGGGATGGCCGACGGGGCCACCCTCCACGCGCTCCAGCAGGCCTTCTGGGACCAGCACGGCCTGCAATGTGGCTTCTGCACGCCGGGCATGATCATGCAGGCCTCCTGGCTCCTCGCCCGCAACCCCGATCCGACCGACATGGAGATCCGCGAAGGGATCGCCGGCAACCTCTGCCGCTGCACCGGCTACGTGAACATCGTCAAGGCGATCGAGCAGGCGGCCACCGAGCTGCGGGCCCCCGCCTCCACCGACGCGCCGGCCGAGCCGGCCGCGGCCAGCTGAGCGAGGGCGACACGATGACCGACATGATGTCCGAAACCGGGCTGCTCAAGGAAACACCCCAGACCACCGAGGCCGTCGGCGGGATGGGCTACTCCGTCAAGCGCAAGGAAGACCCGCGCTTCATCCGCGGCCAGGGTGAATACATCGACGACCTCGTCCTGCCGGGGATGCTCTGGCTCGACATCGTCCGCAGCCCATACGCCCACGCGACGATCAAGGGGATCGACGCGTCGGAGGCCCTGAAGATCCCGGGCGTCCTGGCCGTGATCACCGGCGCCGACCTCGAGAAGGCCGGCCTCCATTGGATGCCGACCCTCGCCGGCGACAAGCAGATGGTCCTGCCCACCGACACGGTCATGTACCAGGCCCAGGAAGTCGCCGCCGTCGTGGCCACCAGCCGCTACATCGCCGCCGACGGCGTCGCTGCGGTGCTCGTCGACTACGAGCCGCTGCCGGTCATCGTCGACCCGTTCAAGTCGCTCGAGCCGGACGCGTTCGTCCTCCGGCCCGACCGCGGCCCGGACAAGGCGAACAACCACATCTGGCACTGGGAATCGGGCGATCGGGCGGGCACCGACACGGCGATGGAAGCGGCCGAGGTGCGCGTCTCGGAGGACATCTATATCCCCCGGATCCACGTGGCCTCGATCGAGACCTGCGGGTGCATCGCCGACTGGAACGCGACCCGCGGCCAGATGACCCTGCACATGACCAGCCAGGCGCCCCACGCCATCCGCACCGTGCTCGCCCTCGTGTCCGGCCTGCCCGAGCAGAACATCAGGGTCAAGACCCACGACATCGGCGGCGGATTCGGCGGCAAGGTGCCGGTCTATCCCGGCTATGTCCTGGCCGTCGTCGCCTCGCTGACCGTCGGCAAGCCGGTCAAGTGGATCGAGGATCGCTCGGAGAACCTGCAGGCCGACTCGTTCGCCCGGGACTACCACATCCACGCCGAGCTGGGCGCGACGAAGGCCGGCAAGATCACCGCCCTCAAGGTGAAGACGGTCGCCGACCACGGCTATACCGACGCCGCGGCCGACCCGTCGAAGTTCCCGGCGGGCCTGTTCAACGTGATCACCGGCTCGTACGACTTCGACAATGCCTTCGTCGAGGTCGATGGCGTCTATACCAACAAGCCGCCCGGAGGCGTTGCCTACCGCTGCTCGTTCCGGGTGACCGAGGCGGTCCACGCGATCGAGCGGATGGTCGACATCCTGGCCCACGACATCGGCAAGGATCCGGCCAGGCTGCGGATGGAGAACTTCATCCAGCCGGACCAGTTCCCGTACAAGACGCCGACCGGCTGGTCGTACGACTCGGGTGACTACCCGCGAGCGCTCCAGAAGGCGCTCGACATGATCGGCTACGACGACCTGCGCAAGGAGCAGCTCGAGAAGCGCGCCAAGGGCGAGCTCATGGGCATCGGGATCAGCTCGTTCACCGAGATCGTCGGCGCCGGGCCGTCGCACGACTTCGACATCCTGGGCATCAAGATGTTCGACAGCTGCGAGATCCGGGTCCATCCGACCGGCAAGGTCCTGGCCCGCATCGGCGTCCAGACCCAGGGCCAGGGGCACGAGACGACGTTCGCCCAGATCATCGCCGAGGAGCTCGGCTTCCCGGTCGCCGACATCAAGATCGAATACGGCGACACGGACACCGCACCCTACGGCCTGGGCACGTATGCCTCGCGATCGACTCCGGTCGCCGGGGCGGCCACGGCAATCGCCGCCCGCAAGATCCGGGACAAGTCACGCAAGATCGCCGCGCATCTCCTCGAGGCGAGCGAAGACGACCTCGAGTGGACGAACGGCAAGTTCTCGGTCAAGGGCTCGCCGGACAAGTCGAAGACGATCCAGGAGATCGCCTTTGCCGCGTACACGAACCATCCGGCCGGCATGGAGGCCGGCCTCGAGGCGGTCGACTACTACGACCCGCCAAACCTGACCTGCCCCTTCGGGAGCTACATCTGCGTCGTCGACATCGACCGGGGGACCGGCCAGGTGACCGTCCGCCGGTTCGTGGCCGTCGATGACTGCGGCAACATCATCAACCCGATGATCGTCGACGGGCAGATCCACGGCGGACTGACGATGGGCTTCGCGCCCTCGCTCTACGAGGAGATCTCGTACGACGAGCTGGGCAACAACCTCGCCGGCACGTTCATGGACTACCTCCTGCCGACCGCCGTCGAGACGCCCGCCTGGGAGACCGGCAAGACCGTCACTCCGTCCCCTCATCATCCGATCGGGGCGAAGGGCGTCGGCGAGTCGGCCACGGTCGGTGCCCCGCCGGCGATCAACAATGCCGTCGTCGACGCCCTGTGGCACCTGGGCGTCCGGAACATCGACATCCCGCTGACGCCCCAGAAGATCTGGGCGATCCTCAACGAGAAGGGAGTGACGGCGTAGCCACTCCGATCCTGCCGGCGGCGCCGCGATGACGTCGCCGGTCTCCCTCCTGGCCCGGGCCGTCGAGCTCGACCGGGCCGGCCAGTCCTTCGCCCTGGCGACGGTCGTCGCGGTGCGCCGGCCGACCTCGGCGCGTCCCGGTGCCCGGGGCCTGATCCACCCCGATGGCTCGATCGAGGGCTTCGTCGGCGGCAGCTGCGCCCGGCCGCTCGTGATCCGCGAGGGGCTCCGGGCGATTGCCGACGGCCAGCCCCGCCTGCTCCGGATCAGCAAGGAGCTGCCGTCCGACTCGCGCCGCGGCGACGGCGTCGTCGACGAGATCATGACCTGCCATTCGGGCGGAACCCTGGAGATCTACGTGGAACCTCACCTGCCGGCCCCGGCCCTGTGGATCGCCGGGACGAGCCCGATCGCCGGAGCGCTCGCCGAGCTCGGCCTGGCGATGGGCTTCGATGTCAGCGTGATGGACCCGGTCGCCGAAGGCGGCCATCTGCCCGACGCGATCCGGGTGATCGCCGGCGACGACTTCGCTGGCCTGCCCAAGCCGGCGGTCGGCCCGTACGTCGTGGTCGCCAGCCAGGGGACCTGGGACGAAGAGGCCGTCCTGTCGGCACTCCGCCTCGAGCCTGCCTACATCGGCCTTGTCGCCAGCCCGACGCGCGCCGAGACCGTTCGCGCG
>JANWLH010000117.1 GCA_025450915.1 Candidatus Limnocylindrales bacterium | reverse complement strand
TGTCGTAGACGACGCTGTCGGGCGCGCCGCTGATCGCGGTCGTGAGGGTGCCACCGGGCTGGGCCGGCGCGGGCGGGGCGGCGAGGCCGACGGCGAACGGCGCCAGGATGCTGTCGGCGGTGAGATCGGATTCGGCCACGGCGACGGTACCGTGGGCTGCGGAACCCGTCACGTCGGCATAGATGACATCACCAGGGGATTCACCCGAGCCTGTGCCATTCGCCAAGCCGATCATCCGGATGTCGGCATCCACGATCGGCTCCTGGGTGGCGACGCGCAGGGCATCGAGCTCCGGATAGGCCGTGCTCTTGTAGGGCAGCGTCACGGGATTGAAGGCGCCCGCGAGGCTCGCCCAGTCCGTCACGATTCCGTCGGATCCGTGGGACGTGGCGCTGATGCAACCCGGAGTCGTCTTGCTGCCTCCCGGGCCCATCACGAACATCCTGGCGCCGAACGCCAGCTTGTCCGTGGACGTTCCGAACGCGGGCTGGTCCGGCAGCAGGTCGTGGAAGACGAAATAGGAGATCGTCCATGTGCCCTGGGGATCGGTTGTATTCGAGATCGCGTAGTCGATGTAACCGTGGCCATGGATGGCCAGGTCCTTCGGGAACGTGTGGGTCGCGCAGTCCCAGCTCAGCTCGGAGACGATCCAGCGCTGGCGGGCCGTGTCGAACATGACCCGCGGCTCGGCGTTGAAGGTGGAATAGCCGACCCGGGTCGAGAGCTTGAAGAACGTCGCCAACCCGACCTTCTTCAGCGATGTCCCGGTGCGACTCGCGAACTCGAGTGAGTTCGTGTCCGTCTGGATCAGGCTGTCGGGTCCGACAGCAATCCCCGGATTGGCCGGTTCGACCGTACCTGACCCGGGCTCCGACTGGCCCACCGCGGCGACGGGCGTCGTGGCGGCCGGGTTGCCGGAGTCGGTCATCGGGTCGGGATCCGGAGGCCCGACGACGTTCGGGCCGACCTTGGCCTGGTTCTTGGCCGCGGCGAGCGCAGACTTGGTTTCAACCTGGCTCAGTGCCTGCAGGCCGGCGACGCCGCTGGCGGTGGGACTCACGGCGGAATGGCCCGCGAGGGCCCGAACGTTGATGGTTCCACTGCCGCCCGATTGAACCGGAACCGAGCTGTGGATGCTGGCCGTCAATCGCACCGGTGCCTGGCTGGAGGCAGCCAGGACGGGCGTTACCTGGACGGCCATCCCGCTCATGAGGACGGCGGAGGCGAGCAAGCCGGTGAGACGAGCGCTGATCCCTGGACGATGCATTGGAACTCCTCAGGACTCTCGGGAGTCAGTAGGCGGTCAACGCCGCGTCGCGACGGATCCCCCCGCAACCCTATGGTATGCCATCAATTCCCAGGGTCCCTTGCGTGCTCGCACAATCCGGTGCGCGGAGGCCTCTCGTGCAACGAGACTGCGACCTCTCCGACGCCTGTTGGTGGGCGCGGGACCCTGTCGGGTTCGCAGGTGAGATTCCCCACCGAGGTCGAGCTGGCTCATGGTCGATCGATCGCAAGCAGCGCCGACCGTCGCCGGCAGCGTCACGCCGTGGCCCCGGGAGCTCCTCGGCCTTTGAGCTGGCGCCAGCCGCCGGCACGGTTGTTGGCAATGATCTGGCGGAACATCGCGAGAAGGGCAGGCCCATTGATCGTCTCGCCCTGACGAAACGAGACCGTGCGGGCGGTCGTGTTGTCGTGCCCGGCGGTGATGATTCCCTGGGGGTCGGGGACGATCGCGCCGTCGTACAGGAAGACGTTCACGTGATCCTTCGCTGCCAGCAGGGCGCAGATATTGCCCTGGAGCACGAAGTACGGCCGGTTGGTCCGCTTGATCGTTTCGACGACCTCGGCATCGGCGGCATGGACCAGCTCCCGGACTTGCTGGCAGGTCGCCCGCTGCCATTCCGGCAGGTCATTGATGTAGTCGTCGACGCGGGTGTCGTGGTCGTAGCTCATGCCGGCTTGTCGACAACCTTCGTTCCCGCCGCAGCTCGACGCCGGCCCGCGCCGACGTGGACGGATCGATCGCGTTCGAACGCCAGGATTGCCTTCTCCATTCGCAGGAGCTGATCGTCCTGGGCGCGCAGCGTCTCCTCGATGGCCAGCGTGCGTTCGGCGACCTCGGTCAGATGCTTGAGCGACTCCTTGCCGGCCGAGATGAGTCCCTCGTTCTGCTTCTCCTCGAGATCGGCCTGGGCAGCGGCGTGCTCGAGCGTCGCCCGATCGTGGGCAGCGGCCCGATTGCCTGCCAACAGGATCAGCGGGGCAGCGTAGGCCGCCTGCGTGCTGAAGGCGAGGTTCAAGAGGATAAACGGATACGGGTCGAAGGGCCTCGTCAGGAGGTAGATGTTGGCCGCCAGCCAGCACAGGACGATGACGGTCTGGACAATGATGAATCGCCAGCTGCCCATGAACCCGGTGACCATGTCGGCGATCCGGGCACCCCGCGGGGCTTCGTCCAACAGGAGGTGATTGACCGGATGGCGATACGGCTGACGCGGCTGACGCGGCTGACGCGGCACGTGCAGGCCTCCTTGCTTCGACGCGAACGATTGCTGGAACCGATCCTACGATCGACCGAGGCGAGCGGCTGCGCGGGCCGGTCGCGGGGCCCGATCTCCATGATCTGGGATACTGGCGGTGACGGGCGACGCTCGCCCACCACAAAGGAACCAATCCGGTGTTCGACTCTCAGCCTCGCGTCGTCTACGTCCAGCAGCGCCACAGCGTGCTGCACGGGCCGCTCACTGTGCTCCTCATCCTCTGGGCGCTCGCCCTGCCAGTCTTCCTGCTCCTGCTGACCGGTCTTGGTCCGGTCGGCTGGATCCTCGGGCTTGGGGCCACGATCCTGCTCGCGATCCCGTGGCTGATCGGTGTGGTCATCCTGTGGTTCCTGCGCCGCATCAGCTAGCGGCAACCAGGCCCGGCCACATGAGCGTCTTCTCGCAACTCGAGCTCGACTACTTCGCGGGCCAGAAGCTCGGCCGCCTGGCGCTTGTCGGCCCGGATGGGGCGCCCTTCGTGACGCCGGTCGGCTTCCGGTACAACCCGGAGTTCGACACGATCGACATCGGCGGTCAGGGGATGCTCGAGAGCAAGAAGTGGCGGGACGTGGTGGCCGAGCCGCGGGTCGCGTTTGTCGTCGATGACGTCCTCCCGCCGTGGCTACCGCGAGTTGTCGAGGTCCGCGGGAAGGCGGTGCGGCTGACAGGGCCCGGGACAGCGTTCGGCCCCGGCTATGACGAGGCCCTGATCCGGATCAAGCCCGACTGGATTCGAAGCTTCGGCCTGATCGCCGGCCGGCCGCGCGGCGAGTCGCGTTCGCGACGCGCGGTGGAGGGCTCGGCCGACCCAGTCTGACGCGCCGGCCATGGCGGTGAGCGCGACAACGCCGGCAGGCGTATGGACTCTGCCGTCGCTGTCGCTATGGTCGCCCGGCCGGTTGCTTGCGTTCAGCCAACCGAAACGAATGACCCAACGGTAGGGTGCCCATCGCCCGCGGTCATCATCGGCGGGTCATCGCTTTGTAACCAGCAGCTTGCAAATGCCGGCGAAGCGAGCCCGATCCGGGTCCTCGTCGAGCGAACGTCGACAGGAGGGAAGGTCGGCAGGCGCGTCTGACGGTCGGATCCCGCGGGGCAACGAGAAGAGCCGGCCGGACGTGGTGTCCAGCCGGCTCTTCGGTATGCGCAGGATCAGTGGGAGGCGATGGCCAGGTACGGCACGAGCACATCGGCGCGCGGGGTCCCGAGGCCGGTCGTGGCATCCCAGCCGGGACCTGCGTTGAACCCGGCCACGTCGACCGGGCTGTCGGTTGCGTCAAACTCGGTCACGGTGTTGTTGCCCTTCTTCACATCATGGACCGTGAGGGCGGACCCGAGGCGCCCCAGCGCGTAGAGCGCCGGGTTGATGTCGCCCACCCGGTGATGGCCCAGCTGGTCCGCGAGCGCAGTCAGGCCCGCCCACTGCGGCGAACCGACGCTCGTCCCACCGAAGACAAAGAAGGCAGGCGTCGAGATGCCGGCGCAGGCGCCGCACGACGCGAGCACGCCATGGCCGATCGCACCGGTGTAGGCAACGTCGGGAACGCCTCGGGTACTCCGGGAGATCCCGTGAATCCCGTCCTGGAAATCGGGCCGCTTGAACAGGTCGCTGAACCCGCCGCCGGTCGAGAAGTTGCCCTCCGTGAATTCACCCGCGGGTTCATTCAGGGCGGTCTCGCTCTCGTACGTGCCGGCCGGCTTGGCTGGCCTGGCGCACGGGATCTCGTTCAGCGTCGTCGCATCCCGGCAGGCGGGCGCGGCGATCAGCTCGGTTCCGCCAACGCCCGTGACGAACGGGTCGTCCGCCGGCGAGCTCGCTGCCTGAACCCACGACGAGCCGTCGCACGTCGGCAGGGCGGCGCCTTCATCGCCGGATGACGCGAACAGGGTGATGCCCTTCGCAACGGCGCTGGCGAACATCGCATGCTGGGCCTTGAAGATCGTCGGATCGACGCAATTCTCGTTCTCGCCGAACGACTGCGAGATCACGTCGCCCAGGTTGTGATCGACGGCGTATTGCGTGGCGCTGAGGATGTCCGCGTCCTGATCGGACTTGGACAGGACGAGGTCGATCTTGGCCCCGGGTGCGACCGCATGTGACCACTGCACGTCCAGGGCGATCTCGCCGGCCCATCCGACCATGTCGGCATTCGTTGGATCGAACGGCGTCAGGCCGTCCGGCGCAATGATGTTCAAGGTGGGATCCGGAAGTCCGAAGGTTGAGTCGAACGCCGCGAGATCGGACGCCATCGTCGGATTCTGGAAGGCATCGATGATCACGATCGTTCGGCCGGCACCGGTCACGCCACGACCCTGGAGCTTGTCAATGCCGTATGCCTTCTGGATCTGTTCCGGGCTGTAGCAGACGAGGGCCGCAGTCGGGTCTGTCTGGCAGCCGAAGACGTGGCCGACCGGCCTGCCGGCCGGGACCTTCATGGTGATGTCGTTGCTGACTGCGTGGCTGGCGACCGTCGCGATCGCAGCCGAGCCTCCACTGAGCAGGACGCTCGTGGAGAGTGCGACTCCGCTGACGAGGCTGAGCCCTCGTCGCAGTCCGCTGGATGCCCGCATGCACCTTCTCCTTGGCCCATGTCGAGATTTCACCCGCCGATTCGGGGCGTTCGGGCGGCGGCTGAGCAGGGCTCGGGCGACTCCGGGGAGCCGGACCTGCGAAGGCCCCTATGGTTGCGCATCCAGGCATTTCAAAACCATCCCGAAACGGGCAGTAATTCAGGCCCGTACTTGGCTCGCTGCCTGGCTTGTGGTGCGTGGCGGCACCGGGTCAGGTCGGGAACGGCCGGCTCGTGAAGGAGCTCGCCAGGGGCGAACGCGGGCGCGGGCCGGTGGGGCGACGACGGCTGCCACTCCCTCACCATTCCGCACGAATCCGGGAGCGCCCTAGACTCTCTGCAATGAGCCTCGCTGTCGTTGCCGATGCGGCGGGCCGCCTGGCGACGACGACGCCGGCCGCGGTCGATCTCTCCGGCGTTCACCGCACCTTCGGCGCGATTCGGGCCGTTGACGGCATCGACCTCCACCTCGAGCTCGGTGAGATCGCGGCGCTCCTGGGTCCCAACGGCGCCGGCAAGACCACGACGATCGACATGATCCTGGGCCTCAGCCAGCCCGACCAGGGAACCGTGGCCGTGCTCGGCATGGCGCCGTCGGCAGCGATCTCGCGCGGTCTCGTTGCCGCGGTCATGCAGACCGGCGGCCTGCTCAAGGACCTGACGGTCCGCGAGACGACCCGCCTGACGGCATCGGTCTTCGCCAACGCGCGGCCCGTCGATGAGGTCCTCGAGCGGGCCGGCATCGTCGACATCGGCAACCGGCTCGTGCGCGCCTGCTCGGGCGGTGAGCAGCAGCGGCTCCGATTTGCCCTGGCTCTCCTGCCCGACCCCGCGCTGATGGTCCTCGACGAGCCAACGGCCGGAATGGACGTCGAGGGGCGCCGGGACTTCTGGACGGCGATCCGGCGCGACGCCGGGCAAGGTCGCACGGTCCTCTTCGCGACCCACTACCTCGAGGAGGCCGACGCCTACGCGGATCGAATCATCCTCCTTCGCCAGGGCAGGATCGTGGCCGACGGGACCGCGGCGGAGGTTCGAAACCTCTCGAGCGGACGATCGGTCCGGGCGACCCTGCCGGGCGCCGACCAGGCGGCGTTGTCGGCCCTGCCGGGCGTCCGCTCGGTCGAGATCCGCGGTGATCGGGTCCTCATCCAGAGCCTGGATTCGGATGCGGTGGCGCGCTACCTGCTCAGCTCCACGCCGGCCCACGACGTCGAGATCGTCGTCCACAACCTCGAGGAGGCGTTCCTGGCGCTGACCGGCGATGGGAGCCCTCAATGAGCACCCCGGTCCCGGGAACGCAGCGGTCGTTCGACGCGCGCCGGCGACCCGCGCTCGGCGGCCTCAACCGGACGTTCCTGCTGATCGAGGTCCGGCGCCTCCTGCGCAACCGGCGGACCGTCGTCCTCACCCTCGTCGTGCCCGCGATCCTCTTCATCCTGCTGAAGTCGGACCGCCGGGGCATCCAGCTCGGCGGGACCGTGATCAACCCGGCGACGACGATGATCGGCATCGCCGTCTATGGCGCGATGCTCGCCGCGACCTCCGGCGGCGCGATGGTCTCGATCGAGCGCGCCCTGGGCTGGAGCCGGCAGCTCCGCCTGACCCCGCTGACTCCCTTCGCGTACATCGCGATCAAGATCCTGATGGCGATGCTCCTGGGCCTGACTTCGGTCCTCGTCGTCTACACGATCGGCGCGTTCAGCGGCGTCGAGATGGCGCCGGTTACATGGGTCCTGACCGCGCTCCTGGCCTGGGCCGCCTCGTTCGTCTTCGCGAGCTTCGGGCTTTTCATGGGCTACCTGCTGCCCTCGGAGAACGTGATGCAGGCGATCGGTCCTACGCTCGGGATCTTCTCGCTGTTCGGCGGGCTGTTCATTCCGGTGAACCTGCTGCCCTTGGTGATGCAGAACATCGCCCCGTTCGTGCCCACGTATGGCGTCGCGGCGATCGCCCGCTTCCCGTTGCTCGGCGGCCCGTTCGATCTGGCGTGGCTCATCAGCGTGCTCGTCTGGACGGCGGTGTTCGGGCTGGCTGCGATGACCCTGTTCAGGCGCGACACCCGGCGCACCTAGCGCGGGCGGCTACTTCCGAGGGACGATCACCCGCAGCGCCAGCGGCCGGATCGTGGCCTGGACCGGCGTCTTGCCGATCGCGTTGCCGTCCGTTTCGACAAGGCGATCCGGATCGGTCTCGACGCGCACCTCGCGGGCCTGGGCTCGGAACACATGGCCGCCGTCGCTCTCGCCCAGCCCCTCCTGGCGGATCGCCTCCCAGCTCGCGAGCAGGCCGGGTAGCGGACCCGATGCCCGAACGACGATGACGTCGAGCAGCCCGTCGTCGGGCTCGATCGGCTGGCGCGGCGAGATGAACGGCAGCATCTTGCCGAAGTTCGCGATGAAGACCTGGGCCGCCTCCGTCTCGGTGACCACCCCGTCCAGGGTGATCCGGTGGGCGACGTTGCGGATCGTGCCGGTCTGGCCGAGGGCGTTGGCAAGGTAAGCGAGCTTGCCCCAGCGCATCTTCTGGCCTCTCCCGGTTGCGTCCATGACCGCGGCGTCGAAACCGATCCCGCAGGCGACGGCGAAGTCGTACTCGGCGTCACCCACCTTCACGTGGCCAAGGTCGATCCGGCGCACGTGGCGACCGATGATCACCCGGGTGGCGTCGTGCACCCCGTGCGGCAGGTCGAGGTTGCCTGCCACGAGGTTGCCCGTCCCCATGGGCACGATCCCCAGCTCAACCTTGGACTGGGCCAGGCCGGACGCCACCCGGACCACGGCTCCATCGCCGCCGACCGCGATGACGACATCGAGGCCCTTGGCAACCGCCCGCTCGGCCGCGCGCTGCAGCGGCGGCTTCTTCGTGACCATCTTCGAGTCGACCCGCCAACCCTCGGCCCGCAACAGTGACTGGACGAGCCGGACGTTCCGGCCCACGTGGCGCCCCTTTCGGCGCCGCCCGATCACCAGCGCGCGGATCACCTCGTCGTCGCCCGGCCCGGACCGGTACCGGTGGGCCGATGGGTCGTCCACGCCGTGCGCCAGCGCTGCCAGGTCGGTCGAGCCCGGAATGTGACGCTGACCACCACCAGCCAGGCGAGCCCGGCCAGGATGCCCCCGACGACGTCCGTCAGGTAGTGATAGCCAAGGTAGATCCGGCTGATTCCAACACCGACCGTAAGGACCGTCGCCACGACGACCGACGCCCATCCTGCCCGGCGCCCGTAGATGGACCAGAGGAGCAGGGCAACGCCGCCGTAGAAGATCACGGCGTTCATCGTGTGGCCGCTCGGGAAGCTGTAGTCGGGCAGTACATGGGCATACGGCAGCTGCGGCCGCGGGCGCGCGAAGAACACCTTCATCGTGCCCTGCAGGACGAGGCTGCCGATCATCGCGACGAGCAGGAACAGACCCGCCCGGAAGCGTCTGGTCCCGAGCAGCCAGGCCTCGGCCAGCACGAAGAGCACCGGCAGGACCAGGATCGAGCCCAGGTCGGTCATCAGGTTCATGAAGGTGTCCATACCCGGCGAGGAGATCCCATGGAGAAGGGGCGTCGCCCAGGTATCGAGGGCGAAGACCTCCTGCGCCCGGATGCCCTCGGCGATCGAGCCCAGCACCACCAGGCAGGCCACGAGGACGGCGAAGCCGGACACGACGGTGATCGTCGCGAGCCCGACTTCACGCGGGGCCGGGGCCGCCGGCACCGGTGGAGCGGGCGCGGTCGCGCCGGGGCCCAGCGGTCCGGCCTCCCCGAGCGGTCGCTCCGTGGCAGGCTCCGGGGTGGTCCCGGCCTGGTCAGTCATCGGCCGCGCCGGACTCGGTGGCGGGCGGGCCGGCCCATCCACCTCGACGAGTGAACCACGTGTACATGCTCAAGGCTGCAACAGCCCCGAACAGGCCACCGAGCAGGTCGGTCGGGTAGTGCTCATTCAGGGCCATTCTCGCAATCCCCACAAGGATCACCTCGATCGCGACGGCGATCACCAGCAGGATCCGCAGCAGGCTGTGACCCGACGTCCGCCAGAAGCGGATCGCGACGGTCCCCAGGATCGTGAGGCATTCGAGGACATGCCCGGACGGGTAGCTGTAGACAACGCCGGGGATCCCGTCGCCATTGCCCGCGGGACGCTGCCGAGCCGTCAGCTGCTTGATGCCCTCGCTGCCGGCGGTCACCGCCACGAGCAGGAGGACGACAATGACGGCCTCGTGGTAATGGTGCTTCCACACGAGCCACAGGACCAGCCCGACGCCGATTCCGATCAGTGGGAAGTTTGCCGACTGGGACACGGCGTTCCAGATTGCGGGCGTCCCGTCCCAGCCATGAACGTAGGCCAGGATCGGCTGGTCGAACGGGAAGACAACGCGGGCGAGGAGGGCCGCCGTCAGGGCGACGAACGCGGTGAGGCTGACGATTGCAAGCACCAGCAACAACGAGTTGAACTGGTTTGCGCCCGCCTTGTCGGCAGCCGGCCGGTCCTCAGCGGCGATCGATACCGTGCTCATCCGACGGGAACCTCCGTATGTGTCAGCTGGGGCAATGAGGCCAAGGGCGCCTCGTGGCTGGAGCGGGCGCTTCGGCGAAGGAACGTGGATTCGAGCTTGAGCCGCTGGCGGTACAGGATGTCCCACTCTTCAGCCGAGATGATCAGACGGAGGAGCCTGCGGTCGATGTCCACCAAGCCCCGCTCGATGTCCGATCCGACCGCTCCGCCGGCCAGCGCTTCGCCGAGATGCTGGATTCGTGCCTCCACGGCCTGTGCCTCGGCGCTCGTCGTGAGGTGGGCATCGGCGTTGCCAAGGGCGTCCATGACCGCAGCCCGGAGGCGCATCCGCGCCTCCTTTGTCGACGAGATGGCGATGTCGTAGGGGTAGACCCCAATGCGCACGTCGTCCGCGCACAGCTCCTTGAGCCGGTCCGGGCGCAGCTTGCGGACGTTCGGGCCGGCGACGCGCGTCAGGATCATCGCGGGCAGGGTCAGGACCCGCGGCGCGTCGCGCTCATCGACCTTCGTGCCATCGGCACTCAGCCCGCGCTGGAGGTCATCGACCATCTCGTCGTAGCGGCCCGGGACGGCGACGATCGGCACATGGGTCTCGACCCAGCCGTGATGCAGGCTCCGGAACTTGCGCACGATCCCGACGCCGGCCATGAAGACCAGCAAGGCACTGAGGAGGGGCGCCAGCAGATACCCGCGCAGGACCTCGATGGCGACGCGGGCACCCTCCACGCGTTCGCCCTCGGCGGGCACGAGATAGCCGGCAGCGCCAACCAGCAGGGGCAGGGCCACCAGGGTCACGAAGAGGGCGGCGGTGAACCAGCGCAAGTTGACGAAGACGGGATGGGGGGTCGCGGTGAGCACGAACGTCGCGACACTCGGCACGACGACGCCAAGCACTGCGACGATCCAGAGGAATGAGCCGGCCATCATCAGGACCAGGTAGATCTGGTGCGACCGGGGCACCCGGCCAAACAGGAGACTGCTTGCCCAGCCCAGGGCCGACATCATCAGGTCGCCGGCGAACCGGCCGAGGATCCCGAAGACCGAGATGATCGTGGTCATGACCGCTGCTCGTGGGCCTGCTGCCCGCGGCGGTGGCCGTCCGCCCTGAAGAGCTCCTGCCAGAACGGACCGCTCCGCCAGGCATTGGCCAGCAGACCGAGCAAGCCCACGCCGATCGCGAACCAGCTGAGCAGGCCCTGGGGCAGCCAGTAGACGTCCTTGAGGAAGACGACGAGGGCGAACTCATCGAGGACCAGGGCGGCACCGATGCCGAAGAGCGCCGCACGCGGCAGACGGAAAGTCTCGTCGAGAGCGAAGACTCCGGCGAAAAGAATCGCCGCGATTCCGAACACGACATGGTGGATATGGGCTCCGCCGATCACGATGTCGCCGCCTGAGGATTCGGTGTGGGTCAGCGTGGTGCCGATGCGAACCGCGACGAGGGTCGCGAAGTAGGCGATCGTGGCCACCCAGGACGCCTCGGTTGGTCCACCGCTGAGGTGGTGCCGGTAGGCGCCCCGAATCCCCGACGAGGGGTCGGAACGACGCTGGTTCGCGAAGGTCGAGCTAGCCACGATGCCTGGATGCCTCCTTGATCCTCTCCCCGTCGTTGCAGAGTGGGGGCCAGCGACCTACGTCGAAGCCTCCAGGAGCACCGGCCTCGTTGCAATGCCATGACACCGCGCGGCCCGGGCCGGAGTGTCGCCTGAGGATCAGCCCGGCGTTGCGTCGGTCAGGGAGAGGTCTGCGACGATCGCCAGGCCGGGTTGAGCCACCGAGACGTCCTCGCCGAGGGTCCCCGCAGGCGGCGGCAGCGAGCGCTCGAGGATCACCCGCGCCGAGCGGCCCTCGAAGACCAGCAGCGCCAGCTCGTTCCCGAAATGGGGTCCGGTCGGGTGATGCCATTCGATCAACATGGGGTCCACTCCGGCAAACCGTCCGAGGGCGTGCATGACCCGGGCGGCCTTCTTGCTCCACCCGAGTCGAAAGACCACCCGCATCGCCCGCGGGATCGTGTTGTGCATCGGCGAACACGTGATCTGGTAGACCCGCGACGCCATGGATTCCGGGTAGGCCGCTTCCGAGACATAGGTGTGGTGGACGTCGCCGGAGATGACACAGATCGTTGCCGGCGGCCGGCCTCCGTGGTCGCCGCGCCCGATTCGGGCGAACAGCCGGGTGAGCCGATCAAACGAGGCGCGGAACGCGGCCCAGTGCTCGAGATCCACCGCTCTTCGCAGCCACTCCCCGAAGCGCGCCAGATGCGGACCGCGCAGCCCGGCGCTGAGTGCCTCATCCCAGGACTCGAGGTCGTGAAGGGCGCGTGGCAGCAGCCATGGCAGCGACGAGCCGACGACCAGGTGGTCGTACTGGCCATCCTCGACCTGGGCCTCGATCCACGCGAACTCAGCCTCTCCCACCATTGAGCGCTGGCCATCGGCGAGGATCCGGCCGCAGCGCGAATCAATGACCAGCAGCCGGACATCGCCGAGATCCCGGCGGTACGACCACATCGCGCCCTTGGCGCCGTCGGCCTCGCGATCGGCGGCCTGGGCAAACGCCCGGAGGACCGGCTCCCCATCCGTTGCCGCCCGGATGGCCGCGAGCGTCGGGTCGGTTCGCAGCGCCGCCGGCGAGAGATTGCCGAGATGCTGGTAGATCCAGTACGACATCAGCGCCCCGGTGATCCGCTCCTCCCACCACGGAGTCCGCTGCATGTCCAGGCGCCAGGCGTGGGAGGTGTTCCAGTCATCCCGCACGTCGTGGTCGTCGAAGATCATCGCGCTGGGGAGATTGGCCAGGATCCAGCGGACCTCGGAGATCCCCCACGTCTCGTAGTAAAGCGCGGTGTACTCCTCGAAATCGGCGACCTCGTAGCGCGGCGGGCGATGGACGTTTCGCCGGCGACGGATGAACTTGCGGACACTCGCCGAGGTGTCGTCGGCGTAGATCTGGTCGCCCATCATGACGATGAGGTCCGGCCATTCCTCGTGGGCCTGGCTGGCCATTCGACGGGCATAGGCACTGAGCACATCGGGGTCGGCGCCGGAGTGCCCGCCAGGATCGCTCGGCTCCCGGCACGAGCCGAAGAGCAGCCGGACCGGCGTCCCCGGGTGCTGGGTGCGAATCCGGCTGGCCGGGAACCCCAACTCCGGCAACGGCCAGACGAGCGCACCATCGATTCGAACTTCGTAGGCCGTGGATGATCCCGGCTCGAGGCCCTCGATGATGACGATCGCGTAGTCGTGACCGGCCACCCTGAACGTGCGGTCTTCCGCGACCTGGGCGCCGGCGCGCACCTGGACGGTGCACGGGGCGTCGGTCTCGAACCACAGCGTCGCATCGCGTTCACCGACGTGGCGAAGGAGTGGTCCCAAGAGGAGGGCCGTCATCGCGACCTTGGATCACCTTCTAGCTCATGCCTGGGCGTAACAGAATGAGCGCCTCCGACTCAAATCGCTGGGTCGAAGGCGCTCTATGTAGGACGGTCCCTTGCCGGCGGAGCTCGCCCGTTGAAGAGGAGCTGGCGACTACTCTGCCTGCCTCGGGCTCGCAGGAAGGGTCACGCAGGCACCCGGGGCATTGCGAATGCCTGACAGCGTCCGACCGACGGCCCGCGCCGGCCGGCTGACTCGCTAGGATCAGGGTCGTGAGCGTCGAACGTGGCCTCGCCCTGGCGGTCGTGGTCTGTGCCACCGGGCTGCTGCTCCGGCTGGGACCCGGAGCAATCCGGAGCTGGCAGATCTACGCGGGGACGGCCCGGCGCCGCCAGGAAGACGCAACCGGCCGGGCACCGGTCCAACCCGTCGGGGTCGCAGATCGGGCCTATCTGCTCGACCCGCTCGGCTATCGGCCGTTGGGCGTCACCCGGCTCATCCTGCCGGTCGGGGAGCGCTTCGCCTGGATCCTTGCCGCTGCCGACGCCGAGTCGTATGCCATCCTCGTCGACGCTCCGGCGATCGGTGGGTTGACGGGCATCTACTCAGCCTGGCTGGATGGAACCTGGCTGGCGACGATGCATCCACGCGGGCAGCCCACCGATCGCCAGGGGCTCCAGGTACGGATCGTCTCGACGACCCTGGCTGATGCCGTCGCCCTTCAGCGCGAGGGCCTGGACCGCCTTCGGCAAACGCACGGGGCTCCACGCCCAATCCGGACGATGGCCGACATGCTGGCCCTCGACGCCGACTACCGCGAGCGGTTCGGCGGCAGCCGGATCCGACCGATCACGATGCGGATCGTCGTCCCGGCATTGGTCGTCGCGGTGATCGCTGTCCTGGCCTTGGTGCTGTTCCTGACCACGACCTGATCGCTGATGCAGAGGGGCCCCGGGAACCGGGCTCGAGGCACGGTCCCTGGGGCCAAGCCCTGCCGGCGCGGGAGCCCCAGGCTGACGGGCAGCTCGAGCCTCGCAGGCGATGATGAGAGGAGCATGAGAGTTGGCCGAATCCAGCCCTACGGGTTGATCACGCCACAGATCAGGTCGCCACTCACCTGGAGCTTGTTCGGCGTGCCGGTCTCGGTGGCCGACCCGGAGATGTGGGCCCCGGTCGGCGACAGGGTCACTGCCTGGGGATCGGTGCTCGCGAAGAAGTGCTGGTTCGTGATCTCCGTGCGCTGGATGAATGCCGTGAAGCCACTCGCTGTCGCTTGGAAGACGACCTCGGCGGTCCTGTCGACCACCTTGAGCAGCCCGACCGCGTGGACCGAGGCGGGCTTGGCATTCGGGTTGCAAGCCACCTGGATCGGATCGATCGGACCGGTGATCGGCCCTTCGGCGGCCGTGCCCGTGATCGTCAGGGTCGAGCTACCGGGCACTTGGCTCCCGCAATCGATGCTGCCCTTGATCGACGAGATGGCTGGAAGCTTGCCGGGACCCGACGTGGTCGTCACCTCGGTCAGCGGACTGTTGAGCTGGGCGCCCTTCGCGGGATCGAAGTCCGTAACCCCCAGGCCGGTGAACGAGCGAGCCGTGAACGTCGTCCCGGAGCCCTCATCGATCGTGACGAAGATGCCCGCCGCCCCGAGCGTGATGGCCGAGAACACGCCTTTGGTCGTCGTCGCGCCCACCAGGTTGATGAGTATCCCGCTCAACGATGGCGACTGACAGCTGACCTGGATTCCCTTCGCCAGGCCTTTCACGCCGCCGCCAAAGGTGACCGTGGCGCTGGCCGGCGGGAGGCTGGCGGTCGGTTGCGGAGCCGCCGACGGGCTGGGGGTGGCGGCTGCCGGCGGGCTGGAGGGAACCGGTGGCCGGGAGCTCACGGCGCTTGGCGCAATCGACGGCGAGGCGTTGCAGGCCACCAGCACGATCAGAACGAGGCCGAAGACAGGCGACCGAAGCCGATTAGCACGAGTCACGGAGGGGAGCCTACCAACGCGGACAACCGGAGTGGAAGAGGCAACCCTGGCCGGGCGGCCAGGCACCGGTCC
>JANWLH010000116.1 GCA_025450915.1 Candidatus Limnocylindrales bacterium | reverse complement strand
GCCAGCGGCGTCGGCGTCGAGCGCACGTTCAAGAGCAACAGCCCGCGGATCGACAAGATCGAGGTCCTGCGCCACCAGCAGGTGCGCCGCGCCCAGCTCTACTTCCTGCGCGACCGGGTCGGCAAGGCCGCCACGCTTCGCGAGCGCCGCAACCCGTAGTCCGCGGCTCCGCTTCGGGCTTCTGACCCCGCCCCACGGCGGGGTCTGTGATTCCTGCCACGTTGCCGTCGCACGTGGCGCCCCGGGGCCGGCGTGTCGCCTGGGGCGAACGAACCGGTCGAAGCGACCACACATCAAGCGCCCGTGCCATCGTCGATCCATCGCGAGCCGGGCCGCGGTCCTGTCCTCCCGTTAGACTCTGGTCGAATGGGCAGCCAGGTTCCGACCCTCCGGTTCGAGCGCAAGTACTGGCGCGACGGGCTCGAACGGGTCGTCGGCGTCGACGAGGTCGGCGTCGCCCCCACCTGTGGCGCGGTCGTCGCTGCCGCGGTGATCATGCGGCCGAACTGCCGGCGCATCCCGGGAGTGCGCGACTCGAAGACCCTCTCGGCGGCCCAGCGCGAGCGCCTCGCCCCGATCATCCGTCGCCGGGCCTGGGCGATCGGCGTCGGCGCGGCGTCGGTCGCCGAGATCGACCGGCTCAACATCTATCACGCGACCCATCTCGCGATGCGCCGGGCCATCCGCAGGGTGGGGGAGCACGACCACGTCCTCGTCGACGGCAACCGGATTGCCGAATTCGAGACGGCCGTCGGACCGTACTCGGCGATCGTCAAGGGCGATGCGAAGGTCTATTCGATCGCAGCCGCCTCGGTCGTCGCCAAGGTCGTCCGTGACCGGATGATGGCCCTGCTGTCCGTGCGCTACCCGGGCTACGGCTGGGAGCGCAACCAGGGCTACGCCACGCTCGAGCACCGGATGGCGATCCGCGAGCTCGGCCTGACCCCGTTCCACCGGCGCAGCTTCCTCGCCCTCCAGCGGACGCTGGCCGGGGACCAGGAGACGCTGGACCTGTTCGGCGAGGAGCTGGTGCCTGGCTCGATCGGCGTGCCGGTGATGTCCAAGCAGGCTTCGGGCACGGCTGTGGAGATGGAGCCTGCCGCGATCAGCGAAGAGTTCGAGTCGGCGCTCGCGTCGCTATCGCTGCCCGGCTGAGGCTCGCCCGGTGATCGCCGGATAAGCGCTGAAGCGCAGCATCCGTCCGTGGACCGATTCTCTGGTGGAGCCGCGGGATTGCGAACACCGGCCCAGCGACTCGGCGACGCGGCGGAAGCAACGGTCGCCGATAACCTGGTGACCGCAGGTTGGACGATCCTCGGCCGCAACCTCCGGTTCGGTCGGAACGAGGTCGACATCCTCGCCGTCGATGCCGGGCCGCCGGCGATGCTGGTCGTGGTCGAGGTCCGCTGGCGGGCGAGCCGGGCGTACGGCCTCGGCGAGGAGACGTTCGACTGGCGCAAGCGCGCGCACCTTCGGGCAGCCCTGGGACGTCTCCTCGAGATGAGCGCCCTCCCGGACGGCACGGCCCTGCCGAGGCTGCCCGTCCGGATCGACCTCGTCGTCGTCGAACCCGGCGAACGCGGCGGCCCGTCCCGGATCCGGCACCACCGCGATGCGCTGGCCACGTGACGGCCATGGCGCTCTTGACACCCGCCGCCTGAGCCTCGACGCTCGCCACGCGCGACGGGCTGCTGGAGCGGGGTGGGAGATGACGGGCTCTGGGATCCGCGAGGTCGAGAGAGGCCAATCGGGGGCAGGCTCGATCCGCCTGCTCCTCGGAGTTGCGATCCCGATCGGGTTGCTCGCGGTTGCCGGGACCCTGCAATGGCTCGACAACCAGTTCTTCGCCTGGTGGCCGTTTGATCCGGCCGTCTTCGGATGGGTCGTGGTCGTGCCGATCTGGCTTTCGGCCGGAGTCGTCGCGGGTTACCTGTGGCAATCCCTGAGCCCCCGCCAGACGTATCTCGCTGCCGCAGTGGTAACTGCCGTGATCGGCGGCGCCGCTGCGCTCGTCTATTGGCAGTGGATCGGCGTGCCCTTCGACTGCGGCTTCGGAACGGTCACGCCGGCCCTTGCGTTCCTGCCGCCGACACTGATCGTGGGCTTCAGCGTCGGCGTCGGCCTGGCCCTGACCAGCCTGCTGAGCACGACCCTGGTGCGAGCCGGCGTCCACTGGTGGTGGGTCGCCCTCGTTGTTAGCGGCAGTGACGTCGTCCTGTCCGCAATTTCGTTCTTCCTGGGGTTCGCCGCCCTCGGCGGGCACACCTGCTACGTCCCCGGGCCCGGCTACCCGATCGCGCCCTGACCGTAGCCTCTCGGGAACCTCTGGGCGGCGGCGCGCCCGGGCGTGTACTGGGTACAACAGAACGGCGATTTCGAGGGGTCGCCCACCCAGGAGGGGTGCCCTGGGGTCGCATTCCATCCCGCGCTGAGCGTGGCTCGGGACGAAGTAGCGAGAACGCCGCCCGGCCCGGGTCCGTCCGAGGCGCGAGAACAGGGTTCTGTTGCACTGGGTACACACAATGCGAAACGGCCGACTCGGGCGGCTTCCGGCAGCCGTCGGGTCGGCGAGCAGAGCACGACGCCGGCGCGGCACGCACCCTGTGCTAGACTCCGGCCCGGCCCAGACAGCCGAGCAATGCCCACTCGCAGGAGTGGAGCCCACACGCGCGACCGTTCCCGCCGGGGCGGTGCCGGATCACGGATCCGGTTCCCGGAGTGGCAGGTCCGCGGAGGTAGAACCGAACAGGAGGTCCCTACCCGTGCCGACGATCTCGATGCGCCAGCTGCTCGAGGCCGGTGTCCATTTTGGCCACCAGACCCGCCGCTGGAACCCGAAGATGAAGCCGTACATCTTCGCGGAGCGCAACGGCATTCACATCATCGACCTGGCCCAGACCGTAAAGGGCCTCGAAGTCGCCCTGGCGGCCGTCCGCGAGACGGTCGGGCGGGGCGACCAGGTCCTCCTCGTGGGCACCAAGAAGCAGGCCCAGGAGCCCGTCGCCCAGGAGGCGACCCGCGCCAACCAGCCGTACATCAACAGGCGCTGGCTGGGCGGCATGCTCACGAACTTCACGACGATCAAGAAGCGGATCGCCCTGATGGAGCAGCTCGAGGCACGCCAGCTCAACGGCGACTTCGAGCGGATGCCGAAGAAGGAAGCGGCCAAGCTCCAGGAGGAGCTGACCAAGCTGACCGGCAACCTCGGCGGGATCCGCAAGATGAAGCGCCTGCCGGGCCTGATCTTCATCGTCGATCCCCATCGCGAGCGGATCGCGGTGACCGAGGCCAACAAGCTCGAGATCCCGCTGATCGGGACGGGTGACACCAACGTGGATCCTGACGAGCTGACCTACGTCGTGCCCGCCAACGACGACGCGATCCGGGCAATCCGCCTGCTGTGCGCGCTCGTCGCCGACGCCGCAATCGAGGGGATGCGGGAGCGAGCCTCGCGCGCGGCCGTCGAGCCGGAGCCCGAGATCGAGCAGCCGGACGTCTCGCCGGAGGAGTCCGAGGCTGCGTCCGACGAGCTCGTCGCGGCCCTCGCCGGTGGCGCGGCGCTCATCTTCTCGCCCGACGAGGACGATCTCCTGCCTGCGGTCCGCGGCCAGGCAGCCGCAGCCGCGGCCATCCCCGAGCCGCCGGCCGAGGCAACCCCCGACGAGATTGCGGCAGAGCTTGCCCGCGAAGCGAGCGAGAAGGCCGAAGCGGACGACGTCGCGGCACCCGCCGCCGGCTGATCCCGAAGCTGCTCCCCGTCCGGTCATCCGGCCGGGAGCCCGACCGCCGGACGGCGGACCCTACGACCAGCACCAACGACCACGATGCGGCGCCCCCGAACGGTGGCGCCGGACAAACGGAACAGGAGCACAGGCAGGCATGGCGGACATTTCGGCGAGCGCGGTCAAGGAGCTCCGCGAGCTTACGGGCGCGGGCTTCATGGATTGCAAGCGAGCGCTCGAGGAGACCGGGGGCGACGTCGCCAAGGCGGTCGTCCTGCTCCGCGAGCGCGGCCAGGCGGCGGCCGCCAAGAAGGCCGATCGCGAGGCTCGCGAGGGCCTGATCAGCAGCTACATCCACACCGGCGGCCGGATCGGCGTCCTGATCGAGGTCAACTGCGAGACGGACTTCGTGGCCCGCACCGACCGCTTCCAGAAGCTCGTCCGGGACCTGGCGATCCAGGTGGCCGGGATGAACCCGCAGTGGGTGGACGTCGACGCGATCCCCGCCGACGTCCTCGCCGCGAAGAAGGCGGAGCTCCTCGCCGATGACTCCGTCCAGAAGAAGCCCGAGGCGATCCGCGAGCAGATCGTCGACGGCCAGCTGAAGAAGTGGCTCAAGGACGTCTGCCTCCTCGACCAGCCCTTCCGGGACACCGACAATTCGGTCCGCGAGCTGATCATCGACGCGATCGCCACGATCGGCGAGAACATCCAGGTCCGGCGCTTCGTCCGCTACGAGCTCGGTGAGGGTCGGTGAGCGAGCTCCGGCCGTCGAGGACGGCGTCGTCCCGGACCGAACGGGTCCGGTACGGGCGGATCCTGCTCAAGCTGTCCGGTGAGGCGCTGCTCGGGGACCGCCAGTACGGCGTCGACCCCGAGTTCTGCCTGACGATCGCCCGCCAGATTGCCCAGGTCAAGGAGCTCGGCGTCCAGATCGGGATCGTCGTCGGCGGCGGCAACATCTTCCGCGGGCTGGCGGCCTCCGCCCGGGGCATGGACCGGGCAACCGGCGACTACATCGGGATGCTCGCGACGGTGATGAACGGCCTCGCCCTCCAGGATGCCCTCGAGAAGACCGGCCTCCCGACCCGGGTGATGAGCGCGATCGGGATGAACGAGATCGCCGAGCCGTACATCCGCCGGCGCGCCGTGCGCCATCTCGAGAAGGGCCGGGTCGCGATCTTCGTGGCCGGGACCGGCAATCCGTACTTCACGACCGACTCCGCGGCCGCCCTGCGGGCGGTCGAGATCGGGGCAGAAGTACTGCTCAAGGCGACGAAAGTCGACGGTGTCTACGACGCCGACCCGATGACACACCCGGAGGCGCGGCGCTACGCTGAGCTGGTGTACGCAGACCTGCTCCGCGACCAGCTCAAGGTCATGGACGCGGCGGCCGTGTCACTGTGCATGGAGAACGATCTGCCGATCATCGTCTTCGACCTGAACCAGCCCGACAACATCGTCCGGGTGGCCCGCGGCGAACCGGTCGGAACCATGATCTCGGGAGGCGTCAAGGCATGAGCGCCGAGGTGATCAGCGCGATCGAGGGCAAGATGGCCCGGGCCGTCGAGATCATGGAGCGCGACTTCCAGGGCTTGCGCACCGGCCGGGCATCGACGTCGCTCGTCGAGCGACTCGTCGTCGAGTACTACGGCACGCCCACCCCGCTCAACCAGATCGCCGGGATCAGCGTCCCCGAGGCCCACCAGATCGTGATCCAGCCCTGGGACCGGAGCGTCCTCGGGGCGATCGAGAAGGCGATCCAGAAGAGCGACATCGGGCTGACCCCGAACGTCGACGGCTCCGTCGTCCGGCTCAACATCCCGCCACTCACCGAAGAGCGCCGGCGGGACATCGTCAAGTCCGTCCACCGCCGGATGGAAGAGGCCAAGGTCGAGATCCGCAACCATCGCCGTGAGGCCGGCGACACCCTCAAGAAGGAAGAGAGGGACGGCAGCCTCGGGACGGACGCCGCCCACCGCGAGCTCGACCAGCTCCAGAAGGTCACCGACCGGTTCATTGCCGAGGTCGATCGCCTCGGGGCCCACAAGGAACACGAGGTGATGGAGGTCTAGTGGCCCGCCTGGTGGCTCGAACACCGCTGGCTCGCCCGACTGACGCTCCGCCGATCGCCCACGCGCCCAGCCCGCCGGTTGCCGGCGACCTGATCCAGAGTGGCGTCGCTGCGCCGGACCGGCTGGCATCCGCCGAAGAGACCCCCCGGCACGTCGCGATCATCATGGACGGCAACCGGCGCTGGGCACGGGCCCACGGGTTCACCGAGCTCGAGGGCCACGCCGCGGGCGTCGAGACGATCCGGACGCTCCTCAAGCACGCGGTCCGGCGAGGCATCCCGATCCTGTCGCTGTACGCCTTCAGCCGGGAGAACTGGGCGCGGACCGACGAAGAGGTCAGTGGCCTCTTCGGGCTGCTCGAGTCGGCGATCCGCGACGAGACCGACGAGCTCCGCCGCCAGGGTGTCCGGATCCGGCTGCTCGGGCGGCTCGAGGAGCTGCCCCGGGAGACCCAGCTGTCGATCGACAGCGGCCTGAGCGCGACGGCCCAGGGCCAGCGGCTCCTCCTCAACATCGCGTTCAACTACGCCGGGCGCACCGAGATCGTGGACGCGGTCCGGCGGATCGTGGCCAGCGGCATCCCGGCGGGTGAGGTCGACGAGCGGGCGATCTCGGACAACCTGTACACCGTCGGCCTGCCCGATCCCGACCTCGTGATCCGGACCGGCGGCGACCAGCGGATGAGCAACTTCCTTGTCTGGCAGGCGGCCTACGCCGAGTTCTACTTCTGCTCGAAGCTGTGGCCCGATTTCGATGCGGGGGCCTTCGATGCGGCACTCGTCGACTATGCGAGCCGGCTCCGCCGGTTCGGCCGGTAGCGGGCGAGCCCGTGCAGGAACGCGGCCGGAGCGCGCTGCTCTTCGTGCCGCCGCTCGT
>JANWLH010000115.1 GCA_025450915.1 Candidatus Limnocylindrales bacterium | reverse complement strand
GTCTCGTCGAGGATCGCCATCTCCGGCTCGAGGACGGCCATCTGGAGCATCTCGAGGCGTTTCTTCTCACCGCCGGAGAAGCCCTCGTTGACGTACCGGCTGGCAAACGTCTCGTCGACCTTGAGCAGGGCCATCTTCTCGCGCATCTTCCGACGGAAGTCGCCCATCGAGATCCCGCCGCGAATCGCGTCGGTCGGATCGATGTTCGGATCCGGGACGAGGCCGGCCCGCTTCGCGTTGAGCGCCGAGCGGATGAAGCTGGCGACCGACAGGCCGGGGATCGCGGTCGGGTACTGGAAGGCCAGGAACATCCCGATCCGGGCACGCTTGTCGGGCGACATCTTGAGCAGGTCGTGACCCTTCCAGGTCACCGAGCCGCCGGTGATCTTGTAGGCGGGATGGCCCATCAGGGCGTAGGCCAGGGTCGTCTTGCCCGAGCCGTTCGGACCCATGATCGCGTGGACTTCGCCGGGGCCGACGGTCAGGTCGATCCCCTGGAGGATCTCGTGCTCCGGGGCACTGATGGGCGCCACGCGCAGGCCGCGAATCGTCAGTTGCTCGCTGGTGGTCACGGTTGTCGAGACTCCTGGAGGTTCATGGGCTGGATGAGGGCGACCCGCTCGGGGACGAGGTCAGCGAGGGTCATCCCATCGAGGGTGGCGCTGATCGCATCACGGATCCGGATCCACAGGAAGTTGACCGTGCAGCGCGCAGTCCGGTCGCAGGTCGGCTCGTGGGCGGCTTCGGAATCGTCGGTCGCGCAGATCATCGGGGCGATCGGCCCCTCGAGCGCCCGCAGCACGGCGATCATCGGGATCTCGTCGGGCGATCGGGCCAGCTCGTAGCCGCCGTGCGAGCCCCGGGTGCTGATCACGAGGCCGGCGTCGCGCAGGCTCATCACGAGCTGCTCGAGGTACGGCCGAGGCAAGTCCTCCTCGGTCGCGATCTCGGCGAGGCTCGAGGGTCCGCCGCCGTAGCGCCGGCCGAGCTGGACCATGAGCCGCACGCCGTACTCGCCCTTCGTGCTGAAGGACACGGCGCCGCTGCCATGGAACTGGTTCCTGCTGGTCAGGGCGTGCTCCTCGAATTCCGACCGAATCTGTCGGGATTACTGTAGCCCGACCCGCCGAAGACCGTCAACGCCGCGTGCCCCTCCTCGCCCGGTGCTCCCCGCGCGCCGGGCCGCTGAGCCGGAACTTGGGACAAATGTCGCTGGGGGACGCACTACTCCCAGAACGCCTCGGTGGACGGCCCGCAGCCCTGGCCGAGGCTCGCAGCGACGCACGAAATCCCCCCGACGCCGAGGGTCCGGCCGTGAATCTTGGCCCAGGGGAGCCACAACGCGTCTAGTGGCGACATTCGTCCCAACCTCGCCCGCCACGGCCGGCGCGGATGACGCGAGCGACTCGGCCTCGGCGCCGACCCACCTGAAGAGACGCCGCACGAGCGAATCCAGCGTGCTAACTGGTCGTTAACCGAATCGGCCTTGACTCTGTGTTAACGCGGAGGTCAAATGCACTCCGACGAGACGGCACTGGCCGTCCGCGGTGGACTGTGACCCTCGCGCTCGCGATACCTGTCGATTACCACCGGGAGGAGGTGCCAGATCGCAGGACGCTGCGGGTCAGCCGATGCCCGGCCCACCAATGTGAAGCTAGTGGAGAACCGCATTGCGCACTGAGCGTTCGACCCTCCGACTGGTGAGCCTGGGGGCGGCTGCCGTCCTCTTGTTCGCCGCCTGTTCCAGTGGCGGTGCGACCACCGCTCCGTCGCAGCCGGCCGCCTCGACCCCGCCGGCCGCCTCGACCCCGCCCGCCTCGGGCTCGGCTCCGTCCGCCGGTAGCGGCGCGATGGACGCCCTCATCGCTGCGGCCAAGGCCGAGGGCAACCTGACGACGATCGCGCTGCCGCACAACTGGTGCGACTACGGCGACATGCTGACCGGCTTCACCGCGAAGTACGGAATCAAGATCAACGAGCTCAACCCCGATGGCGGGTCCGGTGACGAGATCACCGCGATCGAGGCCAACAAGGGCAGCAAGGGTCCCCAGGCGCCGGACGTCATCGACGTCGGGCTGTCGTTCGGACCGCAGGCCAAGACGGCCGGCGATATCCAGCCCTACAAGGTGAGCACCTGGGCGGACATCCCCGACACCGCCAAGGACGCCGACGGCTACTGGTACGGCGACTACTACGGCGTCATGTCGTTCGAGGTCAACACCACCGTCGTGACCAACGTCCCGAAGGACTGGAAGGACCTGCTCAACCCGGCCTACAAGGGGCAGGTCGCCCTCGCCGGTGACCCGACCGTCTCGAACCAGGCCATCTCGGCCGTCTGGGCAGCCGGTATCGCGAACGGTGGCTCGCTTGACAACGCCCAGCCGGGCCTCGACTTCTTCAAGCAGCTCAATACCCTGGGCAACCTCGTGCCCGTCATCGGCAAGACCGGAACGATGGTCAGCGAGACCCCGATCCGCCTCGCCTGGAGCTACAACGCCCTGTCCGACAAGGACTCGCTGGCCGGCAACCCGGCGATCACGGTGACCGTCCCGACGTCCGGCCGCTTCGGCGGCATGTACGTCCAGGCGATCAGCGCCTACGCCCCGCATCCGAACGCAGCCAAGCTGTGGATGGAATACCTGTACTCCGACGCCGGGCAGAACACCTGGCTGAAGGGCTACTGCAACCCGATCCGCTACGACGCGATGGTCAAGGCTGGGACCGTGGACGCGGCCGCGCAGGCCAAGCTCCCGGACACCACCGGCGCCGTCCTGCCGACCCTCGACCAGATCACCAAGGCGACCGACGTGATCACCAAGGGCTGGCCGACGGAAGTCGGGGCCTCGATCAAGTAGGCACCTAGAAGCAGACCGGGCGGGCGCGGTGACCAACGCCGCTCTCCCGATCAAGGCACCGGGCGCGCCAGTCGCGCGCCCGGTGCGTCGTTTTGGCCTGGCATGGCTCGGGATGGTCCCGTTCCTGCTGTTTGCCTTCCTGTTCCTGGTTGCCCCGACGGTGTTCCTCGTCGGCGGCAGCCTCCAGAACGCGAAGGGCACGTTCACCCTCGAGAACTTTGCCAATCTGTTCACGCCGCAGATCATGCAGACCTACGAGAACAGTCTCGAGATCAGCATCGTGACCGCCGTGATCGGTGGAATCTTCGGCCTTCTCCTGGCCTACGCAGTGATCTCCGGTGGCCTGCCGGGCATCCTCCGCTCGGCGTTGATGACCTTCTCCGGCGTCGCCTCGAACTTCGCCGGCGTGCCGCTTGCGTTTGCCTTCATCTACACGATCGGGCGCGCGGGACTGTTCACGGTCTTCCTGAAGTCGGTCGGGATTGACCTCTACAACAGCAACGGGTTCTCGATCTACTCGAAGATCGGCCTCGAGGTCGTCTATCTCTACTTCCAGTTCCCGCTCATGGTCCTGATCATTGCCCCGGCGATCGACGGCCTGAAGAAGGACTGGCGGGAGGCCGCCGAGAACATGGGCGCGAGCTCGTTCCAGTACTGGCGCCGGATCGCCCTGCCGATCCTGATGCCGTCGCTGCTGGGCACGATGATCCTGCTGTTCGGGAATGCGTTCGGAGCCCAGGCAACGGCGTACGCGCTGACCGGCGGGTTCATCGACATCGTGACGATCGCGATCTCGCGCCAGATGCGCGGCGACGTCCTGTTCAACCCGAACCAGGGCTACGCGCTGGCGATGGGCATGGTCATCATCATGGCCATCTCGATCGCCGGCTACTCGCTGCTCCAGCGCCGATCGGAGCGCTGGCTCAAGTGATGGGCCGTCCGAATCCCGCCATCACGGGTACCGCGATCGAGGGCGAGCTCGGACCCGGCCCGCATGGGCCCGGGGCCGTTCCCTCGAACAGCGCAAGGCGGTCGAGGCGCTCGCGCTACGCGGGCCGGATCTTCTGGTGGCTGATCTTCCTGATCGGCTTCCTGTACTTCTTCCTGCCGCTGTACGGGACGCTCGACTTCTCCCTGAAATCGAAGCCGTTCGGCTCGGCCTACACGGCGATCCTGAGTGACTCCGGCTTCGTGTCGTCGCTCGGCTATTCGTTCGTCGCCGGGATCCTGACGATCATCATCAGCATCCTGATCATCGTGCCCACCGCGTTCTGGGTCCGCCTCAAGTACCCCCAGCTGCGGCCATTCATCGAGTTCATCACCCTTCTGCCATTCGTGATCCCGCCGGTCATCCTGGTCTACGGCCTGCTCAACACGTACAACGGCAAATCGCTCCTGCCCCTGGGCGATTCGGACACGGGCCTGAACGTCCTGCTGGTGGCTGCCTACGTGGTGCTCTCGTTCCCGTACATGTACCGGGCGGTCGACACGGGCCTGCGGGCAATCGACATCCAGAGCCTCACCGAGGCCTCCCAGAGCCTGGGCGCGGGCTGGGGCCGGATCCTCTGGCAGGTCATCCTGCCCAACCTGCGGACGTCGCTGCTGAGCGGGGCGTTCCTGTCGCTGGCGATCGTCGTCGGCGAGTTCACGATCGCCACGTTCATGAGCCGGCCGGCATTCGCGCCGTACCTGAACATCGTCGGCGACTCGAAGCCCTACGAGCAGGCGGCGCTGGCACTGGTCAGCTTCGGGATCACCTGGCTGGCGATGATCCTCATTGCCGTCATCGGGCGCAACTCGCGCAGCCAGATCAAGGTCACCCTCGGCTAGGCATACGAAGGAGAGTCGGGCAGCATGGCGTTCCTCGAACTGACCGGCGTCCAGAAGCGCTTCGGCGAGTTCGCCGCGGTCCATAACTTCGACCTGGCCGCCGATGCCGGTGAGTTCGTGTCCTTCCTCGGGCCGTCCGGCTGCGGCAAGACGACGACCCTGCGGATGATCGCCGGGTTCGAGCGGCCCACGGCCGGCAAGATCGTGGTCAACGGCGCCGACATCACGGACAAGGCGCCCAACCAGCGCAACGTCGGGATGGTCTTCCAGTCGTATGCGCTCTTCCCGAACATGACCGTGGCCGACAACGTCGGCTTCGGCCTGAAGATCCGCAAGCGGTCCAAGGACCAGATCAAGAAGCGGGTCGGCGAGCTCCTCGAGCTGATCCACCTGCCGGACAAGGCCAGCCGCTATCCCTGGCAGCTGTCGGGCGGCCAGCAGCAGCGCGTGGCGCTCGCCCGGGCGCTGGCGATCGAGCCCCAGGTCCTGCTGCTCGACGAGCCCCTGTCGGCCCTCGACGCGAAGATCCGGGTATCCCTGCGCAACGAGATCCGGGCGATCCAGCGCCAGCTCGGGATCACGACCGTCTACGTCACCCACGACCAGGAGGAGGCGCTCTCGCTGTCCGACCGGATCGTGGTGATGAGCGAGGGCCGGGTCGAGCAGATCGGAACTCCGTTCGAGATCTACAACTTCCCGAGCACGGGTTTCGTCGCCCGGTTCGTGGGCACGCTCAACGTGCTCTCGGCCAAGGTCATCGATCCCGGCGCCGGTACCCTCGAGGTCGCCGGCCAGCCGATCCGGGCCGCGAAGCCAATCAGCGGAGGCCACGCCGGCGGCATGATCACCGTCGCCCTGCGGCCCGAGATCATCCAGCTCGGCTCACGAGCGGACCTCAACAACCTCAGCGGCATCGTCGACGACGTCACGTTCCTCGGCTCGATCGTCCGGGTCCGGATCAAGTTCACCGACGGCAGCGGGGTCATCTCGTTCGACACGTTCAACAATCCGCACCTCGCCGTTCCCGACCGGGGCACGGCGATCACCGTCTCATTCCCGACGGAAGCCTGCCTCGTCCTCGACCAGGCCGAGGCCGCCGCCGCGGCGGCACCCGAGGACCTGGACGCGGCGTGACCCGGCCCGGGCCCCTGGCCGGGTCCGGCCCGGTCGATTTCGACGGGATCGACCTGATCGTCTTCGACAAGGACGGCACGCTGATCGATTTCGACGTGATGTGGGGCGGCTGGGCCGAGTCCCTGGCCGACCGCCTCGAGGCCGCGATCGGAATGCCCCTGCGCGAGGAGCTCCACCGAGAGATCGGCTACGACACGAAGGCCCGGCGGACCCAGCCCGGCTCGCCCCTGGCCGCCACGCCGATGGCCACACTGCGGGTGATGACCACGGATTTCGTGGCCCGCTCGACCGGCCGCACGCGGGCCGCCGCTTCGGAAGCCGTCGATGATGCCTGGCTGCCACCCGACCCGGTCCTGCTGGCCCATCCGCTGACCGACCTGCCCGCCCTGCTCGGCGGGTTGCGGGGGACCGGGCGAAGGATTGCGGTCGTGACCTCGGACGACCGGGCACCCACCCTCGCAAGCCTGGCCGGGCTGGGGATCAGCGACCTCGTCGACGCGCTCGTCTGCGCCGACGATGGCTTGCCATCGAAACCCGCTCCGGACACGATCCTGGAGGCCTGCCGGATGACGGGCGTCGAGCCCGCTCGGACGGCGATGATCGGGGATTCGATCGCCGACATGAAGATGGCCACGGCCGCCGGCGCCGGCCTGCGCATCGCGGTCCTCTCGGGCATCGGCCGGACCGCCGAGCTCGAACCGCTCTCGGACGTGATCCTGGCGTCGATCGCGGAGCTCCAGCCCGGCTGAGGTCAGGGCGAAGGTCAGGGCAGGAGCGAGGCGCCGCCGGGGAACGGGGTGGGGCTGGGCAGGGTCGCAAAGCCAGCCGCCGGCAGCGCCAGCAACAGGACGAACCCGAGCACGAACAGGACCACCAGGACGCGGAACGTGGTCGATTCGCGGAAGGGTCGATTTCGCCTGGCCATCGGCGTCGAGTCTACCCTCGCCCGGTACATCCGGGCTATTCATGCACACGGGACCGGGGGGTACGGTGCAATCGAAGCGCGGAGACACCGCCGGACTCGGGGGCGCGCTCCATTTCAACGTCGAGTTCACCGTCGAGTCCGGCATTTCAGCACGAGCGCGTGGAGGTCGAGGCCCGGGTGTCGCCCGCACACGACAGAGCAGCAGCCGGTGACCTGATCACGATCGCCGAAGCGGCCCGGCTCGCCGGAGTCCACCGGAACACGGTCCGTTCCTGGTGTGCCAGTGGCCGGCTGTCGAGCGTCCGGATCAACCGTCGCGGCGACCGGCGCGTCCGCCGCCGGGACGTCGAGAGCTTCGTCGCCCGGCGCGCAACCACGTCTGCGCGAATCCGGCGCAGCAAGGCCGCCGCGAATCGACCAGCGGCCACGGCCGGTCCGGGCGCTACGCCCGGATCCACGACGCCGGCCCTCCCTGCGGGTGGCGGCCACCTCGACCTGGGTGGCCGTGGCGATGCCCTGCGCCGGATCGCCGGGGAGGTCTCCGGCCGGGCCGACCTGGACACGATCCTGGCCGACGTGATCGATGCGTCAGCCGACCTGTTCGAAGCTGATCGTGCCGCGATGTGGCTGTTCGAAGCTGACGTCCCCCATCCGTTCCGGCTGGCTGCCCATCGCGGCCTCAGCCCGGGACTGCGTGAGGCGACCAGCCGGACCTCGTTCAACGATGACGATGCCCTCGTGCGCTGCGTCCGCGAGCGGCAGATCGAGGTCCTGAGGGACCCGGCCCAGGGCGCATCGACCTCGGCGATCCGGGCGGCCGAGCTGCGCGACGGGATCCGGACCGCCTGCTTCGTGCCGATCGTCTTCCACGATGCCGCCCTCGGCGTCCTGGCGCTCTACCACTCGGCTGACCGCGCCTGGCCGGACGAAGAGCTCGAGCTGGCCCGGGCGTTCGCCGACCAGGTCGCCTCGGCCGTCGCCAATGCCCGGCTGTGGGCCGAGACCCAGGAGCTGGCGGCGAGGCTCAAGGCCATCCAGGATCTCGGTGGCCGCCTGAGCCGGCTGACCGACGTGCCCGCGATCGGCGAGGCGATCGTTGCCGCGACCCGCAGGCTCATCGACTTCGACAACATCCGCGTCTACCGGATCGACCACGAGCACGGCGTCTGCGAGCCGATCGCCTTCCACGGCACGTTCATGGGGATTCCAGACGTCCGCCCCGAGATGCTCCGCTGCCGGGTCGGCGAAGGCCTGACGGGCTGGGTGGCCGAGAACAACAAGGCGGTCGTCATCTCCGATGCCGAGTCCGACGATCGGGGCTTCCGGGTCGGGCCGACGACGGGACCCGAATCGATGCTGCTCATGCCGGTCACCTACGACGATCGCGTCGAGGGCCTGATCGTGCTGGCGAAGCTCGGCCGGAACCGCTTCAGCCGGGATCACGAGGCGATCCTCACGATCTTCGCCGGCCATGCGGCCCAGGCCCTGGTCAATGCCGACAACGCGGAGCGCGTTCGCCGCCAGCAGGCCGAGCTCGAGCTGCGGCTCGCCGGCCAGCGCCGCCTCCTCGAGGTCAACACCGAGCTGCTGACCACCCTCGACCCGGTGGCCGTCCTCGACACGATCGCCGACCTCCTCAAGGAAGTCGTGACCTACGACGCGCTCACGATCTACCGGGTGGACCGTGAAACCGGCCGGCGCTGGGCGGTCATCGCCCGCGATCGATTCGCCGAGGTCATCCTCCGCGAGCAGATGCCGATCGGGGTCGGGATCACCGGTTGGGCGATCGACCATCGCCAGGCCGTCCTGTGCAACGACGCGCTCGAGGATCCGCGCTGTGTCCAGATCCCCGGAACCCCGGTCGAGCCGGAGTCGATGCTGATCGTGCCGCTCCAGGTGGGTGGCGACGTGATCGGCACCCTCAACGTCGCCCGGATGGGCGGGGTCGAATCGCATTTCACCGAGTACGAGTTCGAGCTGACCCAGCTCTTCGGCGGGCAGGCCTCGATTGCCCTCCAGAACGCCGAGGCCCACCTGGCGATGAAGGTCCGGGCCGATCACGACGCGCTCACCGGCCTGGGCAACCACGGCGCCTTCCAGCGCGACCTCGGCCTGGCGATCGAGCAACGTGGCCAGGAGCCGTTCGCGGTCCTGATGCTCGACCTGGACTCGTTCAAGCGGTTCAACGACACGCAGGGCCATCCCGCGGGCGATGCCCTGCTGGGCGCGATTGCCGGGGCGATCCACGAGTCGATCCGGGCCACCGACCGGGCCTATCGCTACGGCGGCGACGAGTTCTCGGCGATCCTCGGGGCGATGACCCGGGCCGGCGCCGAGGAGGTCGCCGGGCGAATCCAGCGAGCTGTCGCGGCGCTGACGGCGAGCCACAAGGCCCCGGTCACGATCACGGTCGGGATCGCCTGCTACCCGGGCGACGGCCAGACCAAGGCAGAGCTCGTCGCGGCGGCCGATGCCGAGCTGTTCCTGTCCAAGCCGAGCACGGCCCGGGACGCGGTCGAGAGCGCAATTGCCCGCGAGGCCTACCTGAGCGCCCTCCACGACACGGCGATCACTCTCATGGACCGGCTCGACACGACCGAGCTGCTCGAGACGATCGTGAAGCGCGCGTCGGCGCTCCTCGGTGCGACGAGCGGCTACCTGTACCTGGTCGACGAGGAGCAGGACTGCCTGATCGTCAAGGTGGGCAACGGGATCTTCGAGTCGTGGGTCGGCTTCCGGCTGGAACGGGGTGTCGGCGTCGGCGGCACCGTGTGGGAGACAGGCCGGCCGGTCGCGATCGCCGACTACGACACCTGGGCGAACCGGTCGGCGGCGATGCCCCGGGACCAGTTCGGCTCGGTGATCGGCGTGCCCCTGACGTCCGACGGCCTCGTCGTCGGCGTCCTGGGCGTCGCCTCGGGCAGCCCGCTGCGCCCGTACGGCGAGCGGGAGATCGCCGTCCTCAGCCGCTTCGCCCAGCTCGCCTCGATCGCCCTCGACAATGCCCGCCTCTTCGAGACCGCCCAGCGCCAGGTGGGCGAGCGGGTCGCGACCGAGGACGCCCTGCGGCGCAGCGAGGAGCGCTTCCGACGGCTTGCCGACGCGACGAGCGAGGCGATCGCGATCCATCGCGAAGGCCGGATCGTCGAGGTCAACGACGCCTTCTCGCGGCTCCTCGGCTATCCGGCCGACGCGGTGATCGGCCATTCGCTCCTCGAGTTTGCCTCGCCCGAGACCCGTGAGCGGGTGACCGGCTTCACGTCCCAGTCACTTCTGCCGTTCGAGGCGACGGCGATCGCCGCCGACGGCCGGCAGATCCCGGTCGAGGTCATCTGGCGTGAGCTGCCCGACGCCGATGGGACGCCGGCCGGGGTGATCTCGGTCCACGACCTGCGCGAGCGCCGCCGGCTCGAGGAGGAGATCAGCCAGCGATCCTTCTATGACCCGATCACCGGGCTGCCGAACCGGGCGCTCTTTCTCGATCGCTGTGCCCACTCGCTCACGTGGGTCCGCCTCGACGATGACGATCCGGTCGCGGTGATCCTGCTCGACCTCGTGCGGTTCACGGTGATCAACGAGACGCTGGGGCACGCGGTCGGCGACCGCCTCCTGGCCGAGGTCGGCCAGCGCCTCCTTGGCGCGGTCCGTCCCGGTGACACCGTCGCCCGCTTCGGCGGCGACCAGTTCGCGGTCATGCTCGACGGGATCGCCTCGAGCGGCGAGGCGGGCGACCTCGCTCGGGAGCTCGATGCCGTCCTGCGCGAGCCGTTCAACGTCGAGGGCCGGGACGTCTTCCTCAACGCGAGCATGGGCATCGTCATCGGTGCCCCGGGCGTCGCCGACCCGGGCGTCCTGCTGCGCGACGCCGAGATCGCCCTCAACCGGGCCAAGGCGGACCAGACCCACCAGGCGATCTTCCAGCCGGGGATGAGCAACGAGACGCTCGATCGCCTCGACTTCGAGAACGACCTGCGCCACGCGATCGAACGCAACGAGCTCGTCCTCCACTACCAGCCGCTGGTCGACCTCGCGACGAACCGGGTGGTCGGCCTCGAGGCACTCGTGCGCTGGCAGCATCCCGAGCGCGGCCTCGTTCCGCCGCTCGCCTTCATCCCCCTCGCCGAGGAGACCGGCCTGATCCTGCCGATCGGCCGCTGGGTCCTCGAGACGGCCTGCCGCCAGGCGCAGGCCTGGCAGGTGATGTTCCCGGCGATCCGGCCGGTGATGAGCGTCAACCTCTCGGCCCGCCAGTTCGCCCAGCCCGACCTCGTCGCCCAGGTCCAGGCCATCCTGGCCGAGACCGGCCTGGCGCCGTCCACCCTGGAGCTGGAGATCACCGAATCCGTCGTGATGGACCGCTCGGACGATGCGATCCGGGCGCTCAAGGCCCTGCGCTCGCTTGGCGTGAAGCTGGTCCTCGATGACTTCGGCACCGGCTATTCGTCGCTCTCGTACCTCAAGCACCTGCCCCTGGACACGATCAAGATCGACCGCTCATTCGTGGCCGGGCTGGCCAACGACGACGCGAACCTGCCGATCGTCCAGGCGGTCATCGCGCTCGCCCACGGCCTGGGAATCGACGTGACGGCCGAGGGAATCGAGACGATCGAACAACGCGACTGCCTGCGCGACCTGGCCTGCGACCGCGGCCAGGGCTACTACTACGCCACGGCCCTGCCGGTCGAGCGCCTCGAGGCTTACCTTGGCGCCGGTGGGCTCGCGTCGCCCGCCAGCCAGCGCCCGACGACCTGATCGAGCCGCTCGAAGACCACTCCGTCGAGTGAGCGGGCGATCCCGATGAACTCCTCGAGCATCGCCAGCCGGTGGCCCCGCCCGATCGCTTCGGGATGCATGGTGATCGTCAGGACGCCGCCGGGCTCGTGCTCCCACGCATAGCGCAGCTCGCCCGCCCAGATCTCGAGGACTTTCGACGGCGCGCTCATCGGTCCGACACCCCTCGGGCCTGGCTCGAATTGGGGCCAGTCGTCGAGCGCCCAGCTGATCGGGATCTCGACGAGCGGTCCGGGCCGGCCGAGGTCCGAGACGGCCCGGTCGTGGCGTTCGTCGACCGGCACGCGATACGGGTGGACGTCATCGGCCATCAGCGACGAGTCGTAGCGGAAGCCGAGGTCGGCTACGTGCTCGAGCGTTCGCGGGCCCAGCGACCAGTACGGCGCCCGGAAGCCGGTCGGAGCGATGCCGGCCGCCGCGGACAGCGCCGCGAAGGATCGCTCGATGATCGCCCGCTCGTCGTCGGGGTGCTCGGCAAGGTCCTCGTGCGCCCAGGCATGGCAGCCCAGCTCATGGCCGCCGGCGACGATCGCGGCGACGCTCGCCGGAAACGTGGCGATCGTGTGCCCGGGGACGAACCAGGTGGCGCTGATCCGCTCGCGCTCGAGAAGGGCGAGGACCCGCGGGACGCCCACCCGCGGCCCGAACTGACCCCGCGAGCGAAGGACGGGGCCATGGCCCTGGTCGACCTCCGAGGAGATCGCGTCGTGGTCGAAGGTCAGGGCAACGGTCAGGCGCGGCTGGCCGGCCATGGCGTTGCCCGTGCCGCTCGCGCTAGCGGCGGCCGCCGCCTCCGAAGATCCGGAGCAGGAACAGGAACATGTTGATGAAGTCGAGGTACAGGTGGAGCGCGCCGATCACCGACGCCTTCTCCATCGAGCCGGCCATCGCCGCGAGGTCGCCGTTCTTGATCCGCTGGATGTCCCAGGCGGTGATCCCGGCGAAGAGGGCCACTCCGGCGTACGACACGAGCAGGGCCAGGCCGGAGCTCTGGAAGAAGAACAGATTGAGCACGGACGCCACGATGATCCCGACCAGGGCCATCATGAAGAACCGGGCAAAGACGCTCAGGTCACGCTTCGTCACGAAGCCGAAGACCGCCGAGACGCCGAACATCGCCGACGCGCTGGCGAACGCCAGGGTGATCGTCGGCAGGTTATAGGCCAGGAAGAGGATCGAGAAGACGAAGCCGGTCAGGGCGGCGTAGACGAAGAACAGCCCCAAGGCGAGCGTCGCCGAGATACGCCGGATCGCGCCGCTGATCACGACGACCAGCACGAGCTGGACGATGATCCCGGGCAGGAAGAGGGTCTGCGCGGCCGCGGCCAGGCTGGCATCGTTCGAGACGAACCAGGACACGACCGCGGTGATCGCGAGGCCCGCGAACATCCACGCGAGGGCCTGGCTGACCAGGCCGGTCGATAACCGGGCGGCCGGTCGGACTCCGAGCTGGGAGGGCGTCTGGAAGTAGTTCATGGCTGCGGTCCCTTGTCCTGCTTGGTGCGCCGGTGGCTCGCGGTTCGCGCCGGCGTGCTTGTTCTCGATTCGGCCTGCTCGGCAACCCGGGCGAGCACCCAGACCAGGTCGGCAAGCCGGTTCAAGTACGGTAGCAGGTGCTTTCCGCTGAGCAAGTCCTGTGCCTCAAGCGTGACTGCGCGGCGCTCGGCGCGGCGGATGATCGTGCGGGCAAGCTCGAGGGCCGCGCTCGTCCGGGTCTCGCCCGGAACGACGAACTCGCGAGGCATCTCGATGCGCTTCTCGAGGTCGACGACCAGCGCAGTCAGGGACTCGACCATCGCCGCCGAGACGCGGGTCTGGCCATCCTCGAGCCGGCCGGTCGCGGCGGGCGTCGTGGCCAGCTCGGCACCGACGACGAACAGCTCGCGCTGGAGTCGCAGGATCAGCTCGGCCACCGACGCGAGGCCCGGGTTGAGCGTGCCGTACTGGCTCTTGAGGCCGAGCTCGGCGCGGGCGAGGCCGAGGGCGGCGACGGCCTCGTCGACCGTGCCATAGGCCTCGGTCCGGGCGTCGTCCTTGCGAATCCGGGGGCCGCCGTAGAGCAGGCCCGTCGTGCCGTCATCGCCTCGACCGGTGGCGACGACCGAGTCGATCCGGTCCATCCCGCTAGCGGCTCACCACATCAGGCCCGCGTCGCGCGGATCCCAGCGCTCGGCGAGGAGGGTCACCTTGACGTCGTGCTCGACGACGGACTCGGCCTGCTCCTTGACCTGCTGGATCATCGAGCCGGCGTACGGGCAGAACGGCGTGGTCAGGATCATCTTGATCTCGGTCGATTCGGGTCCGAGGATGATCTGGCGGATCAGGGCGAGCTCGACAACGTTCATCCCGATCTCGGGATCGACGACGGCCCGCAACGCATCGAGGATCGCCAGCTCGGTCGCCCGGCGCTCGGCGTCGAACGGGCTCGCCCCGGGGGCATCGGCCGGAGCCCCGGCCGTGGAGGTGCCGGCAGTGGCTGTTTGATCGGTCATGGGGAAATCCTACCAGATGGGTCGGAAATGACCGTCAGGATCCCGGGTCCTGGCCCAGCCGTCCTTCGAGGTCACGGATCCGGCGCTCGAGCGCGTCGAGCTGATCCGTTCGGCGCCGGAGGATCACCATCGCCCGGATCAGGAGGACGACCATCAGGATCGGGATCACGATGTCGATGAAGGCCACCAGGCTCATGAAGTAGCCGGCTTCACCCACGGTTCGGCTCGGAACCGCGACTCAGGCAGGCAGGCCGGAGGGTTTGACCACCACCCCCGGCACGCGGAGGTGGGCGGGCAGGAGCTCAGCCTCGAGCTGGCTGTAGCCCGGACCGGCGAGCGATCCATCGGCTTCAAAGAAGGCGCCATATTCGGTGCGATGCTCCGCGGCGAACGCATACGCGCTGGCGATGCCCATCGCCCGCAGCTCGGGATGCTCGGCGAGCAGCCGGGTCAGGTCGTAGCCGTTGCGGCGCAGCTCCAGGAGCTGCCGGACGGTGAGGCGGCTGCCGTAGCAGAACGGCTCGCCGTTCATGACGAGCGGGTCCGTCTTGACCCATTTGACGGTCATCGCGTCAGGCGCCCTTGTAGATGAACTGGAGGATCCGGTTGCGCTTGCGAGCATCCCCGGCGATCCGCCGCTGCCAGTGGAAGCGCTCGATCGCCGTGTCGATCGGCAGGTCGGCCGCGGCCCGCTCGCTCGGTGCGAGGACAGCCTGGATCGCCTCGCGGACGCCTTCGCACAGGGCAATGACGTTGTCCATCGGCACCCGCCGCCGGCGGTAGATCACCGACGCCTGCTCGGCCCACGAATGGATCGCCGCGACACTGCCCGTGGCGATCGCGTCGGCGACCTCGCCGATGAGGATCTCCGTATCCCGGAGCAGGAGGCGCATGCCCGTCTCGTCGTTGTGCTCGGGAATCGTCGGATCGAGCGCCAGGGCCACTTCGAGGGCGCGCGCGCCGATCCGTTGCCGGGCGGCCGTCAGGCGGGCCGCGGCTCCGGGCAATCCGGCGGTGGGATCGAGGGGCGGCAGCCCCAGGGCTGGGTGGCTCACTGCGCCAGAGTCTAGCGCAGGCTCGGAGCCGGCCGCTATCCTGCGCGCAGGAGGTGGACATTGACGGACCCGAACGTTCCCGGCGGCGCAGGATTGCCAGACGAGCAATCCGGCCCGGCCGACGCCGGCCAGCCACAGTCTGAGCCAGCGGAAGCCCCCCAGCCCGCGGCTCCGGCCGATGGTGGCGCCGGATTCGGGATGCCTGCCGGGTTCGGCGCGCCGCCTGCCGCAGATTCCGGTGCCGCGACCCCGCCCGAATGGGGAGCTCCGGCGACGCCCGCGTCACCACCCCCGGCCGACACCTGGGGGGCGCCGTCGGTCCCGCCGCCAGGCGGAGTCCCGGCCGGCGGCTGGACCCCCGGCACGCCACTCAAGCCGGCGAGCGCGCCGCGCGCGGCCCGGATTCGCGCGTTCATCATCCTCGGCGTGATCCTCGTGATCATCGTCGCTGCCGTCGCCATCAACGCCCTCGGGCCGAGCGCCGTCGGCGACCTCAAGGTCGGCGACTGCTTCGACGTCCCGACCGGCCTCGGCGAGGCCGACACCGTCGACACCGTCCAGCACCATCCGTGCACCCAGAGCCACACGGCCGAGGTGATCTTCGTCGGCGACTACACCGGCGGAACGGACGTCTATCCGGCCACGACCGACTTCGACACGTTCGTCGGGAATACCTGCGGACCGGCCTTCGAGACCTACGTCGGGACGTCCCTCGATGCCGATCCGGACCTCTCGATCGGCTACTTCTATCCGCTCGCGGACAGCTGGTCGAACGGCGAGCGAAGCGTCACTTGCTACGCGGAGCGGACCGACGAAACTCCGATGAGCTCGTCGATCAAAGGCTCCGGATCAGGCGCACCCTCGGGCTCGTCGACGCCCTAGACGTCAGGCCTCGGTCTCGCCGACGAACGGCATCCGCTTGCGCTCGGCGGCATCGAGGCTCATTCGGAGGGCGGCGGTCTTCTGTCCGGCCACCTCCCGGACATAGGCCGCCTCCTCGTCCGGCTGCATCGGCCGGCCGCGCACGATCGTGCGTGACTTGCCGACCATCAGCCAGCTCAGGTGGTAGCGATCCATCGTGCCCCACGCCCGGCTCAGGAGCTCATCGGAGAGCTGGAGCCAGACCTGGAGCGCTCCGAGTGACGGGCTCTGCTGGAGGCGGTCGCCCTCGGCGACGAGCTGGCGGGTGCGCAGGATCAGCTCGTCGCGGGTCATCGAACGCTCAATCCGGCAGCTCGGGGAGCAGCGCGGCCATCGACATCGCATCGATCCAGTCTTCACGCGCCGCTCGCAGCGCGCGGGTCCGCGGGCCGGGACGTCCCGAGCCGATCGGCCGGCCGTCAAGCGCGACGAGAGGCACGATCCCGGCGACGCTCCCGCTGAGGAACGCCTCGTCGGCGGCCAGCAGCTCGGCCGGCTGAAGGTCGACCTCGGCGGCGACGAGGCCGAGGCGCTCGGCATGGGCCAGCAGCCAGGTCCGGGTCGTGCCGGCAAGAATCGCGGCCGTGAGCGGCGGGGTGGCCAGCGTCGTACCCGCGACCACGAACAGGTTGGCCGCGGTGGCCTCGCTGACCTGGCCAGCCAGCGTCAGGAACAGGGCGTCGTCGGCCGACGCCCGGGCGGCTTCGAGCCGGGCAACGACGTAGTCGGCGCGCGAGGTCGTCTTCACGCCGGCGAGGGGCGATGAAGGGTCGCGCCGGATCGTGCTCGAGATCGCTCGGACGCCGTGCTCGAGGAGCCCTGCCGCCGTCGCGACATACGGCCAGCACTGGATGGCGACCGTGGCGACGAGGTCCTCGAAGCCGGCCGGCAGCAGCCCACGCCGTTCGAGCGGTCCCCGGCTGACGGTGATCCGAATCGCCGCGTCGCCGACCGGGCCGTCGTCGCGTCCGGTTCCGTCCAGCTCCTCGGCCGCCAGCAGCTCGGCGATGGCGTCGGCCAGCTGGTCGTCGCTCACCGTGAGGTTCAACCCGAGGGCGAGACAGCCCGACCGGAGCCGCTCGAGATGCTCGTCGAACTCGATGACGATCCCGCGCCGCGCCCGGGCCGTCTCGAAGAGGCCGTCACCGAGCTGGAACCCGCGGTCGGTCACGTTGAGGTGCGGGCCCCGAGCATCGATGAGCCCGCCGTCGAGCCAGATGGAGTGGCGGCCGTCGGTTGGCGCCGTCACCCCGCGGTCTCCCGGCCGCCGATCGAGCGGAGCGGGCCGCGGGCCTTGGCGACCGTCTCGAACCATTCCTCGACCGGGTCGCTCCGCCAGGTGATGCCGCCACCGACGTGGAGACTGAGCTGCGCACCGTCGGCAACGAGCGTCCGGATCAGGATGCTCGATCCGAGCTGGCCGTCCGGGCCCAGCCAGAGGGCCGTGCCCGTGTACGGGCCACGCCTGACGGGCTCGAGCGTCTCGAGGATCTCCATCGCCCGGATCTTCGGCGCGCCGGTGATCGAGCCGCCCGGAAAGCTCGCCGCGATCAGGTCGAAGGCGTCCCGGCCCGCCGCCAGCCGCCCGGTCACCGTCGAGACAAGGTGCTGGACGGCGCTCGTCCGCTCGAGGCGGCAGAGGCGAGGCACGCGAACCGATCCAGGGCGGCAGACCCGGCCGAGGTCGTTGCGCAGGACATCGACGATCATCACGTTCTCGGCCCGATCCTTGGCGCTGGCCAGGAGCTCGGCGGCGAGGGCCCGGTCCTCTTCCGGTGTCCGGCCGCGCGGCCGGGTGCCCTTGATCGGATCGGTCGTGACCCGCCCGTCCACGTCGACCGAGAGGAACGATTCGGGCGAGGCCGAGGCGATCGCCCGGGGCATGCCGGAGCGGGCGCCCCGCTCGCCCGGCCCGAGGTCGAGGTACGCGGTGAAGAGGGCCGGATCCCCGGTCCGCAGCGCCCGATAGAGGGGCCACGGGTCGCCGTCGAACGCGGTCGACAGGCGCCGAGCCAGGTTGGCCTGGTAGATCTCGCCATCCCGGATCGCCCGGCGGATCGCCCCTACGCCCGCCTCGTAGCGAGCGCGGTCCAGGCTCGAGTCGAAGACGAGCTCACGCTCGGGAGTGATCGCTTGCCCGCGGTTGGCTGGCGGGCGGCCCCGGGCGACTCGCTCGTGGACGGCCGCGAGGCGCTCCCCGAGGTGCCGGCGATCGCCGTCGAGAGCCCGGCCACCCAGCCAGGCCTGGCCCGAGCGGCGGTCCCAGGCGATCACCCAATCGTGGAGGGCGAGCCGGAGCTGGGGCAGATCCTGGTCGTTGGGCACGAGCTCGGCCCGCGGCTCGAGGGCGAGCCCGAGGTCATAGCCGAGGAAGCCGACGAGGCCGCCGAGGAACGGCGGACCGGGCAACCCATCCGGGCTGCGTCGCTCGAGGCCATGGCCGTCGAGGCGCTGGAGCATCCGGCGCGCGTCGGCAAACGGATCTCGCCCAGGGCTCGGACGGCTGAGCAACCCGACCGGATCGGCGGTCAGGAACGTCCAGCGTGAACGCCGGCCCGGCCGGGCGCTCTCGAGCAGGGCAAGCCCCGGCGATCCTGCGAGGAGCTCGGCGGCGTCGATCGGGGCAACCTGGTCGAGCTCCGGGAGGCGCGCGAGGCGGGTTGCCGGGAGCAGGTCGGCGGCGGCATGGGCGGAGGAGGCGAGCGCCATCTTCCGATTATCGCCCGATGGACGCCGCCGACCGGCGAGAAGCGTGGTCAGGCGGAAGGATTCGCCACGAACGTCTTCTCGATCGGCACGCCGACCATGCTGCCCCACTCGGTCCAGCTGCCGTCGTAGTTGCGTACTCGCTGATAGCCGAGCAGCTCGTGGAGGACGAACCACGTGTGGGACGACCGCTCGCCGATCCGGCAGTAGGCAATGATGTCCTTGTCGGACGTCACGCCCCTGGCCGCGTAGAGCGCCGACAGCTCGTCGAGGCTCTTGAACGTGCCGTCCTCGCGCACCGTCTGGGCCCACGGGATCGACGCAGCGCCGGGGATGTGACCCGCCCGCTGGGCCGTCTCGCTGAGGCCGGGAGGCGCCAGCAGCTCGCCGCTGAACTCGGCGGGGGCTCGAACGTCGACGAGGACCAGCTCGCTGTCCGTGAGGCGCGGCAGGATGTCGTCGCGGAAGGCTCGCAGCGCGAAGTCCGGCTCGGGCAGGCGATAACCCGTCGCCGGGTAGCTGGGCACGTCGGTCGACAACGGCAGGCCGTGGTCCAACCAGTACTTGCGACCCCCGTCGAGGATGCGCACGTCCCTGTGGCCGTACAGCTTGAGCTGCCAGTAGGCCCACGCCGCGAACCAGTTGTTGTTGTCGCCGTACAGCACGACCGTCGTGTCGGGGCCGATGCCGCTGGCTGAGAGGAGCGCCGAGAAGTCGTCACGACCGGCGATGTCCCGGCGGATCCCGTCGGCCAGCTGGCTCGTCCAGTTCCAGCCGACCGCACCCGGCAGATGGCTCTGCTCGTAGGACGTGGTATCGACGTCGACTTCGACGAAGCGGACGGCCGGGTCGTCGAGGTGGGCCTGGGCCCAGGCGGCGTCGGCAAGGACGGGCGTTGTGCTCATTTGGTGGAAGCTCCTGTTCTGGGGGTTCGAGGTCGATGAGGCGGAGGCCGGCCGGCTGGCGGCTCAGCGGTGCGGATCTGCGGACGACGATCGCGCGGGATCGGTCCGCCCGGGACAGAGGGCCGTCGGCCGGATGGTGGGTCTAGTCATCGAAGCCCGTCCCGCTCCGGCGGCTGAACGCGAGCAGGGCTTCGCGGCAGGCGTCGGCCGAACGCAGCGCCTGGCGGACGATCCAGGGATCCACCCGGCTGGAGTCCTCGATCGTGACCGTCAGCCCCCGAGGGCCATCCTCGAGCACGATCCCGGAGGCGTTGCGATAGTCGGACAGCCAGTTGGCCTGGAGTGCGACGAGCGCGTCGGCGACGACGATCGGCGCGAAGGTCCAGTCGAGATAGGCGGCGTTCAGGGCCGCCGAAATGTCGTCGACCGGGATCGCCCGGCCGCGCTCCAGCCGGGCAACGAGCTCGAGGATCCGCAGCTGCGCAAACGGATCGCCTGATTCGGCGATCGTCGGCGGCTGGAGGTTCGGGTCGGGCAGGCCCGCCGGGGCGGGTCGGAGGGACAGGCTTCCGGCTCGTGCAGTCGCCGGGCTGTCGGCGCTGGCGTGGGTCAAGGTGATGGGCTCCTGGGGCGCAAACGCCGAGGTTCGCGCCGAATGCGAAGTTATCCGATAGGACATCTCCGAGCCTACCATGACGGCACTCAGGCGCGCCTTCCGGGGTCCGAATCGGCGGCCACGGTGCCCCCGGGCAACCGGGGCGCGCGCGCGAACGCCCGAATCTTTATCGGACCGATACCCGCTTGCCACGCTTGTAGGTCAAACTGACGCGAATGGTTCCGCAGGCGAGCTCGATCAGACGATGACATTTCCCCCCGACGGTGCCGGTTCCGGCGGAGAATCCGGCTCCGGCACGGGCTCGGAGCAGGCCTCCCAGGCGGCCCAGGTTCCCGTGCCGCCGACACCCTACGCCCCGGGACCTCCCGCCGTGGCCGTACAGCTCGGCTTCCAGGGCGCACCGGCCCAGTCAAGCTGGGCGCCGCCACCGGGCTGGCAGGTGTCGGTCCCCAATCGCAGCCGCCAGGCGTCTCGGCGCGGCGTGCTCGCGTTCATCCTGGCAATTGTCATTGCCTTCGGCGCCGGTGGCGCCGTCGGCCTCTCCGCGGCGCCCGCCGGCGGCAGCACCGGAGGGTCCCTTGCGGGCTCCTCGCTGCCGCCCCAGTTCGCCGTCTACGAGCAGGCCTGGCAGATCCTCCAGCAGAACTACGTCGATCCCAAGGCCCTCGACCCGACGACCCTGACGTACGGATCGATCTCGGGCCTGATGAGCGCCGTCGGCGACACCGACCACACCCGCTTCCTGTCACCCCAGGACCTGGCCAATGAGAACTCCTCGCTCAGTGGCTCGGTCGTCGGGATCGGCGCCGAGATGGACATCGTCAACGGCGCGCCGGTCATCGAGGTCGTGATCCCCGGCAGCCCGGCCGAGAAGGCCGGCCTGCTGAGCGGCGACACCGTCCTGGACGTCGACGGCGTCTCGACCGCGGGGCAGGCCATCGACACGGTCGTGGCCAGGATCCGGGGCGACGCGGGAACGACCGTCAAGCTGTCGATCCAGCGCGCCGGGACCACCAGCCCGATCGAGGTCAGCATCGTCCGGGCGAAAGTCGACGTCCCGTCCGTCACCTGGGCGCTCGTGCCCGGGACGAAGGTCGCCGACATCCGCATCGAGCAGTTCGCCAACAACACCACCGACGACCTCGTCACGACGATCGCCGCAGCCCGCAAGGCAGGCGCGACTTCCCTGATCCTCGACCTCCGGGGCAACCCCGGCGGCTACGTCGACGAGGCCGTCGGGGTCGCCAGCCAGTTCATCAAGGGCGGCGACGTCTATCGCTCGGAAGATCGCAGCGGGACGATCCAGGAGATCGCCGTCAAGCCGGGCGGGACGGCGACCGACCTGCCAATGGACGTCCTGGTCGACAACAACACGGCGAGCTCCGCCGAGATCGTCTCGGGCGCGATCCAGGACGCCAAGCGAGGCGAGCTCATCGGCGAGAAGACGTTCGGCACCGGAACGGTCCTCTCGCAGTTCAATCTCAGCGACGGCTCGGCCCTGCTGGTCGGGACCATCGAGTGGCTGACCCGCGACGGTCGCCAGATCTGGAAGGTCGGGATCCAGCCTGACGTCACCCTCGCCTCGACCCCCGCGGGCACGATCGTCACGCCGACGGACCTCGCCAAGCTGACGGCCGCGAAGCTCGCAACCTCCGGCGACGCGCAGCTCCTCAAGGGCGTCGCCCTGCTGACCGGCGGCTCGTAGGCGCTTCCCGGGGCTGAGTGGCAGGCCAAGGCTGCGGTGCGCCCGCGGTCCGCGGGCAGCGGGGCCGCGGGGCCGCGGGCCGCGGGCAACGCGGATTGGGTACCACGTACCTCAAATGCCCGATATCCGGACCGTTGCGTCGCTTCGCGGACCCAGCCTCTCTGCGTTCTGTGCCGGCGTGAGCGTGCCTCGGGATGGAGTGCGAGCCCGGAGGCGGACCTCGGGGCTCATCAACCCGCGATAGCGCCCGTTTGAGGTACCGCATACACGCTTCGGTCGAGGCCGAGCCCTGAGCGGCCAGGCCCGACCCGGCTCGGCTCGGCCCGGCTCGGATCGGAGGCCGGCTCGGCTTGGAGGCCGGCTCGGCTCGGAGGCCAGGGCGTGCTCTCGGAACAACAGATCGCAGATTTCAGGGCTGCTTCGTGCGGGCGACGCGCGCTCGAGCTCAGAATCCATCCAGCCGCAAGCGTGACTCGGGATGAACTGGAGCTCCGACGCCGCAGCACCGACGCCGCACGGCAAGGCTGGTCCAGCCGCGGAATCGGCCGTTTGTTGTTCTGCGGATACCCCGCGCCGAGAAAGCGTCGCGCCGCGCCGGTACCCGCGTGACCCTTGGCACTGGCATGGATTGGGCCGGCCGCTCAGGATCGGGCCATGGCCTGGTCCGAGCTGACTCCGGCAGCGCAGCGCTTTCGCATCGTCCATGCGGCGTGGTCGATCGCCGGGCTGGCGAGCCTCGGCTACCTGTGGACCTGCGCGCTGGTTCGGCGCCGGGATCCGGCCCTGGCGAGTGGGATCACGTTCCTCGTGGTCGAAGGCGTCGCGCTGGCGATCGGTGGCGGCGACTGCCCCATGGCGACCAAGCAACGAGCGTGGGGCGACCCCAAGCCGTTCTTCGAGCTCGTCCTGCCCCCGCGGGCGGCGAAGGCGGCGGTGCCGCTCCTGTTCGGCGCGAGCCTGGTCGGGCTCATCGCCGTGGCGCTCAGGCCGCCGCGTCCACGCCGGGATGTGTACCCGGTACCTCAAACGGCCGATATCGGACCAAGCTCAGGCGGCCCGGGGCCCGCCCCGCGGCTCGTTTATGCCGCCGCGAGCGTGCCTCGGGATGAACTACAGGCGATCGAGCCGGCGGCGAGGCACGATCGACCGTGAAAACGCCCATTTGAGGTACGGGGTGCACCCGCTGCGGCACACGGCAACTCACACCTAGAGCAGCTCCCCGTGGGCTGAAGCGGTCGGCTCGCCCTCGCGCGGACGGGGCTCCTCGCCGGGGCCGAAGGATGGCGTGGGCACGGGCGCCGGCGCAGCGTCGGTCCCCGCCTCGATGACCCTGAGCGACGCGCCGGCCTGGCCCTCGATCGCGCCGACTCCGAACGGCACCCACTTGGCGGGATCCTGGAGGCGATGCGCCTCGGTGTTGCCCCTCGTGTGGATCTCGCTGAAGCCCTTCGGCTCGATCCACATCCGCTCGCCCTCGAGCAGGCCGAGGACGCCGGACTGCCCGGGCTCGGAGCGCTCGTTCTGGCAATACGAGCAGGCGGCCCGGTCGTGCTGCTGGTAGGTCGGGGGCTCCTCGTAGGTCGTGATGTAGCCCTCGTAGTTGCGCAGGACGACCTTGTGGTCCGAATAGCTGATCAGGTAGTTGGGCATCACCGGAATCTTGCCGCCGCCGCCCGGGGCGTCGATCACGTAGGTCGGGATCGCGTAGCCGCTCGTGTGGCCGCGGAGGCCCTCCATGATCTCGAGGCCCTTGCCGACGGGCGTCCGGAAGTGCCCGGAACCCTCGACGAGGTCGCACTGGTAGAGGTAGTACGGCCGGATCCGGTTCTCGACGAGCTTGTGGACCAGCGAGCGCTGGATGTGGACGCAGTCATTGACTCCCGCCAGCAGGACCGACTGGTTGCCGACCGGCAGGCCGGCACGGGTCAGCTTGTCGACCGCCCGGCTCACCTCGGGGGTGATCTCGTTGGGGTGGTTGAAGTGGAGGTTGATCCACAGCGGGTGGTACTGCTCGAGCATCTCGCACAGCTGGTCGTCGATCCGCTGCGGCAGGAAGACGGGCACCCGTGAGCCGATCCGGATGATCTCGATGTGGGGGATCTCGCGGAGGCCGCGGAGGATCGACTCGAACAGCTTCGGGGCGAGGGTGAGGCCGTCGCCACCGCTGATCAGGACATCGCGGACCTGCGGGGTCCGGCGCAGGTAGTCGAGCTGCGCCTCGTGCTCCTTGCGATTGAAGTTCATCGTCGGGTCGCCGACGATCCGGCTCCTGGTGCAGTACCGGCAGTAGCTCGCGCACTGGGTCGTGACCAGCATCAGGACCCGATCGGGATAGCGGTGGACGAGGCCCGGGACGGGCGAGTGGCGATCCTCAGCCAGCGAGTCTTCCATCATCCCGGTGAACGCCGACTGCTCGCGGCCGAGCGGGATCACCTGGCGGCGGATCGGATCGTCCGGGTTCTTCGGATCGATCAGGCTGATGAAGTAGGGCGTGATGTCGACCCGGAACTTGTCGGGTGCCGACAGGCCGGCACGCTCCTCGTCGGTCAGCTCGAGGATCTGCTCGATCTCCTCGAGGTCGTTGACCCGGTTGCTGAGC
>JANWLH010000114.1 GCA_025450915.1 Candidatus Limnocylindrales bacterium | reverse complement strand
TCATCCCGGGCCACGCTCAACTCGGGATACGTCTGCGCGGCGCCGACCTCGGGCCACTCGTCGAACGGCCCTTTTGTCGCACCACATGCGACGTTGACGCGATCGGGGCGCTCCGGGGGCGTGGCAGCTCGCGTATCGACGTGCCGGGCCGGCGGCCTGCAACCCGCGGGCGGCCTACAACCCGCGGGCGGCCTACAACCCCGCGGGCGGCCTACAACCCGCGGGCCGCCGACTCACCTGCGAGGCGGTCGGCGAGCGCGTCCCAATCCTCGGCCGGCTGCTGCTCCCCCGCCCTGGTCCGGGGCGCCGCGGTTCGAGCCTCGATCTCGCGATCGCCCAGGACCAGCATGTACGGGATCTTCTGCTCCTGGGCAAGGCGGATCTTGTTCTGCATCCGGCTGTCCGAGCCGTCGACATCGACCCGCAGCCCGCGCGCGCGGAGCAGGGACGCCAGCTCCTCGGCCGCCAGCAGGTGCCGGTCGGCGATGGGGATCACGACCGCCTGGATCGGCGCGACCCACAGCGGGAACGCGCCGGCAAAGTGCTCGGTGAGGATCCCGATGAAGCGCTCGAGGGAGCCGTAGATCGCCCGGTGGATCGCGATCGGCCGCTGCGGCTGGCCGTGCTCATCGATGTACGAGAGGTCGAACTGCTCGGGGAGCATCGTCAGGTCGGCCTGGATCGTGGCCATCTGCCATTCGCGACCGAGCGCGTCGTCGATGTAGATGTCGATCTTCGGCGCGTAGAACGTGCCGTCCTTGGGCTTGACGACGTACTGCGAGCCGGAGCGGTCGAGGGCCTCCTTGATCAGCGACTCGGCCCTCTCCCAGAGCAGCGGGTCGCCGATCGCCTTGTCGGGCTTGGTCGCGAAGGCGAAGCGGGGCGTCAGGCCAACCCACGAGTACGCCTCGTGGACCTCGCCGAGTAGCGCCTCGATCTCGTCGGCCAGCTGGTCCGGCCGGACGTAGATGTGGGCGTCGTCCTGGATGAACTGGCGAACCCGGGTGAGGCCCGAGAGCGTGCCCGAGCGCTCGTTCCGATGCAGCCGGCCGTACTCGTTGTAGCGCAGCGGCAGGTCGCGGTAGGACCGCAGGCGGCTCTGGTAGATGAATGTCGATTCCGGGCAGTTCATCGGCTTGAGGCCGAACGTCTGGCCCTCCACCTGGAGCAGGAACATGTTGTCGGCGTAGAGCGGCAGATGGCCCGATTTCAGCCAGAGCTTCTCGTTGACCATGATCGGCGTGCTGATCTCCTGGTAGCCCCGCCGGAGCTGGAGCTCGCGCATCGCCGACTCGAGGGTCCGCCAGATCATCTGGCCCTTCGGATGCCAGAAGGCCGAGCCGGGCGAGACATCGTGGAAGCTGTACAGGTCGAGCTGCACGCCAAGCCGGCGATGGTCGCGCTTCTTGGCCTCGGCGCGCCGCCAGAGGTATTGGTCGAGGTCGGCCTGGTTCGTCCAGACCGTGCCGTAGATCCGCTGGAGCATCGGCCGGTGCTCGTCGCCCCGCCAGTAGGCGCCGGCGACGCTGAGCAGCTTGAACGGACCGATCTTGCCGGTCGACGCGACGTGGGGGCCCTTGCACAGGTCGATGAACGAACCGTGCTCGTAGGTCGAGGTTACCGGTGTCGGCTCGCCGGCCGCCTTGGACTTCGTCGCGAGGTCGTCGAGGATCTCGACCTTGTACGGCTGGTCCCGGGCCACGAAGAAGGCCCGGCCCTCGGCAGGCGCGAGTTCCTTGCGAACAAACGGATGATCCGCTGCGATCGACGCCGCCATCCCCGCCTCGATCGCGGCGAGGTCGTCGGGCGTGACCGGCCGGGGCAGCTCGAAGTCGTAGTAGAAGCCGTCCTTGATCGCCGGACCGATGCCCAGCTTGGCGCCCGGGAAGAGCTCGAGAACGGCCTCGGCCATGACGTGGGCGGCCGAATGGCGCATCGCATCGAGCTCGCTGTGGGCGCCTGCGTCGAGGAGCTCCTCGGCCGAGCCACGGACGGGCGCATCGAACTCTTCGTCGAGTGCCTGCCTATCCGTGTCGGGGGCTTCGGCCGCGGGCCGGTCCTGGGTCATGCTCGTCTGCTCCCGCGAGCGGCGAAACCGGCCCGGCCGGGACGTCCCCTACTCGGCTGTGGTGAATGTGGTGGGCGACACTGGACTCGAACCAGTGACCTCTTGCATGTCAAGCAAGTGCTCTAACCAACTGAGCTAGCCGCCCGTGCGCAGCGATGGCCATGGTACGACAGCCGGCGAACCTGGCGCGAACCGGCGAATCACGGAAGCCTGGCTCTCCACCCGTGAACCGACCGTCGCGACGTTCCTGTTCGCGTCGGCCGGGGCAGGCAAAGCGCCAGGCAACCGTCACCAGAGTACGTCAGGGCGATGCTGGTAGCCTTCGGGCGCATGAAGACCACCGCGGAGCGTCTCCTGATCAAGCCCGCAACACGGGTCCGGGTCCTCGGCGAGGAGCCCGGTTCCGCGGACCGGCTGGGTCCACTTCCGGCCGGATCCACGTTCGGCGATGCGGGCCCGGCTGACGCGGTCGTGCTGTTCGCCCGGAGCTCTGATGCGGTCCGGAGGCATCTACCCGAAGCCGCGCTGGCCGCCGGGCCCGATGGCCTCCTGTGGCTCGCCTACCCGAAGGGCACGTCGGGCGTGACGACGGATCTCGGCCGGGACACCCTGACTGCGCTGACCGACCCGATCGCCGGCTTGACCGGCGTCACCCTCGTCTCGATTGACGAGATCTGGAGCGCGATGCGCCTCCGCCCCTCGGAGCGCTACCGGGCCTGAGCCGCCGCCGCGGCGTCGTCCCGGATCGTTTTCACGGCGGCATCCACGCCGGCAGTCCATGGCAGGCCATGGCCGGGCAGGACCCAGGCCGCTTCAACGCCGTCGAGCCGTGACAGCGAAGCGACCGCCGTCGCTCGATCGGCGCTGAACGGCGCGATCATCGGGCCGGTCGCGCCGGTCGTGACCGCGACGGTCGCCAGCGCATCGCCGACAAACAGGGCATCGAGGCTGGGCACGTGGAGCGCCGCGCTGCCCGGCGTGTGGCCCGGCACGAGGATGACCCGCGGCGAACCCGGCACATCGAGCGTGGCACCGTCACCGAAGGTCGCGACCTCGAGCGGGTTCTTCGTCCGAAACGCCCCGTTACGAAGCCCGAGGAAGATGAACCTCAGGAGCGGCCCGATCCGGATCGGGCCCGTCCCCCTGGCCGGATTGGGGACCTCGCCCCGGGCAAGGGCCGCGTCGATCTCGTGGACCGAGACGGGCACCTTGAGCTCGCGTCGGGCCCGTTCGGCGAAGCCGATATGGTCGGAGTGGCCGTGGGTGAGGACCACGGCCCGGACGTCGGCGAGCGTGCGGCCCATGGCCGTCAGCTCAGCCGGCAGGTCGGACCAGTAGCCGGGCATGCCGGCGTCGATGATCGTGACCTCGCCGTTCTCCTCGACGAGGTAGGCGTTGACCAGGCCCGCGCCCAGGCGATGGATGCCGGTGGTGATCTTCATCGTTCCATGATCACCCGATCAGCAAGCGCACGCCAACGACAGTTCCAACGACGATGATCGCCACCCGGAGGACGTTCGCCGGCAGCCGTCGGCCGACGAGCGCTCCGATCTGGCCGCCGATCACCGCCCCCGTGGCGAGCACGATCGCGACCGGCCAGGCCACCGGCGAGAGCAGGATGAACAGGATCGCGGCGACGCCATTGATCAGGACGGCCAGGACGTTCTTGAGGGCGTTCAGGCGCTGGAGGTCGTCCGGCAGGAAGACGCTCAGCAGGGCCATCATGATCACCCCCTGGCCCGCCCCGAAATAGCCGCCGTAGATCCCCGTGAGATACAGCGTGATGACGAGCGGCACCGTGTGCTCCTGGCCGGCGCCCCGCCGATCGCCCATCGCCCGCGAGAGTCGTGGCCCGATCGCGATCAGGACGACCGAGCCCAGGATCAGGATCGGCACGATCCGCTGGAAGGCCGCGGCCGGCAGGACCAGCAGGAGCAACGCCCCGGTCAATCCGCCAGCGGTCGCGGCAAGCCCCAGGCGGACCATCCGCCTGCGCTGGCCCCCGAGCTCCTTGCGGTAGCCGATCGCGCCACTCAGCGAGCCGGGCACGAGCCCGATCGTGTTCGTCACGTTGGCCAGGACGGGCGCGTAGCCGAACGCGAGGAGGGTCGGAAACGTGATCAGGGAGCCCGAGCCGACGATCGTGTTGATCGTGCCTGCCGCGAGGCCGGCGGCGAGGATGGCGACGGCTTCGATCGGGCTCACCGGGGACAGTTTGAAGCCTCGCGGAATCCTCGGCTGGCGCAAGATGGGCCGGTGCCAATCGCGACCCCTGCCTACGCCCTGCTCGACGTGGGCGACGCTCGAAGGCTCGAGCGCTTTGGCGAGATCGTCGTCGATCGACCGGCACCGACTGCCGAGGGCCACGTCGCGGTCGATCCGGCGGCCTGGCTGACGGCCGACGCGCGCTTCGATCGCTCAGACCGCGGTCCCGTTGCGCACGAGGGCTGGACGACGCGCGACGGCCAACCCATCGAGCCGTGGGTCCTCGACGAGGCTGGCGGGCGGTTCGAGCTGCGCCTTGCGCCGAGCGGCCAGGTCGGTGTCTTTCCGGAACAGGCGGCGCTGAACAAGTGGATCGGGAGGCAGGCGTCCCGGCTGGCGAAGCCGGCCGTCCGAGCCGGGACGGCTGCCAAGGACGTCGGGCGTGAAGGTGGGTCATTCAGCGGATCTGCGGCCGTGCTCAACCTCTTCGGCTACACCGGCGCGGCGACGATCGCCGTGGCCCGGGCAGGCACCCCCGTGACCCACCTCGATGCCTCCCGACCGGCCGTTGCGTGGGCCCGCCAGAACGCCGCGCTGAACGACCTGGCTGAGGCGCCCATCCGCTGGATCAGCGACGACGCGGCCGGGTTCGTCGAGCGCGAGCTGCGCCGTGGCCGGCACTACGCCGGGATCGTCCTCGATCCACCCTCGTACGGCCACAGCGGATCCGGCCGGGCGTGGCGCCTCGGGGCGGACCTCCCGGCACTCCTGGCAGCGTGCGCCGAGCTGCTCGCTGACGGACCAGCGTTCATCGCGCTCTCTGCGCACACGCCCGGCTTCGGTCCGGAACGCCTTGGCGAGCTGCTCCTCGAGGCCCTCGAGCCCGTCGTCGGCGCCGGCGCAATCGCGGCCATCGAGGTCGACGACCAGACCCTGATCTCGGAGGGCGGGACGCGCCTCCACCTCGGGGCGATGGCTCGCTGGACACGATGACGCCTCCCGCCGGCAGCCTCGAGATCACGAGCACGGCCAACCCGCGGATCAAGGCAACGGCGGCGCTGCGCGACCGCCGCGAGCGCGAGTCGCGCGGGCTGACGATCGTCGACGGTGCGCGCGAGATCGGTCGAGCGCTCGCCGCGGGCGTCGAGCTCGTGGAGCTCTTTGCCTGTCCCGATCTCGTCCGGTCGGACGAGGCGACGGCGACAGTCGAGGCGGCCCGGGCGAGTGGCGTGGTCGTGACCGGCGTGAGCAGGGCGGTGCTCGAGAAGATCGCGTTCGGCGATCGATCGGACGGCCTCGTGGCGGTGATCAGAACGCCGCCGGCCTCGCTCGAGGCACTCCGGCTGCCGGCTGCGCCGCTCATCGTGGTCGTGGAGTCGGTCGAGAAGCCGGGCAACCTCGGCGCGATCCTCAGGTCGGCGGACGGCGCCGGGGCGGACGCGCTGATCGCCGCCGACCCCCGAACCGACGTGTTCAACCCGAATGCAATCCGGGCCAGCCTGGGCACGATCTTCTCGATCCCGGTCGCGATCGCGACGACAGCCGGGACGATCACGTGGCTCCGAGCGGCCGGGATCGAGATCGTCGTCGCCCGGGTCGACGGGAGCGTGCCCTACACGGCGGCTGATCTCCGGGGGCCGGTTGCGCTCGTCCTGGGCAGCGAAGCCCACGGCCTCGCCGATGCATGGACAGGCCCCGACATGACCGCCGTCAGCCTGCCGATGCTCGGGATTGCCGACAGCCTCAATGTCTCGGCGGCCGCGGCAATCCTGCTGTACGAGGCCCGCCGCCAGCGGTCATCGACCTAGGCGCCGGACCGGATTCCCCGGCTACTTTGCCTTGGCACCCGGAGCGCGATACTCGCCGCCGCGCTTCGTCGCCTCGTCGACCTCCTTGGCCGTCAGGAGTGCCGTCGTCGAGACGGCGACAGAACCGGATGCACTCACGGTGAGGCTCAGGGCCGCGGCAGCCGCATTGTCGGGCAGGTCGGCAATCGCGACGTAGTCGTACTTGCCGAAGGCCCAGTACTGGCACTCCAGTTTGCCGTTGAGGCTCTTGGCCAGGCGCTCGACCACCTTCTCGCGGGCGGATCCGCCCTCGGCAAGGAGCCCCTTGACGCCGGTCGTCGTGTAGTTCGCGGTGAAGAGGTACTTCGGCACGGGGAGCCCTCCAGGTTGCCGACGGCGGGGCGTTTGGCACCCACGGGCACGCGGCCCATCCATCGTACGCCCCACGTGGGATCGGTCAGCCGTTCACCGAGCCGAAGACCAGGGCCGCGTTCAGGCCACCGAAGCCGAACGACGTGGAGAGCACGTGCTCGTAGGCTCCGTCGCAGCCTGCGCGGAGCAGATTCGGCAGGAGCGACGCGGCCTCCGGGTCGGGCGAGAACAGGTTCGCCGACGCCGGCGCCCAGCCGTCACGAATCACCAGCGAGCAGATCGCGGCCTCGATCGCGCCCGAGGCACCGAGCGGGTGGCCGTAGAGCGCCTTCGTCCCGCTGACGGGCACGGTCCGGGCGCGTTCGCCAAGGGCCAGGGCGATCGCCCGCGCCTCCGCGATGTCGCCGATCGGTGTCGACGATGCATGGGCGTTCACATAGTCGATCGCGGCCGGCTCGACACCGGCGTCGGCCAGGGCGATCGATGCCGCCCGACCGGCCTCCGTGCCGTCGGCCCGAGGCTGGACCATGTGGTGGGCATCCGACGTCGCGCCGTAGCCCAACAGCTCGGCATAGGGCACGGCGCCCCGCCGGGCGGCCACCTCTGCCGCCTCGAGAACCAGCAATGCCGCTCCTTCGCCCATCACGAAGCCATCCCGTTCGGCATCGAACGGCCGGGCCGCCCTGTCCGGCTCGGCGTTGTGGCCTGCCGACAGGGCCCGGATGATGTCGAACGCCCCGAAGGCGAGCGGGCTCAGGGGGATCTCGCAACCGCCGGCGATGGCCGCGTCGATCCGGCCCTCGCGGAGGTCGCCGAGCGCCTCACCGAGTGCCACGGCCCCCGACGCGCAGGAATTCGCCGTCGAAAGGATCGGGCCACGAACGCCCAGGGCAATGCCCAGGTTCGCCGGCGCGGCGCCACCGAAGACGGCGAGCGCGAGATTCGGCGCGACGGCGCGGATCCCCCGCTCGAGATAGCGCTCGTGCTGCTCCTCCGCGTAGGCGATCCCGCCCAGCGCCGACCCGAGATAAATGCCGATCCGTTCCGGTTCGGCGCCGCCGTGCTCACCCGGCTGCAGGCCGGCATCCTCGAGGGCGAGCCGGCCGGTGACCAGGCCGAACTGGCTGAACCGATCGAGCTGGCGGGCCGTCTTCGGCGGCATCCACGCTAGCGGGTCGAACGTGTCGACCTGGGCGGCGACCTGGGAGCGGAACGGGCTCGGGTCGAACCGGTCGATCCGCCTGATCGGCGAGCAGCCGGCCCGCAGGCCGGCGCGGAACGGCTCGAGCCCGATCCCGATCGCGGTGATGATCCCGATGCCCGTGATCCAGACCCGGCGGCGCTCGTTCATGAACGTGGGTTCGTCGTGGAGGGCTCCCCGGACTCAACGGCGAACGGAGCTCCGGCCAGCGTTTCAGCGAGCGACTTGAACGTCGCCAGCGTCCGGCCGGCGATCGGCCGCGTGAAGAAGCGGTCGATGAACGCCGCGAGCCCCGGCATGTAGGGTCGGAAGATGTGCTCGATCGTCACCCGGCTGCCCGGCGCGGCCGGCTCGATTCGCCAGGTCACATCCATCCCGCGGGTCACGCCCGCGACGTGGATGAAGCGCAGGCGGAGCGCCTCGGGCTCGCTCCAGGTCCGGGCCCGCCAGGCGACCGGCAGGCCGAGGCCCAGCACCCCGACCAGCGGACGCCGGGCGATGAAGTCGACCACCAGCCGACCGTCGCCCTCTTCGCGAACGAGCCGGGAACGGCGGTAGTGGGGCAGGAGGAGCGCCCACTGCTCCACGTCACGGGCGAGCCGGAACACGAGCTCGGGCGGTGCGCCGACTTCGATCGACAGCGAGCTCAACATCATTTCGACCTCACGGTGCGAGGAGCGCGGCGAGGTAGCGCGGGTCGAGCGCCCGGCCGGCCCCCACGAGGTCGCCCATCACGAGGCTCATCGTCGATCGCGGACCCGGCCGGGCTGCCAGTCGACGCGCCGCGTATTCGAACGCCGCCGGGCGAGCGAGGAAGCCCTGGACGATCCACGAGACGAGGTCCTTGGCCAGGAAGCGGCGCTGCATCGATCGCTCGTAGGCGCCAAACGCCTGGCGGTTGCCCCGCGTGAAGGCCCCGATCGCCGCGGCCGCGAGCTCCGCCGAGACCAGCGCCCGGTGGATCCCCTCCCCCGTGAACGGGTCAAGGAAGCCGGCCGCGTCGCCGACGAGCAGCCACCGGGCGCCGGCGCGCCGGGTGACGCGCTGGGCCAGCGGCCAGGCGCCGACGATCGCGTCGGACGGCCGGCCGTCACGCCAGGCGGCCCGATCCCCGGCGGTCGGCGGAATCTCGTGGACGATCGACTCGGCGATCGACGTCGCCCCATCGAGGGCGACTCGTGCCTGCCAGGAGCGGCCCAGGACGATGCCGATGTTGACCCGGCCGCCGGGCACCGGGGCGATCCCGACGTAGCCGTCGTCGATGAGCCGCATCCGGGCGTCGCGAGCCGGGGCTTGGTCGGAATCAGGCAAATGGTACGTGAGTCCGAGTCGCGGCCCGAGCCGGGAGGCACGGCTGACGCCCGCCGAGCGAGCCACGATCGAACGCAGGCCGTCGGCGCCGACGATGACCCGTGCCTTGACTGTCACCTCGGTCCCGCCGGGACCGCGCACCTCGATCCTCCCGGCTCCGGGGTCCACGCCGAGCGCCGTCCAGCCCGGCCGGACGTCCGCCCCGGCCGCTCTGGCGAGGTCGAGCAGGAGCGGATCGAGCTGCGACCGATCGAAGCCGACTGCCGGCTCGCCCCCTGCGTCCGCGCCGTACGTCAGGCGGAACGTCGTGCCCGCGCGGGTTTCGACGCGCATCGCCGGGATCGGGCGTGCGATCCGGCCGAGGGACGGCCCGTCGAGGCCCAGCCGGCGCAGGGCGGCGACGGCCGCGGGCGACGCGAAGACCCCGCCGGCGCGCCAGCGCCACGTCGGCATCCGCTCGACGAGGACCACCTCGCGGCCCGCCCTGGCGAGCCGGGCGGCCAGCGCCGAGCCCGACGGTCCTCCGCCGATGATCGTGATCTCGACCCCCTCGACCGTCATGCCGGCGGCTTGCCGACGACGGCGGCGATGGCATAGCGGTGCCGGAACGGTCCCCGGAAGATCCTGACCGGTCGGAGCCCGGCCGACCGCAACAGGTTCGCGACTTCGGGCACGCGATACGCGCGGCGGACCGACAGCGGACCATCGTGGCGCGTGTAGCGGTTGCGAGTCGCCAGCTTCGCCAGGACAAGCGCCCCGGCGAGGTTCAGCCGCGTCCGATCGAGGTCATTGACCACGACGCCCACGCGGGCGACGCGGCCCATCTCACGGAGCAGCCCGACCGCCCCTTCGGGCTCGAGGTGGTGGAGCACGAGCGAGCAATGGGCCACGTCGAACGACCGATCGGGGAAATCGAGCCGCCGGCCGTCGCCCGCCTCGAGGATCAAGCCGTGGGTGTTCGCGAGCTCGGGGTTCACGCGCAGCGCCGCGGCGACGATCTCATCGCGGCCGTCGAGGGCGGTGATCGTCAGCGCGCGGCCTTGCCGGCGGGCGCGCTCCAGGAGGGCCGCGGGGATATCGGCGCCGCCCGTGCCGATGTCGACGAGTGACAACCGGGTCACGTGCGGGGCGAGCGCCTCGATTCCTGCGGCGCTGAGGGCCACGCCGCCGAGCAGGCGATTGACGCGGGCCAGGTCGCGCAGGTTCCCGTCGAGGGCGACGGGGTCGTCGAGCACCTCGTCGAGCAGCTCGAGAACATCGGTGCTGCGCTCCATCGGCGGAGAACCTCAGGCGGCCTGCGTGACGGTCGAGCTGGCGAGACGAGCCGCCGCAGCAACCTTAGCGCGCCCGGGCCCGCGAGGCCGGTCAGGCGGAGCGACTTGATCCGAGCGCGGTGAGAACCCGGTCGAGGACGCCGATCGCCTCGCGGAGCCTCCGCTCGCCGACGACCGAGCCCAGATGTTCCGCCCACGGCCGCTGCGCCGACTGGATCGAACCGAGGGTGGCTCGACCTACCGGGGTGAGGCCGAACAACCGGGCGCGCCGGTGGTGGGGATTGTCCCCGTAGGCGACGAGACCTGCCG
>JANWLH010000113.1 GCA_025450915.1 Candidatus Limnocylindrales bacterium | reverse complement strand
TTCGCCGGCCGCGACGACGGCCTCCACGTGGGCTCGATCGGGAGGCGGAAGAAGCAATGGCGCGCCCGGCGGGACTCGAACCCACGACCTTTAGGTCCGCAACCTAACGCTCTATCCGCTGAGCTACGGGCGCAATGCGGGAGTGGCGGAGAGGGAGGGATTCGAACCCTCGAAGCAGGTTACCCCACTTGGCGGTTTAGCAAACCGCTGCACTAGGCCACTATGCGACCTCTCCGCGGGAACCGCGGGCGCCAGAATAGCATGGGGTCCGGGCCCGGCCGCCGGACCGGGACGAACGTCAGATTCTGCCGAATATTCGCCCCCATGCTGCTGGCCGAAGACCGAGCCGCCAACGGCCACTCCGGCGAGTCAAGATTCGCTCGAGCCGTGCGTGGGCCAATATGACCTGGGCCCAGGGCTTGCCCCACGGGTCGTGATTCAGGTCGCGGTTTCGGCCGAAGAGCACGGGGGCGAATATCTGGCACAAACGCCCGGGCTGAAGACGCGATGGCGAGCGCCAGGCAGCTCCCGACACGCGGAACGCGTTGACAGGGCGGAGGGCGCTCGACTACCGTTCGGGTACGCACATGAAGACCATCTTTTTCGCCTACCAACGCCCGGCATGACCGAACCCGGAAGCTGAGACCCGGGAGCACGGGTCGTGCCGGGATGAGCAGAGGCCAGACCTCTGCTTTTTTTGTTGGCCAAGGGGCCAGGAGCGACGGCCGCGAGCCAGGCCGGGAGCGACGGCCGGAAACGACGCGAAAGGACGCGCAACAGCGATGTTCGTGGTGATGAGCGCCTCGGCCACGGCGGCCGAGACGAATGCGGTGAAGGGCCTGATCCTGGCGGAAGGGCTCGTGCCGTACGACCACGTGGGCGTCGAGCGCGTCGTCATCGCCGTGGTCGGCGAGATCGGCACCCGTAAACCGGTGCTGATGAGCCGCCTCGAGGCGCTCGGCGGCGTCGAATCGGTCACCCCGATCAGCCGGCCGTTCAAGCTGACCTCGCGCGAGTTCCATCCCGAGGACACGGTCCTCCGGATCCTCGATGCCGTGATCGGCGACGGCGGCCTGACCGTGATGGCCGGGCCCTGCTCGATCGAGAGCCGCGACCAGCTCCGCGAGACTGTCGACGGCGTGGTCGCGGCCGGCGCCACGATCATCCGCGGCGGGGCCTTCAAGCCGCGGACCAGTCCCTACTCGTTCCAGGGGCTCGGGGTCGAAGGGCTGCGCTACCTCGCGGAGGAACGCGACCGGACCGGGCTGCCGGTGATCACCGAGGTGATGGAGCCCAACCAGGTCGACATCGTGGCCGAGTATGCCGACATCCTCCAGGTCGGCACGCGGAACATGCAGAACTATTCGCTGCTGACGGCCGTCGGGCGCGTCGCGCGGCCGGTCATGCTCAAGCGTGGCTACGGCGCAACGATCGAAGAGTGGCTGATGTCGGCCGAGTACATCGTCAGCTCGGGCAACCCCAACGTGATCCTGTGCGAGCGGGGCATCCGGACGTTCGAGACGTACACCCGCAACACGCTCGACCTGGCGGCCGTTCCCCTCCTCCACCATCTGACCCACCTGCCGGTGATCGTCGACCCGTCGCACGCCACCGGCAAGCGCTGGCTGATCAAGCCGATGTCCCTGGCCGGCGTCGCCGCAGGGGCCGACGGGATCATGGTCGAGGTCCATCCGCGGCCCGACGAGGCCCTCTCCGACGGGGAGCAGTCGATCACGATCGCCCAGTTCTCCGAGCTGATGACGGGCCTCCGGGCGGTCCACGCCCAGGTGGGCGACCTGCATGACGGCCCGGTCCTGTCGAACGCCGTCCTCAAGGTCGGCGGGACGGGCAAGCATTGACGATCCAGGCGCGCCCGAACATGGCCGGCGGCGCCAACCCCGACGTGGCCGGCGTCCGCCCCGCCGCCCGGCTCCGGGGCCGGCCCGGCCTGCCCGGCGACAAGTCGATCAGCCATCGTGCCCTGCTCCTTGCGGCCCTGGCCGACGGCACGTCGGCGATCCACGGCGCCGGCGACGGGGCCGACGTGCGTACGACCGCCCACCTCGTCGAACGCCTCGGGGCCACGGTCGAACGGGGTCGGTCGGACGGCCGCCGGATCGACTACCGGGTTGCCTCACCGGGGATCGCCGGGCTCCACGAGGCCGACGGGATCCTCGACTGCGGGAACTCGGGGACGACGACCCGGCTGGTCGCCGGGATCCTCGCCGGGCTGCCGGGCTACCACGTCCTCGACGGCGACGATTCGCTGCGCCGTCGACCCCTCGCCCGGATCATCGAACCGCTGCGTGAGATGGGCGCCGACGTCCATGCCCGTCGCAGCAATTCCCTGTTGCCGATGACCCTGGTCGGCCATACCCCGCTCCGGGCCATCGAGCATCGGACGGCGGTGCCCAGCGCCCAGGTGAAGTCGGCGATCCTCCTCGCGGGATTGCGCGCGGACGGCCTGACGATCGTGCGCGAGTCGGTGGCCACCCGCGACCACACGGAGCGGATGCTTCGGGCACGGGGCGTCGCGGTGCACCGGGCCGGGCTCGAGGGCGGCGCAGTGGCGATCAGCGTCGAAGGAGGCCAGGCGCTGCGGGCGGTCGGCGAGACGGTGCCCGCGGACCCCTCGGCGGCGGCCTTCTGGCTGGTCGCGGGAGCCATTCATCCCGATGCCGAGCTGACCCTTGCCGACGTCGGCCTCAACCCGACCCGGCGGGCGATCGTCGACCTCCTCCGGCGGATGGGCGCCGTCATCGAAGAGCGGGCCGCCGCCGTGGCCGATCCTGAGATGGGCGAGCCGCTCGCCGACCTGGTCGTGCGCTCGAGCGAGCTCCGGGCGATCGACGTGTCGCCCGTCGAGGTGGCCCAGGCGATCGACGAGATCCCGATCCTGTGCCTCGCGGCGACACAGGCGCGCGGCACCAGCACGATCCGCGGCGCGGGCGAGCTGCGGGCCAAGGAGTCCGACCGGATCGCTGGAATCCTGGCCGGCTTGCTGGCCCTCGGCGCGGACATCAGCGTCGACGGCGACGACATCTCGATCCATGGACCGACGGCGCTGATCGGCGCCCCGACCGACAGCCGATCGGACCATCGGCTGGCGATGACCTTCGCCATCGCCGGCCTGATCGCCTCGGGTGCGACAACGATCAGCGATCCCGGCTGCGCGTCCATCTCCTATCCAGGCTTCTTTGCGGTACTCGAAGGGGTGCGAGCATGACGAAGCGCGTCGTCCTGATCGGTCATCCGGTCAGTCATTCGCTGTCCGCCGCCATGCAGCAGGCTGCCTTCGATTCGCTGGGCATCGACGCCCGCTACGAGATGTGGGATCGAGCCCCGATCGCCCTTGCCGATGCCGTCGCGGAGCTGCGCTCCGATGACTTCCTCGGCGCGAACGTGACGATCCCCCACAAGGAGCGGGTCGTGCCGCTCGTCGACCGGCTGACCGAGGACGCCCATGCAACGGGCGCGGTCAACACGATCACCCGCGAAGGCAAGCGCCTGGTTGGCCACAACACCGACGTGCCCGGCTTCAAGCAGGCGATCGACAAGCTCGTCGGCCGCCAGAAGATGCCCCGCCAGGCGGTGGTCTTCGGTGCGGGCGGCGGCAGCCGGGCGGTGATCCACGGCCTGATCACGGCCGGCTTCCTGCGGATCATCGTCTTCAATCGCCACCTTCACCGGGCCGAAGGGCTGGTGAAGTTCTTCGGCAAGAGTGCGGCTCACATGGAGCTCAAGGCGATGCCCTGGCACGAGTCGATCATCGAAGCCGAGCTCGCCAAGACCCGGATCCTGGTCAATGCCACCTCGATCGGCCTGCACGGCGACGAATCGCCGATCCCCGCCGAGATCATCCCCGGCGACCTGCTCGTCCTCGACCTGATCTACCGGCGGACGAAGCTGCTCCGGGATGCGGCGTCCAACGGGGCGACCGTCGCCGATGGCGCGACGATGCTCCTCCACCAGGGTGCCGCCGCGTTCAGCCTGTGGACCGGCCAGCCCGCGCCCCTCGAGGTGATGGAGTCGGCCCTGGCGGCCGCCCGTGCCGGGGGCATCGAATCGGCGGAAGGCGAGCCGACCGGCGTCGTCGCGGAGGCCTAGGTGGGCCGGTTCCGATTCCTGACAGCCGGCGAGTCGCACGGTCCGGCCCTCGGCGTCACGATCGAAGGAGTCCCCGCCGGGCTGGCCCTCACCGCCGACGGACTGGCAATCGACCTGGCCCGCCGCCAGCGCGGCTACGGCCGTGGTGCGCGCCAGGCGATCGAGCATGACCGGGCGGAGATCCTCGGCGGCGTCCGCCACGGGCTGACCCTCGGGTCGCCGATCCTCCTGCTGGTCCGCAACCGGGACTGGGAGAACTGGACGCAGGTGATGCAGGTCGAGCCGCTGACCGACGCCCAGGCGGCCGATCTCGCCCGGCTTGCCGAGGAAGGCAACAAGCGGGCCACGCCGGTAACTCGCCTGCGGCCCGGGCACGCCGACCTGGCCGGTGCCCTCAAGTACGGGTTCAACGACGTCCGGGACGTCCTCGAACGGGCCTCGGCCCGGGAGACGGCAGCGCGGGTCGCGGCGGGCGGCGTCGCCCGGGCCTTCCTCGCCGAGCTCGGGGTCGAGGTCTGGTCGTTCAGCGCGGAGGTCGGTGGAGTCGCCGTCGACCCGGCCAACGCGAGCCGGTCGCGGGCGGAGGCCGACGAGTCGCCGCTGCGCTGCCCGGATCCCGACGCGGAGGCGGCGATGATCGCCCGCATCGACGAGGCCCGCTCGAACGGCGACACGGTCGGCGGCGTCTTCGAGGTCGTCGCCCACGGCCTGCCGATCGGCCTCGGCAGCTACGTCCACTGGGATCGACGCCTCGATGCTGCCCTGGCCGCGGCGGTGATGAGCATCAATATCGTCAAGGGCGTCGAATTCGGGCTGGGCTTCGAGCAGACCCGCCGGTTCGGATCGGCAGTCCACGACGTGATCGAGGGACGCGGCGAGGGCGGTCGCTGGATCCACCGGTCGAACAACGCCGGCGGCCTCACCGGTGGCACGACGAACGGCGAGCCGCTCGTCGTGCGTGGCGCGGTCAAGCCGATCTCGACGCTCGCCCGGCCACTGCCCTCGGCCGACCTGATCAGCGGCGATGCCGTGGACAAGGCGCACTACGAGCGGAGCGACATCAGCGTCGTGCCCGCCGCCGGCGTCGTGGCCGAGGCCATGGTCATGATCACCCTCGCCGACTTCATCCTCGACAAGTTCGGGGGCGATTCGATCGGCGAGACGCGGACGAATGTCGAGGCCTACCGGGCCCGGATCTCGCAACCGCCCGCAGCGCCGGTCGCGGGCGGCCGTGGCCGGACAACGACGGCGACCGGCGGCGAGGCCGGCTCCGGCGGCGACGACTAGGCCAGGCGATGGACCTCGTCCTCGTCGGCCTGCCCGGGAGCGGCAAGACATCGGTGGGCCGGCGGATCGCGGCACGCCACGGCGCCCGGTTCATCGACCTCGACGCGTCGATCGAGGCAGCCTCCGGCCAGACGATCGCCCAGCTCTTCGAGGCCGAGGGCGAAGCGGGCTTCCGGCTGCGTGAGCGGGCGGCGGTCGCGGCCCTCGGCCAGCCCGACCCGGCGCCGGAGCTCCGGCGGGTGATCGCCACCGGGGGCGGCTCGGTCGTCGATCCGGCCAACCGCTGGGCACTCTATCGCGGCCGGCGGGCCGTCTGGCTGAACGGACCGCCCGAGGTCCTTGCCCAGCGCCTGCGGAACTCGCCCAATCCCCGGCCGCTCCTCCAGGGTCGCGATCCCGTCGGCGCGATCCGCGAGCTCGCCGCCGGACGCGAGCGCTTCTACGCGCCCGCGCTGCGGCTCAACGGCCTCGCCCAGGTCGGGCCGACCCTCGAGCGGCTCGATGCGTACCTTGGCGAGCCAGGCCAGGGCGGGACGCTGCTGCTGTCGGCGGACACCCGCCTGGGGCGGATCCGGATCGGCGAATCCTTCGCGGCGGGAGCCCTCCGCGCGCTGCTCGAGGAGCTCCGAACGGGCCGCGCGATCTTCATCTCCGAGCCCGGCGCCTGGGAGGCGGTGGGCGGGCACCTGGCCGGCCAGGTCGCGGCGGGTGGCATGACCGTGGAGCGCGTCCTGCTCCCGGCCGGCGAGGCGGCCAAGCGCCTCTCGGTGATCGAGTCCGCCGCCGGCGAGCTGGCCCGCCTGCGGGTCGAACGCGGCGAGCCGCTGATCGCGCTGGGCGGCGGCGCCCTGGGCGATGCCGCCGGGTTCCTTGCCGCCACCTGGCTGCGGGGCGTCCCGCTGATCCACGTCCCCACGACGCTCGTGGCCCAGATCGACAGCTCGATCGGCGGCAAGACCGCCGTCGATCTCGACGAGGGCAAGAACCTCGTCGGGGCATTCCATCAGCCGGCGGCGATCCTCATCGATGTCGCGCTCGTGACCGGCCTGCCCGAGCGCCAGCGCCGCTCTGCCCTGGGCGAGGCCGTGAAGATGGCCGCGCTCGGCGACGAGCTGCTGTTTGCCCTGCTGGAGCGCGACGGCGCGGGGATCGCTCGCGGGGATTCAGCGGTCGTCGGCCACGGTGCCCTCGCGGAGCTCGTCGAGCGCTGCGTCTGGGCGAAGGTCGAGGTCGTCCTGGCCGACGAGCGCGAGGCGGGCGGGCGGCCGGGTGCCGCCGAGGATCCCGTCGCGGCCGCCCGGATCGAGGCGGGCCGGCTGGCCCTGAACCTCGGGCATTCGCTCGGCCATGGCTTCGAGGCCGCCGCAGGCTACGGCGCTGCCCTCCTCCATGGCGAGGCCGTCGCCTACGGCCTGCGCGCGGCGTGCCGGATCGGCGTCGAGCTCGGCGTGACACCGGCCGCTCGAGCGGACCGGATCGAGGCGCTCCTGACCGGGCTCGACCTGGCCCCGGCCGGCGGCCTGAGCCGGCTGGGAATCGAGAAGGCCGCGGTGCTCGCGGCGCTCGGCGCCGACAAGAAGCATGCCGGCGGCAGGCTGCGCTGGGTCCTGCCGACCGCGGATTTCGTGGCGATCCGAACCGACGTCCCTGCCGAGCTGATCGAGCGGGTGACCGATGAGCTCCTGGAGGCCCGCCCATGACCACCGTCCTCGTCCTCCAGGGACCCAACCTGAACCTGCTCGGCAGCCGCCAGCCCGAGATCTACGGCCGGGCGACGCTCGCGGAGATCCACGCGGGGATCGCCGCGCAAGCGGCCGAGCTGGGCCTGCTCGTCGACTTCTTCCAGTCCAATCACGAGGGCGCCCTGATCGACCGCGTCCAGCGCAAGGACTTCGACGTGGCGATCGTCAACGCCGGCGGCCTGACCCACACGAGCGTGAGCCTGCGCGACGCACTGCTCTCGGTCGAGCGCCCATTCATCGAGGTCCACCTCTCCGACCCCGCCCGCCGCGAGCCGTTCCGGTCGGTCAACTTCCTCTCGGACATCGCCCTCGAATCGATCGTCGGCAAGGGCGCCGCCGGGTACGGGCTGGCGCTCGAGTCGATCGGCCGGCGGGTTGCCGCCGGCGAGCTGGCCCGGTGAGCCGGCCGACGCCGCCGGGCAAGGGCGAGTCCAAAGGCGGGTCCAAGAGCGGGTCCAAAGGCGGGTCCAAGAGCGAGTCGCCCGAGCTGGCCCGGCTGCGCCGCCGGATCGACGCCCTCGACCGGCGGATCGTCGCCCTGCTCAACGAGCGGGCGGAGCTCGGGCGGGACGTCGGCCGGGCCAAGCACGCCGCCGGCCGGCGGTCGGTGATCGACCGCGAGCGCGAGCGGGAGGTCCTCCTGCGCGTGGCGCTGGCCAATCTCGGGCCGCTGGCCCAGGCCGACCTGCTCGCGATCTATCGGCGGCTCATTGCCGCCACCCGGGCGCTCGAGGAGCACGACCGGCGCGACGCCTGAGGGAGCTAGGTGGCGGGCTCCGACTTGTCCTCGATCTCCCAGGCGTGGTCGAGGGCATGCCAGGCGATCCGCCGGGCAGCGTAGCGCGCCGGCCAATGCCGGCCGGCGAGCGGAGCTCCGTCGGAAGGCCGGCCGAGGATCTCGAGGATCGCCTGCCGCTCCGCCTCCACGGCCGGTCGGTCGGTCGGTACTGGCTCCGGGAGGCGCAGGCCGATCTGGGTCGCGTAGCCCGAGTCCGCCGCGACGCAGTGGGCGACGATCTTGTCGCGATCGCGGCCCCCGCCGCGGGGGCCCTTGCGGAGCTCGGCCGGCGCCCCGGCCACGACGCTGTCGAAGATCCTCCAGGCGGCCTCGACGATCCGGACCAGGCGGGCAGCCTCGGCGGCCGAGGTCGGCCGGCGATCGTCCTCGGCGACGGTGCCGGGGACGCCGAAGTCGGTGCTCGCCGATCCCCCGACGGTCTCCACGACGGCGAAGTCGTCCGGGCCGACACGGTGCGGATCGACACCGAGGTCGAGGCCGGCCGCGGCGGCCACCAGGGCGTAGCGTGGGGCGGCGGCGGCGAGGGCGGCCGGCAGCAGGAGCGGATCCTTCGCGCTCCGACACCAGCCGGGCCAATCCACGACCCAGGCAAACGCCCGCGTCTTGCCGAGCTCCTGGCCGGTTGGGATGGGCTGGGTCATTGCCGGGCGGTCGCCGTGCGGAGCGTCCCCACGAGGCGGCCCATCGCGTCCACGTCGCGCCCATCGCGGCCCAGGGCATCGACGAGCGCCGAGGCCACGATGACCCCGTCCGCGCCGGCCCGGGCGATCGCCCGGACGTGGACCGGCCGGCTCACCCCGAAGCCGACGGCCACGGGCACCGGCGAGACGGCGGTCACGTCGCGGACCAGGCGACCGACCGACGCCGGCAGGCTCGTCCGCGCACCGGTCACCCCGACGAGCGAGACGCAATAGAGGAAGCCGCCCGACCGGGCGGCGACGCGTGCCCGGCGTCCGGGCTGGGTGGTCGGCGCGACGAGGTAGACGACGGCCAGGCCGGCCTCCCGGGCGACGGTTTCGAACGGGCCCCCTTCGTCGGGCGTCAGGTCGGCGACGATCACGCCCGACGCCCCCGCGGCGACCAGGCTGTGGGCCGTCGCCGCCCCGTCGCCGCCGCCGATGACCTGGTTGGCATAGGCCATCGGGACGAGCGGCAGGCCCGGCCGGGCGGCGCCAATTCGCCGGAGCAGATCGACCGACGCCTCGAACGTGGCGCCGGCCCCGAGGGCGACTTGCGAGGCCCGCTGGAGCGTCGCGCCGTCGGCCAGCGGATCGGAGTACGGCAGCCCGACCTCGAGGAGGTCGGCGCCGGCGTCGGCCGCCGCAAGCGCGACCGCCAGGCTCGTGTCGGCATCGGGGTAGCCCGCGACGATGTACGGGACGAGCGCGATCCGGCCGTCCGCCTTCGCGCGGGCGAAGGCAGCCCCGATCCGCTCAGCGCCGGCTGTCGCATTCGTCCCGCTCACCCCCTCGGCGACCGTCATGGGCGGCTGCTCGCGGGCTCGAGCGTCGCGAGGTCCTTGTCGCCGCGACCCGACAGGCCGACGAGGACGACGAGCTCGTCGGGATAGGCGACCCCCGAGCCCTCGACGCCGGCGATCAGCCGGGGCAGGACGGCAAAGGCGTGCGCCGTCTCGAGCGCCGGCAGGATCCCCTCGAGCCGGGTGACCGAGCGCATCGCCGCCAGCGCCTCGGCATCCGTTGCGGCGGCGATCTCCAGGCGTCCCGCGCTCACGAGGGCCGCAATCTGCGGCCCGACACCGGGATAGTCGAGGCCCGCCGAGATCGAGTGCGCCTCGATCACCTGGCCGTCACGGTCCTGGAGCATGAGCGAGCGCGAGCCGTGGAGGATCCCCGGAGTGCCGCCGGCGAGCGCGGCGGCGTGGCGGCCCGTGGCGATCCCGTCGCCGGCAGCCTCGGCGACCGCCAACCGCACCGCCGGTTCGCCGATGAACCGGTCGAGCAGGCCGATCGCGTTCGAGCCTCCGCCGACGCACGCGAGGACGAGATCGGGCAGGCGCCCTTCGACGGCCCGGAGCTGGGCCGCTGCCTCGTCGCCCAGGATCCGCTGGAGGTCCCGGACGATCGTCGGATAGGGATGCGGGCCCATTGCCGAGCCCAGGACGTAGTGGGTCGTCGCAACGTTCGTGACCCAGTCGCGCATCGCCTCGTTGACGGCGTCCTTGAGGGTCGCCGAGCCCGATGTCACGGGCCGGACCTCGGCGCCGAGGGCCCGCATCCTGAGCACGTTCGGCTGCTGGCGCTCGATGTCCTCGGCACCCATGAACACGACACAGGGCAGGTCGAGCAAGGCGCAGGCGGTGGCGGTGGCGACGCCATGCTGGCCGGCGCCGGTCTCGGCGATCACCCTCGACTTGCCCAGGCGACGGGTCAGGAGCGCCTGGCCGAGGGCGTTGTTGATCTTGTGGGCGCCGGTGTGGGCGAGGTCCTCGCGCTTGAGGTAGATCCGCAGGCTCGCCGGGACCCTCGTCGCCAGCTGCGCCGCTTCGCCGAGAGCGGCGGCCGCCAGCCGATCAGCGCGATAGATCGGCGTCGGGCGGCCGGAGTAGGTGGCGAGGAGCGATCGGAACTCGGCCCAGAAGCGCGGGTCGTGGCGAAGCTCGAAATACGCTCGCTCGAGCGCCTCGAGGGCGGCCATGAGGGTCTCCGGCACGTATCGGCCGCCGAACTCGCGATTGGCGCCCCAGCGCCCGGCCGCGTCCGCCTCGAGGAGGCCGGCGTCGACCGGCGTGGGCCGGGCAGCGACGTTGGGCTGGTCCCGGCGCGCGGCCCGGGCGCGTTTCGTGAAGAGGGCGACGCGCACGGGATCCTTGCCCGGCCGTTGCCCGTCAACCCTGGCCGACTCGACGCCCGAGGCCACGTCGACGCCGACCGCCGGGATCGCCAGGACCGCCTCGCCGACATTCGCCGGGTCGAGGCCACCGGCCAGGACCACCGGCAGGGCTCGGGCGATCGCGGCCGCGAGGCCGATCGAGGAGCGCCTGCCCGTGCCGCCGGGATGCGGCCCGCCGGCCGTATCGAGGAGGATCCGCTGGACGCCCGCCGCGAGCCAGGCCTCAGCGCGGGCGACCAGCCGGCCGGCCTCCAGCGCCACATCGTCAGACGCCTCGACCGGCAGGCGAAGGCTCTTCCAGGCAGGCCGGTCGAGCCGCCGGACAAGCTCGGGGCTCTCGTCGCCCGAGAGCTGGACGACATCGGGGTCGAGCGCTGCGATGATCTCGCCCAGCCGGCCGATGGTCGCGTCGGCAGTGATCGCGACGACCTTCGGCCGGCCCGCGGCCGAACCGCCCGCGCGAGCCAGGCGCGCGAGCTCGATGGCCTCCCCGAGCTCGAGGCAGCGGGGCGTGCCCGGGACGACATTCAGGCCGATCGCATCGGCGTCCGCCGCGAGGGCCGCGAGGATCCCCGGCGCGTCGGTGATGCCACAGATCTTGACGAATGGCGCCCGATCCTCGGCCGCGAGATCGTCGGGCAGCCGGCCGGCGGCGGCGAAGCGCGCGGCCGCGGTGGCCGGGTCCGCGGAGCGCATGAGGGCCTCGCCGACGAGGGCCGCATCAAACCCGAGCGCCCGCCAGCCGGCGACCGTCTCCGGATCACGGACCCCGGACTCGGCAACGACGAGGCGATCGCCGGGCACGAGCTCGCGCAGGCGCACCGCTCGCTCGGGGTCCACGGCCAGGGTTCGGAGGTCGCGGTTGTTGAGGCCGATCAGGCGGGCACCGGTCGCGAGGGCCCGCTCGAGCTCCCGCTGGTCGTGGGCCTCGACGAGCGGCTCCAGGCCAAGGTCCAGGGCGGCATCGACGAGCCGGCCCAGGCGGGCGGCCGGGTGGAGGCTGGCCAGGAGCAGGACGAGGTCTGCCCCGGCCGCCCGGAGCAACGGCAGCTGGCGCGGATCGACGACGAACTCCTTGGCCAGGACCGGAACGCTGACCGCCGCGCGGACTGCGCGCAGGTCGTCGACCGAGCCGCCGAACCAGTGCGGCTCGCACAGGACCGAGATCAGCGCCGCACCGCCGGCGGCATACGCCCGGGCCCGGACGGCCGGATCATCGGTCGACGCCACGATCTGGCCGGCCGACGGCGAGGCGCGCTTCACCTCGGCGATCAGGGCGAGGCCGGGACGGGCCAGCCGCTGGGCGGCCGGACGAGGCGGCGGGGCCTTCGCCGCCGACCGTCCGAGGCTGGCGAGCGTGACACCGTCGAGCTCGATGGCGAGATCGGCCGAGCGCCGGGCCGCGATCTCCTCGACGACGCTCCGGGCGCGCGAGGGCGCTGCGATCGTCATGCCGATGGTCCCGTGGCCGCCCGGGCCGCGTCCGCGGCCAGCCGCTCGGCTCGCAGCCGGCCGAGCAACGCGGCCGGCGTCCCCGACTCGATCGTCGCGGCGGCGAGACGGACGCCCGCCGGGAAGTCGGCCGCCCGGCCAGCGGCGATGAAGCCCGCGGCGGCATTGAGCAGCACCACGTCCCGCCGGGGGCCCGGAGCGCCGGCCAGGACGGCTTCGACGAGGGCGGCGTTCTCGGCCGGCGTCCCGCCGGCCAGCTCGGACGTCGCGACCTCCGCCAGGCCGAGTTCGGCAAGGGTCGCCGCATCGATCGACGACACGGTCACGCCGGTCGGCCGAACGTCGTGGACGATGCCCGAGCCATCGAGGGGCAACTCGTCGACGCCGCTGCCGTGGACGACGATCGCCCGGTCCTGGCCGAGCAGCCGGAGGACCTCGGCGATCCTGGGCGCGGCGGTCGCATCGCCGACCCCCACGACGAGCCGGTCCACGCCCGCCGGATTCGTGAGCGGGCCAAGGAGGTTGAAGGCCGTCCGGACGCCGATCTCCAGGCGGGTCGGGCCGGCGAAGCGCATCGCCGGGCTGAACGCCGGGGCGAAGAGGAAGGCGAACCCGTTCGTCCGGAGGGCCTCTGCCGCCGAGAAGTCATCGTGGTCGGTGCGGATGCCCAGCGCATTGAGCACGTCCGCCGAGCCGGATCGCGAGGTGATCGCCCGGTTGCCGTGCTTGGCCACCGGGACGCCCGCCGCGGCGACGACGAGTGCCGAGGTCGTCGAGATGTTGAACGTCCCGCTCCGATCGCCGCCGGTGCCGACGACGTCGATCGCCCCAGCCGGGGCGACCACCCGGAGCACCCGGGCGCGCATCGCCCGGGCAAAGCCGGCCAGCTCGGCCGTCGTCTCGCCGCGCATCCGCAGGGCCACGAGGAGCGCCGCCAGCTGGGCCGACGTCGCCTCGCCGTCCATCACCGAGCCCATCGCCGCGCTCGCCTCGTCGATCGTCAGGGTCCGGCCGTCGACGATGGCCGCCAGGGCCGCCCGGACGACGTCGCTCATCGGCCGGCCACGCTCGGCGAGCCGGGCGCGGGCTGCTCGGCCATGCCGCCGGTCGCGAAGCTGCCGCTGACCGCGTCGAGCCTGCCCGCCTCCCCTTCCCCGGCGAGGCGCAGGAAGTTCGCGAGCAGGTGCGGGCCCTCGGGCGTGAGGACCGACTCGGGATGGAACTGGACGCCCTCCAGCGGCAGGGTCACGTGGCGCAGGCCCATGACCACGCCATCCTCCTCGCACAGCGCGGTCACCAGCAGCTCGGCGGGGATCGCCTCCGGATCGACCGCCAGGGAGTGGTAGCGGGCGGCCATGAACGCGGGTGGCAGCCCGGCGAGGAGGCCGGCACCGTCGTGGCTGACCTCTGACGCCTCGCCATGGACGAGCGTCGGCGCCCGGACGATCGTGCCGCCATAGGCGACGGCCATCGACTGCATCCCGAGGCAGACGCCCAGGAGCGGGATCGCGTGGGCCGCCGCTACCTGGATCGCCTCCACGGAAACGCCGGCCGCGGACGGGTCGCCCGGACCGGGCGAGATGACGATCCCCCGCAGGTCGGCCGCCGGGTCCGCGGCGAGCGCTTCGACGCCGGCCCGGTCGATCGCGTCGTTGCGCACGACGCGGACGTCGGCGCCGGCGGCCTGGAGCGCCTGGACCAGGTTGAACGTGAACGAGTCGTAGTTGTCGATGACCAGGATCACCGGGACTCTCCGATGCCGGCCGCGGACTCCGCCGGGGCGGGAGCCGGCGGTCCGGCCGCAAGGTCGATGGCCCGGCGCAGCGCGGCCGCCTTGTGCTCGGTCTCCTCGAACTCGCGCTCGGGGATCGATCCGGCGACGATTCCCGCGCCGGTGTGAACGTGGGCGATCCCGTCGCGCAGGACGGCACTCCGGATCGTGATCGCCGTGTCGAGGTTGCCGTCGTAGCCGAGGTAGCCGGCGGCGCCGCCGTACAGCCCGCGGCGCTCGTTCTCGGCGGCCGCGATCAGCTGCATCGCCCGGACCTTGGGGGCACCCGACAGCGTCCCGGCCGGGAAGACCGAGCGCAGGGCGTCGAGCGCGTCGAGCTCCGGCTTGAGCCGGCCCTCCACGTGGCTGACCAGGTGGAGGACGTGGCTGTAGCGCTCGACCTCCATGTACTTCGTGACCCGGACCGTGCCTGCCCGGGCGACCCGGCCGAGGTCGTTGCGGCCGAGGCCGACGAGCATCACGTGCTCGGCCTTCTCCTTCGGATCGCGCTGGAGCTCCTCGCTGCGCAGGTCGTCCTCGGCCGGCGTCGCGCCGCGCGGCCGGGTCCCGGCGATCGGGTGGGTGGTCAGGCGGTCGCCCTCGACCTGGAGGAGCAGCTCGGGGCTCGCCCCGACGACCTCGAAGGACGGCGTCCGGATGAAGAAGAGGTACGGGCTGGGATTCACCCGCCGGAGGGCCCGGTAAAGGCCGATGCCGTCGACGACCCGCCCGTCGGCGGCCCGCGGCAGGTCGAATGACTGGCGCCGGGCCAGGACCACCTGGATGGCCTCGCCGGCGGCGATCGCCTCCTTGGCGACCTCCACGGCGTGGATGTACTGGTCGCGGCCCAGGCTCGTCGCCGTCGCCTCGAACGCCGTCGCTCCGCCGGCCGGCTCGCCGCTGCTGGCCATCCGCCCGGGGGCCAAGGCCGCTCCGGCGATCTCGGCCGGCGACGGGCGCGATGTCCGGTCGAGCGCCTCGAAGATCGCCCGCTCGGCGATCCGATAACGGCCGTCGAGATCGGGGACCTCGGTGTGCAGGGAGGCGATCGCACTGATCGTGTGGGTGAGGTGGTCGAAGACGATCACCAGGTCCGATTCGATGAAGGCCGCCGTCGGGACACCCACCGGGTCGGCGGCGGGCTGGGGCACGCTCGGCTCGAAGGCGCTCACGGCGTCGTAGGCCAGGGCTCCGACGGCACCACCGGTGAACCGGGGCATCCCTTCCGCGGGCAGCACCCGCCGACGTGGCAGGAACCGGCGCAGGGTGCCGAGCGGATCGGTCGACTCGATGGTCGTGATCGGCAGGCCGGCATCGAACCGGTCGATGCTCAAGGGGCGGTCCTGGATCGTCGCCCGTTCGCCGCGGACCTCGAGGAGGCGGCGCGGACCGATGCCCAGGAAGCTGTACCGACCGAGCCGCTCGCCGCCCTCGACGGACTCGAGGAGGTACGCCGGGCCGCCGTCGTCGAGACGCAGGAATGCGCCGATCGGCGTCTCCAGGTCGGCGTCGCGGGTCGCCCGCAGGAGCACGGTGTCGGCGCTCCCGGCGAGGCGCTTCGCCTCGGTCAGGCTGAGCGGGTCCGTGATGCTCATCGTGGCGGCGACTCCTCCGGCGGATCCCGGAGATGACCCGGGAATCAATACGACCTCTCGTCCAGGGACGAAAGGTCGAACCTTCCGCGGTACCACCCGCATTCGGCAATCTGCCGCACTCTGAGCCCAAGGCTCCCGGGTCCATTCCTCGTCGTTGCCGCCCCGGTTTCCACCAGCCACCGGGTCTCTGTGCCGGCTCGCGACGGGTACTCGTCCCGATCATCGCCCGCTATTCGTGATGTGGCGGCGAGTCTAGACGGGCCGCCGCGGGAACGTCAACCGGGGTCTCGGCCGGCGTCCCCGGGGGCGGCCGCGGCGGTCCGCCGGCGGTGCTTCTTCTTCGGGGCCTGGCGGACGGTCGGCCACCAATCGCAGGCACACAGGCCGCGGGGACAGTCGGGATGGGGCAATCGCGGCACGCGCAGCTCGTCGGCGATCCGGAAGATCCGCTCGTTGTCGGCACGGCAGGCGGCGCAGCACGATGCACCCACGAGCTCGACGTCGCTGGCGAGCGCCGCCAGGCCCCGGAGCGTGGCATTGATCCCGTCGCGGTGGAGATCGAGGATCTCGGCGGGGACCGGCGGGTGGCCCCCGGCTTCGTCGAACAGGGCGGCAGCCTGCCGCTGGCGGATCCTCGCGACGTCCTCCCAGCGCTTCTCGAGGCGCGCCTCACGGGCGCCGCGATCGGCGGCGCCGACGTAGAGCGCGCGTGCTGCCTGCACCGTGGCTGCGCTCAGCGGCGCGGCGGCCAGCCGCCGGCGGCGGTCGGCCGGGGCGGCAACGAGCCTGGCCAGCTGCAGCCAGTTGCGCCGTTCGCGCTCCCAGCGCCGGGCGTCGATCTCGCGCTGGCGCTCGGCCTCGAAGACCTCGACCGCCGCCTCGGTCAGGTAGATCGCCCGGCCGTCGGTGTGGCGCACAACAATCTTCCGCCGGCAGCGCGGACACAGGCGGCTGCTCGTCGGAGGCGAATCGAGCAGGACTCCGCAGTTCGGACAGGCGACCGACGGTGCCGCGGGCGCGGGAGGGGCGGGTTCGAAGTGCAGCCCGACCGGCTCCAGCGGCGTCCCATCGTCCGGGCGGGGGTCCTCCTGGCCCAGGAGCCTCCGAAAGAACGCGATCGCAACCACCTCGGTTCATCAACGAGGCGCCGGGCAAGCCGCTCAGGGCCGGTGACGACCGCGTCCCCTCCTCGGATCCCAGCGACCCGAGCGCTCAGGGTACTCCGCCGTGCGGCGGCATCCCCCAGGTCAGCGGACCGACGCAGGTCCGGTCGAGGTCGCTTGCGTCTCGGTCACCGGACGGCGCCGGAGGTAGCGGCGCATCGTCGTCCGATCGCGCGTGGCGAGGTCCCAATGGCAGCGGCACAGGCCCTTCGGGCAGTCGGCATGGGGCAGGCGCGGCTGGCGGAGCTCGCTGGTGATCCGGATCACGAGCCTGTCGTCCGCCCGGCAGGCATCGCAGCAGGCGGCCGCCACGAGCTCTGCGTCGCGACTGATGTCGGCAATCCCGCGGAGCTCGGAGGCGACGCCGTCGCGGAACAGGGCAAGGACCGCGGGCGAGGGCGGCATCGACGAGCCATCGGCCCGGTGCAGGGCGACTGCCTCGTCGCGCCGGATCCGGGCGGCCAGGTCCCACTTCTTGTCCCGTCGGGCGAGGCGGAAGGCGCGCTCGGCAGCCCCCAGGTAGAACGCCTTCGCCGCGGCCACGCTCGCGTCCGTGAGCCGAGCCGCGCTGATCTGCGCGTGCCGGTGGGTCGAGCCACCGACGGCGTCGGCGAGCTCCAGCCAGCGATTCCGCTCCCGGGTCAGGCGGGTCGAGCTGGCGACCCGGCGCCGCTCGGACTCGAACACGGGCAGCGCGGCCTCGGTCAGGTACACCTGCCGTCCATCGACGCGCTTCACGACGATCCGCTGGCGGCACTCCTCGCAACGCCGGCTGTTGGTCGGTGGTGGCTCGAGCGGGGCGGCGCAGTACGGGCAGTGGACGGGCGGCGCCGGTGGCGCCTTGGCCCTGGTGCGCGCCACTGGCCCCGTGGACCCGGGGCGGCGGCTGGGCGCTGCCGGCGCGGGCGAGCGCGGGCGCATCGGGACGAGCGTGGGCCGGGTGATCGGAAGCTGCCAGGGATCCTCGCCGACGTCGTCGCCGTCGCGGGCCATCACGCCGATCGGGGCCTCCTGCTCGGCAACCTTGGCCGACGTGCCCACGACGATGATCGGCGGCCGCGGAGCGTCGACGCGCTCGGCGGAATCGTCGTCGATGGCCTCGGGCTCATCGGCCGTCTCGGCCTCGGTCAGCTCGAGCTGCTCATCCTGCTCGTCGAGCGCCATCTCGCCGAACATGCCAGCCAGCCGGGCGACCGAGCGGGACTCGGCCAGCGCCCATTCGCCTTCGTCGATCTTCGGTTTGGACCGCAGGAATCCCCGCATGTTTGGCATGTCGCTTCTCTCAAACGCGCTCGAGTCACCGCGCCAAGCGGCTCGAGCCTTGGTACCGGCCAGCGACGGACCACCCGGAGCCTGGACGCGGAGCGTACTCCAGACTCAACCCATTTCGTGCAGACCGCCCAAGCGAGTGGTGCGCCCTGGCAACGGAACGAGATTACAGGACGCCGCGGCCCTTCAACAGGCCCGGTGCCAGCTCCGTCGCCGCGACGATGTGGCGCCGGTTGATCACGGTGAACCCGTAGCGCGAGATCACCCGGCGATCGGCCAGCGATCGCGTCCGGACGTCGGTCATCGGAATCCAGGTCGGGTCGCGCGATTCGATGAATGCCGAGAGGACGGCCTCGGGATTCAGGTGGACCGCGCCCGTGAGCGTGTGCCCGGGGGTCACGACGATCAGGTAGTGGGCGCTCTTCTGGCTGTACTCGCGGCCACCCGCGCTGCGCTCCTCGACGTCGGACGTCTCGCCGATCAGGGTCACCTCGTCCGGGTTCACCCACAGGCTGGGTGCGGTGACCTTGGTCGGATCACCGTTGCGCCGAAGCACGGTGACCTCGCGAAGGTGGACGAGCCCGTCGTTGTTGTTCATGAAGTCCGATAGCCGATTGTGGAAGCCGATGTTCACCGTGCCCGACAGGCGCAGGTGCTGGCCGACCAGCTCCAGCGGCAGGCCTTCGGTGTGGACCACGCCGGGGGCCAGGATGACCGTGCCGTAGCCCAGGGCTTCGAGGTGGGTGGCCGCATCGCCGTCGACGATCTCGTCGTCGCCCTCGAGGAAGATCCGCTCGGTCATGGCAGTGCTCCGTCAGATGAGTCCAGCTCGGATGGGAGTCCAGATGAATTCGCAGAATGATCCGGTTGCGGCGCCTCCGCCGGCTCGAAGCCGAGGCAGGCGAGGACCGGCAGCCGAGGATATCGCGGGTAGCTCGGATCCGTCCGCGACCGCTCGCACAGGATGAAGGTCGAGCCGCGGGTGGTTCCTGTGCGCCGAGCGTGGCGGCAAATCGTGCACAATCCGGCGTGGGTCAACGCTCAACCTCATCGAGATCTGACCGCTCCGATGGGACCCGATACCCCATGGGTACTGTTGACCCCCGGAACCTTCGGCGGCTAGCCTTGCCTCGGCCATCCACTTCGATGGAACTTTGCAGGAAAGGAGGTGAACGAATTGACCCGAAACAGTGCCTGGTTCTCGAAGATTTCATCCGAGACCGTCGGTGTCGTCGTGCGCTTCAAGAAGCTCATCACGGTCACATCAGGCCAAGGCCTCGCTGAATACGCACTTATCCTCGCCTTGATCGCGATCGTTGCAATCATCGCCCTTATCTTCCTTGGCGGCCAGGTCTCGAAGATCCTGAGCAACGTCGGGCATAGCGTCTGACGGCGTTACGCGTTTGCGTTCCGAACGGGCGTCGGCAACGGCGCCCGTTTCGATTCCCGGGTGAATCGTGGCGGAGAGGCTGGGATTCGAACCCAGGGAAGGCTTGCACCCTCTGCGGTTTTCAAGACCGCCGCATTCGACCGCTCTGCCACCTCTCCGGCGGGCCGAGGATAGCGCGATCAGCCCGGCGGGCGAAGCTCCGCCCGGCCGAGGTACGGCTGCAGCACGTCCGGCACGACAACCGAGCCATCCGGGTTCTGGAACGTCTCGATGATCGCCGCGACGACCCTCGGCAGCGCCAGGCCCGATCCATTCAGGGTGTGCACGAGCTCGGGCCGACCGCCGGGCTCGGGACGATAGCGGACGGCCATCCGGCGGGCCTGGTAGTCGCGGAAGTTCGAGCATGAGCTGACCTCGAGCCAGCGCTCCACCCCGGGTGCCCAGACCTCGATGTCGTACTTGCGGCCCTGGGTGAAGCCCATCTCGCGGGTCGCCATGAGCAGGACGCGATACGCCAGGCCGAGGCGCTGGAGGAGATCCTCGGCCCGGCCGGTCATCCATTCGAGCGCGGCCGCCGACGCCTCGGGCCGCTCGAAGAGGACCATCTCGACCTTGTCGAACTGGTGGACGCGGAGGATCCCGCGGGTGTCCTTGCCCGCGGCGCCGGCCTCGCGCCGGAAGCACGGCGAGTAGGCCGCGTAGCGGACCGGCAGCTCGGTGGCTTCGAAGATCTCGTCGCGGTGCAGGTTGGTGACCGGGACCTCGGCGGTGGGCACGAGGTAGAGGTCATCGCGGCCGACCACGTACATCTGGTCTTCCTTGTCCGGAATCTGGCCGGTGCCCCGGGCCGATGCCGCATTCACCACGGCCGGCGGCCAGATCTCGGTGAACCCGTTCTCACGGGTGTGGACATCGAGGAACCAGCTGATCAGCGCCCTTTGGAGCGCCGACCCGAGGCCCCGATAGACGGGGAATCCGGAGCCGGCAATCTTCGCGCCGCGCTCCAGGTCGAAGATCCCGAGCCCCGCCGCGACGTCCCAGTGCGCCCGGCGCTCCCAGCTCGGTGCGTCGGGCAGGGCATCGGCGCCGACCTCGCCGCTCAGCGGCTGGATCCTGGGCAGCTGCGCTCCCCACTCCCGGATCGTGACGTTCGCTTCTTCCCCGCCGATCGGCACATCGAGGTCGGCCGGGTTGGGGATCCGCAGCAGGAGGTCGTCGACGGTGGCCTCGACGGTCGCGAGCTCGGCATCGATCGCCGCGATCCGCTCGCCGGCCTCGGTCGAGCGCGCCTTCAATGCTGCCGTTTCCGGGCCGTTCGCGTCGGCACCGGCCCGGATCGCCTCACCGATCGACTTCGACGCGGTGTTCCGTTCGGCTTTCAGGCGATCGCCCTCCGCCAGGAGCTCCCGGCGCCGGACGTCGGCGGCCAGCGCCGCGTCGACGATCGAGGGGTCCTCGCCCTTGTCGATCGCGCCCTGGCGGATCGCCGGGGCGTCGTCGCGGAGACGCTGGAGCCCGACGCTCATGCGTGCTCCCCCACCGCGGAGCCGGCGGCGGCTTCTCGGAGCCGCTCCTGGACGAAGGCCGGCTCGAGGCTGGCCAGAAGCCAGCCTGCCCGGGGCCCGTTCGCCCGGCCGAGGAACGCAAGGTACAGCGCACCAAAGGCCCGGCCGGGCGGCAAGCCCAGCTCAGCGGCGGTCGAGAAGATCAGCGCCTGCCAGGCGTCGCCTGCCGCCGGAGCATCGCCGCCGCCCGACGCCGCGGCCAGCCGGCCGAGCCACGCCCGCTGTTCGGCGTCCAGGTCACCGGCCTCGTCCGGCAGGCCCTCGGGACGGACTGCGATCCGGGATCTCTCGGGCGCGAACGCCTCGAGCCAGGCATCGGCGGCAGCCGTCCGCTCGGCGAGCGTCGAGCGCTCGAAGGCGCTCAGGGGGCCACCCTTCTCGGCCTCGATCCGGGCTTCGATATCCACTCCCGGGATCTGGCGGAGCAGCGCAAGGTGGCCGAACGCGGGCCGGAACGCCGCGGCGACGGCGGCGACGTCCGCAGCCGGATCGAGCAGGGAGTAGCGGAAGACGCTCTCGTGGCCCGCCGGCAGCTCGCCCCGGACGGGCCGGCCGGCCGTCGCGTCGGCCAGCCGGTCGTACTCGTCGAACAGCCGCGGGATCGCGTCGGTGCCGATCGGGTCGAACTCGATCGCCGACTGCGGCCGTGGACGCAGGAAGAGGAGGCGAAGCTGCTCGGGCGGCACGACCTCGACGATCTCGTGGGCCGCGACGCCCAGTCCCTTCGAGGTCGACATCTTGCGGCCGCCGATGTTCAGGAACTCGTAGGGCACGTTGAGCGGCGGCTCGCGCTCGAAGATCTCCCGGGCGATCGCGTCGGCCCGGTCGCGCGAGCCGCCGGCCGTGGCCAGGTCCTTGCCGCACGGCTCGATCGTCACCCCGAAGATGCTCCACTGGGCGGCCCACTCGAGGTTCCAGCCGAGCTTGGCCCGGCCGCCGAACGGCTCGACCCAGCCGGCGTGGCCGCAGCCTCGGGCCCAGGTGACGAGGTTCGGCCGGCATTCGTAATAGATCCGCTGGCCGTCCCACTTCGTCACGATCGTCGTACCGATCCGGCCGCAGCTCTCGCAGACCACCTGGACCGGATGCCAGTCGGCGGGATGCTGGACCTTGGCGACCCGCAGGTAGATCGCCCGGACGGCCTCGGCCCGTTCGAGTGCGATCCGGATGTACGGGTCAACGGTGCCCGCCGCGTAGAGCTCGCTCATCCAGTAGTAGCGGTCGGGCCGGATCCCGAGACCGGCGAACGTGTCGATGAATGTCTGGGCGTGGTGGCGGGCGTAGGAAGCGTGGCAATCGCCGGCCTGGTCGGGCACGTGGGCCAGCGGCCGGCCCATCTCGTGCTCGACGGCGTCCGGGGTCAGGAGCGCCTGGGCGTCCATCGGATCGAGGTCATCGATTCCGTACAGCAGGCTCGTGTCGGTCCCCCGCGTCCGCAGGGCACGGGCGATCACGTCGAGGATCACCGGCCCGCGCAGGCTGCCTACGTGGACGGTGCCCGATGGTGTCTTGCTGTCGTTGACGACCTGCGGTCCCGAGACCGAGGCGGCAAGCTCGTCCGCCCAATCCATGGCCGCGCTCCCTGGGTGGACCGCTCAGCTGACCGTTGTCAGCTGATCTTGGTGATCGTGTAGGTGAAGTCTCCGGCCGGCACCCTGACCACGACCCGGTCGCCCTTCTTCTTGCCCAGCAGGACCCGCCCGACCGGTGACTCGTTGGAGATCCGGCCCTCTTTCGGGGCCGCCTCGGCCGAACCGACGATCGTGAACGACTCGGTCCCGTCGCCGCTCTCGACCATGACCGTCGAGCCGATCTGGACGTGCTCGGTCGAATGGTGCTCGTCGATGATCGTGGCGTTCTTGATCAGCGCCTCGAGGGTCTGGATCCGGCCTTCGACGAACGCCTGCTCGTTCTTGGCATCCTCGTACTCGGCGTTCTCGGAGAGGTCGCCGTGCTCCTTGGCGTCGTGGATCCGGCCGGCCACCTCGGCGCGCCGAACCTGGACCATCTCGTCCAGCTCCGAGCGGAGCTTCTCGAGACCGCCCTGGGAAAGGTAGGTGGGCTTGTTGTTCACGGTGTGGTGGGCCCCCATTGGGATCTGGGCGCAATGGCCTGTGGGGTCTTGGTAAACGAAGAACTCCAGGCCTCCGCCGGCGAGGCGGACCTGAAGTTCAGCCGGCCCGAATGCTACTTCGGGGGGCTCCGAGTGTCAAAGCGCGGCGGGGTCGGTCAGGCGCACCAGGCGGCGTTTCACGCGGCCCATCGAGCCGCGGTCGGTGAACGCGACGAAGAGGGTGTCGTCGCCGGCGATCGACCCGGCAACCTCGGGCCAGCGGGCGCGGTCCAGGGCGGCTGCGATCGCGTGCGCCGAGCCGGGCAGGGTGCGCAGGACGAGGAGCAGGCCCGCCTCGCGGATCTCGACGGGCAGGTCGCGGAACAGCTTGCGCAAGCGGTCCTCGCCGCTGATCTCGGCTTCGACCAGGCGCGGCGGCAGGGCGTAGGCCTGGGTCCCGTCGCGGCCGACCTTGATCAGCCCCAGCTCGGCGACATCGCGGCTGATCGTCGCCTGTGTCGTCCGGAAGCCACGCTCCCGGAGCGCTGCGGCGAGCTCCTGTTGCGTGCGGATCAGGCGCTGATCGACCAGGTCGCGGATCGAGCGCTGCCGAAGCTGCTTCATGACCTCCATGGGCGCGCGGGCTCAGCGCGACAGGAAGACGACGAGGACGATCACGGCGATTGCCACCCGTTCGGCGACGAAGACCAGGTAGGAGCGCGTCCGGACGTAGCGCAGCATCAGGTGGATCGCGGCCAGGCCGGCCAGCAGGGCGGCGATCATGCCCACCGCCAGGGGTCCGGCCGGGACCGGAACACCCGATTGGCCGGTCACCAGGTTACGGGCCTCGAAGAGCCCGGCACCGGCGATGATCGGGGTCGCCATCAGGAAGCTGAAGCGGGCGGCCGCCTCCCGGGTGAGGCCCGCAAACAGGCCGGCCGAGATCGTGATCCCCGCCCGGCTGATCCCCGGCACGAGGGCGAGCGACTGGGCCAGGCCGAACACGAACGCGAGGCGGAACGAGATCTGCTCGAGTCCCTTGACCTTGCGCCCGACCTGGTCCGCGAGCCACAGGATCGCGGCACCGATGACGATGGCCACGGCCACGTCCTCGGCCGTCCGGACGGCGGCCTCGAGCCGGTCGTTGAGGATCGGCCCGGCGATCACGGCCGGGATCGTGGCGATCACCAGCAGCCAGGCCAGCTTCCGGTTCGGATCCGTCCCGAACGAACGCTCGCGGACGGCCGCGATCCCGGCTGGGACGATCGCCAGCCAGTCCGCCCGGAAGTAGACAAGCAGGGCGACGAGCGTGCCCAGGTGGAGCATCACGCTGAACGGGAGCGACGTGATGAACGGGTCCGTCCAACCCAGCAGGTACGGCACGACCACGAGGTGGCCGGAGCTGGACACCGGCAGGAACTCGGTGAGTCCCTGGACGATGCCCATGATCAGCGCCTGGAAGGTGATGTCCACCAAGGCCTCCTGGCGGCCGGGCCGCGGGCGATCCGGCCGGCCGCCATGCCGGCGTTACCGGATGAAGAGCGGGGCCAGGACGAGGGTGACGGTCGCCAGCAGCTTGACGAGGACGTGGAGCGACGGACCGGCCGTGTCCTTGAACGGGTCGCCGACCGTGTCGCCGACGACAGCCGCCGCATGGGCGTCGGTCTTCTTGCCCAGCACCGCGCCGGCATCGTCGAGGAGGTGCCCGGACTCGATGTACTTCTTGGCGTTGTCCCACGCCCCGCCGCTGTTGTTCAGGACGGTGGCCAGCATCACCCCGGCGATCGTGCCGACCATCAGCATTCCGGCGACGGCTTCATAGCCGAGCAGGACACCGACGATGATCGGCGTGCTGACCGCCACGACGCCCGGCAGGACCATCTCGCGAAGGGCGGCGCGGGTGGTGATGTCGACGACCCGGGCGTAGTCCGGGCGCTGGGTGTAGTCCATGATCCCGGGCATCTCCCGGAACTGGCGGCGCACCTCGACGATGATCGACTGGGCCGTCTTGCCGACCGCCCGGATCGCCAGCGAGCTGAAGAAGTAGACGAGCATCGCCGCCAGGAGCGCGGCGATGAACACGTTGACATTGGACAGGTCGACCGAGGTCAGGAGCTTGACGTTGGCCTGGCCGGCGGCGATCTGCCGGCCGAGGATCAGGTTGACCTTGTCGATGTAGGCGCTGAACAGCAGGAAGGCGGCCAGCGAGGCGGACGCGATCGCGTAGCCCTTGGTGAGGGCCTTCGTCGTGTTGCCGACGGCATCGAGCCGGTCGGTGATCTCGCGGGCACCGGCCTCGGCCCGGCTGAACTCGGCGATTCCGCCGGCGTTGTCGGTGATCGGCCCGAACGTGTCCATCGCCAGGACGTAGGCGGTGGTCATCAGCATGCCCATCGTCGCGACGGCGGTGCCGAAGATCCCGCCGACGTTCGTGCCGTTGGCGTCGATCAGGCCGGCCTGGGAGCCGAACCAGTGGCTCGCGAAGAGGGCGATGCCGATCGTGATCGCCGTGGCGAAGGTCGTCTCGAAGCCGACCGCGACGCCCGAGATGATGTTCGTCGCCGGGCCTGTCTTGGAGGCCTCGGCGATCTCCCGGACCGGGCGGTACGAGCCCGCCGTGTAGAACTGGGTGATGTAGACGAAGGCCACGCTCGTGGCCAGGCCGACGACGCCGGCCCCGAAGAACCAGACCCAGGTGGGCAGGCCGCTCGGGGAGCTCTGGCTGCCGGTCTGCATCATCACGTTCGTGGTGATCAGGAGGCCCACGACCGAGAGCAGGGTGGTCACCCAGTAGCCCCGGTTGAGCATGTTCATCGGATCCTCGTCCTCGCGACCGCGGACGAAGAAGATCGCCACGATCGTGGAGAGCAGGCCGAACGCGCGGACGACGAGCGGGAAGAAGATCCAGGCCTCGGGATGCGCCCAGCCGGCGGCCTTGGCGATCGTGTAGACCGCGACGCCCAGGATCATCGCCCCGATGTTCTCGGCGGCCGTCGATTCGAAGAGGTCCGCGCCGCGGCCGGCGCAGTCGCCGACGTTGTCGCCGACGAGGTCCGCGATGACGCCGGCGTTGCGCGGGTCGTCCTCGGGGATCCCCTTCTCGACCTTGCCGACGAGGTCGGAGCCGACGTCCGCGGCCTTCGTGTAGATCCCGCCGCCGAGCTGGGCGAACAGGGCGACGAACGAGGCGCCGAAGCCGTAGCCGACGATCAGGAAGGGCGCCTCCTCGGGATGGTCGAAGCCACCGAAGGCGACGAACATCAGGTAGACGCCGAGGAGCGACAGGGCGACGACGAGGAAGCCCGAGACGGCCCCGCCGCGCATCGCCACCTGGACGGCCTCGACGAGGCTGCGCCGTGCGGCGGCGGCCGTGCGCACGTTGGCCTTGACGCTGATGAACATGCCGATGATCCCGGAGGCCATCGAGCAGGCGGCGCCGACGAGGAACGCGATGCCCGTCCGCCAGCCGAGATCGAAGCCGTTGTACTGGGTATCGGCTACCTGCTTGGTCACGAGCGCGGTGATCACGCCGGTGATGACGACGGCGCCGATGAGCGCGAAGATGCCGATCGTCGAGTACTGGCGGCGGATGAAGGCCAGCGCGCCTTCGAAGATCGTGCCCGCGACGTCCTGCATCTCCTTGGTGCCGGTGTCGCGGCGGAGGACGTCCCTGGCGAGGTACAGCGCGAAGAGCACGGTGATCAGGCCCGCGGGCAGGATGATCAGCTTGAGCGTTGATGCGTCCATGCGCTTGAGCGACTCCTCCTGGGGACAGGACCCGGAGCAGGGACCATCTGGCGACGGCACTTCCGGGAGGGCGATCGGCCGCCGGTCCCCGCCTTGCATACGGGAGTGAAACCTTGCAGGCCGCGGGCGAGTGTAGCAAGCGGCCGGATACCGGGTCAAACCGGCCGGGAATGCCCGGTTATGCAGCGTCCGCGGCGCGTCTTCCGGGCCCCCTGCACGCCGCGGGGCGGCCCGAATGCGCACCGCCTATACTGCCGGACTTGTGAGTAAACGCCCGTTCGGGTGTCTGTTCGAGGTCGTCGAGACACTCGTCCTGACCCTCGTCATCTTCCTGGTCATCCAGAACTTCGTCGCCCAGCCCTACCTCGTCCAGCAGATGTCGATGGAGCACTCACTCGAGCCGGGCGACTACGTCCTCGTCGACAAGCTGACTCCCCACTTCGACGACTACCACCGCGGCGACGTGATCGTCTTCACGCCACCGCCGGGCTTCGAGGACGGCGGGACGACGCCGTTCATCAAGCGGGTGATCGGCGAGCCGGGCGACACCGTGGCGATCCACGACGGCAAGGTCTGGGTGAACGGCGACGCCCTCGTCGAGCCGTATCTCTACGAGAACCAGGCGACGGATCCGCCGCCCGCCCAGAGCACCTGGGTCGTCCCGGCGGGCGAGCTCTTCGTCCTCGGCGACCACCGGGCGGCATCCCAGGATTCACGGGTCTTCGGGTTCATCGAGAAATCGTCGGTGATCGGCCGGGCCTGGCTGCGCTACTGGCCCTTCAGCGGCTTCGGCATCCTCCAGACGCCCACGTACTCGGGGATTCCCGCTCCCGCCCCGTGAGCCGTCACAGGTGAGCCCGTTCCAGCTCGGGGCGGCGCTCGCCGTCCTGGCCGGTGCCGTCCTGGCCGTCTCTGCCCGGGACATCCGCTGGATCCTCGGCGGCCTGGTCGTCGCGATCGGGCTGGCCGCCATCCTCGCGGACCCCCTGCCGTCACCGCTTGCCGTGGCGATCCGGGTGCTGGCGGCCGTCCTCGGAGCCGAGCTGATCCTGATCGCCGTCCGGGGGTCGGCGCCAGGAGCGGCGAGCCTGCAGGGGTCGCCAGTGGGGCCCATCGCGCCGGCCCTCGCCGCGGCCGCCGCGTTCGCGATCGGCTATGCGTCCTCGGGTGTCGGGTCCCCGGCCGACGGGCCCGCCGTGGCGACGGCCACGGGCCTGGGCGTCGCGGCGATTGCCGCCGGACCGCTGGTCCTCGGCCGGGATCTCCCCCGGATCGGGTCGGGGCTGGTCCTGCTGGCCACCGCCGCGGAGCTCGTCAGGGCCGGCCTGGCTGGGACGCCCGGCCCGTTCGAACAGGCGGTCATCGGGGGACTGACGGTCGCGGTCCTGGGCGTGCTTGCCGGGCTGATCGCCGTCGCCCTCCGCTCGGGCCACGACCTCTCGGTGGCCGGCGCCCTGGTCCGCGAGACTCGCTTCGAGGCGCATCCCCTGGCGGCGGCCACCCGGGGCTCCGCGGCGGGCACCGAGGCGCGCCGGCCGGTCCGTGGCCGAAGCCCGGCGGCCGGCCCTCGCCGGGATGCCGCGGCCCACCAGCTCACCCTCGAGGAGCGCCTCCGATTCATGACCCCCGCCGCGGACGCGGACGGTGAGCCAGCGCCGGCGACGGCAGTCACACCGGGGTCACCCCGGCCCGCGACGGACGCGGAGGACGAGCACCGGGAATGAGCATCGTGCCGTTCCTGGTCCTGTCGATCGCTGCCGCGGCGGCCTCGCTCGCCAGCCGGGGCCGGGCGCGGCTCGAAATCCCGGTGGGCACCGGTGGCCTGGTCGTGGCCACGATCGCCGCGCTCGCGATCAGCCCGGGTGACCTGCTCAGGCTGGGCTCGGGCGAAGTTCTCGTCGCGACGGCCTATGGCCGGCTCTTCCTCGTCCTCGGGTCCGCCTTCGGCCTGATCCTGTGCCTGGTCGCCCTGAGCACCGCCTGGCAGCCGAATCTGCCCGCCGCCCTGCTCATCGGCCTGGCCGGGATCGGCGTGGGCCTGGCGGCGACCGATCCCCTGACCGCCCTCCTCGTCCTCCTCGCGACGGCCGTGGCCACCTCGCTCGTGAGCCTTGACGCCGCATCGGCCTCGGCGCAGGTCCGGATGGTGATCGTGCAGGTCCGGCTGATCGTGATGGCCGGCCTGCTGGCCTTCGTGGCCGTTGCCTGGGCCGCACCGGCCCTGTCCGGGATCGGCAGCGATCCGGCCGCCTTCGGGCTCGCCGACCTGGCCATCGTCCTCGCCGTCGCCCTGCGCTTCGGTGCGATTCCGTTCCATCGGCCCGTGGCCCGGCTGACCGACGGCGCTCCCGGCCTCGCGCTGCCGTTGCTCCTCGTGTGGGGTCCGGCGGCCCTGGCCGTGGTCGTCCTCGGAGCCACTGATGGCTCGACGATGACCTTCCTGGTGCCGGGCGGGATCGGCCAGGCGCTGATCGTCGCCGTGGCCGCTGCCAGCCTGCTCCTCGGCGCTGTCGGCGCCTGGCTCCAGGACGACCTCGAGCACGTCGTCGGCTACTCGATCATCCAGGACGCCGGGTTCGTCCTGCTGGGCCTGGCGATCGGCGGGCCGGCCGGCCATGAGCCGGCCCGCGTCTGGCTGCTCGTCCTCGTGGCCGCGAAGACTGCGTTCGCCACGTGGGCGACGGTCGTCGAGGCACGCTTCGGGACCGCCCGCCTGCCCGACCTTGGCGGCTGGGCGCGGCGCTCTCCGCTCCTCGGCGTCGCCCTGCTCGGCATCGTCGTCGGGACGCTCGGCGCTCCGGGCCTCGTCGCATGGAGTGCCCGGGCCTCGCTGATCGACGCCGCAGTGGGCCAGCCGCTCCAGGCGATCCTGCTGGCCGGCGGCCTGGCCTCGCTCGTCTACTACGGTCGCATCGCGGCTGCCGGCATCAGCCGCCCGAGCCCGGCCGTGGGTGCCGCGCCGACCGACCGGCCGGTGGCGACCCCGCGGGGCGGCTCGGCCGTGGCCACGATCCAGGCAGGCTGGCAGACCAATCGGGCCCCGATTGCCGCCGGCCTCGTCCTCGTCCTCGTCGTCCTCAGCGTGCTCGTCGCCGCCGGCGGGCTGGGCGGTCCCGAGGCCGCCGAGGCTGCCGCCCCCCACCCGAGCCCGGCCGCGTTCAATCCGTAGCCCGGCGACGGGCCGGAGCTAGTTGCTAGTCCCCTGGAGCGACCACCCAGCGGTCGATCTCGCGCTCGTAGCTGTGCAGCTCGTCGGGCCTGAACCAGAGGGCGAGCTCCGCCTCGGCCGTGTCGGGGCCGTCCGAGGCATGAACGATGTTCTGGGCGACCTCCAGGGCGAAGTCGCCCCGGACCGTGCCCGGCGCCGCTTCCCACGGCCGGGTGGCGCCGTTGGTCGATCGGATGACGGCAATCGCGTTCGGGCCTTCGAGGGCGAGCGCGACGAGCGGTCCCGACGTGATGAACTCGACAAGCCCATCGAAGAACGGCTTCTCGCGATGAACGGCGTAGTGGCGCTCAGCCAGCTGGCGATCGACCTGGACGAGCTTGAGGCCGATCAGCTTGAGGCCGCGTTCCTCGTAGCGGGCCAGGATCCGGCCGACGAGCAGGCGCTGGACGCCGTCGGGCTTGATGAGGACGAGGGTTCGTTCGGTCACGGAGGCGATCACCTTGCTGCTGGGTCTGGGGTGCGAGCCGCCGAACAATACCGCAGGCGGCCGCCTCTGCCGATCAGTGGCCGTCGGGCATGCCGGCGTGAGGCTCGTCGGGCGGCGCGTCGTCGAGCTGGGCGGCCGCCGAGGCATACGCCTGGCGGGCATCGCGCTCATGACCGACCAGCCGGAGAGCATCACCCCGGACGAGCTCGATCGACGGGCCGCTGAGGCCGGCGAGGGCGTCCAGGACTGCCGGCGCAAGGGCGGGCGCAAGACGCAGGACGACGGCCAGGCGGATCGCGCCCGAGCTGGTGCGGCCTGCGCGAAGGTCGTCACGGGCCGCCTCGAGCTCGTCCGCGGGCTCAGGCAGCCGGCCGATGACCCGCTCGGTCCGGCCGGCGATGGCCGGCAGTGTCTCGGCGTCGGACCACAACGTCGGGGTGCTGCGGCGATCCTCGGCCGTAGCCACCTCGACGGGCCCGGTGGCCTGGCGGCTGAGCACGGCCGCCCCGGTCACGCCGGCCGTGCCGGCGGTCGACCCCGGTGGCGGGCCCCCGAAGAGCGTCCCCGCCGGTTCGCCGGCCATCGCCCCGCCGGCCGGCCAGTAGGAGCTCGGCCGAATC
>JANWLH010000112.1 GCA_025450915.1 Candidatus Limnocylindrales bacterium | reverse complement strand
CTGGGACTTCCCGAGGGTTGCCGGGCTCGGCCAATTGCCCCAGCCTGATCCATGGAATGAACACGCCCGGAACAACCCGCCTGCAGGCCGCGGATGCTTGACGTCGCCGGCACGATCGAGGCCGCCCACGTCCGGCGCACGGTCGCCAAGGCTCGAGCAGGCGACCCCGAGGCCATCGCCCGCCTCTACGACCTCTTCGCCGCGCGTGTCTATCGTTTCGCGCTTGTCCGCGTGGAGTCTCGGGCAGACGCGGAAGACATCCTCCAGCAGACCTTCGTCAAGATGATCGAGGCCCTGCCCCGCTACGAGGATCGCGGCCTGCCGTTCGCCGCGTGGCTGTTCCGGATCGCCCGCAATTCGATGATCGACGTTGCGCGGGCCGACCGCGGCCACGCCGACCTCGATGCCATGGGCGAGCACCCCGACGAACGGCGCGGTCCCGCCGAGCAGGCCGAGGCGGCCAGTGATCGGATGGCGGTTCGAGCCGCGATCAGCAGGCTCACGCCCGACCAGCGGACCGTCATCGAATACCGCTTCTTCGCTGGTCTTTCCCATCGCGAGATCGCCCGCCTCATGGATCGCAACGACGGCGCCATCCGGGCCCTCCAGTTCCGGGCCGTCGAGGCGCTCCGCGAGGACCTCGGCCCGTTGATGGACCTGGCCGAGCCAGATGGGGCCCAGGCATGACCGGCAAGCGCTCAGCCGAGAAGTCGTTCGCCGAGCTCGTCGACCGGACGTTCGCGGCGGATGACGCGGCGATCTCGAAGGGTCGCACGCTCATCGCGGCACGCGCAGCAACAGCTCACCCGAGCGCCCAGATCGGCTCCCGCCTCCCACGATGGCGGGCGATCGTGGGTGCCGGAGCCCTGGCCGGCGCAGCCGTTCTCGTGCTCGTCGCCGTCGGTGGTCGTGATCGGCCGGCACCGATCGGCGGGGTCGGTTCGATGACTCCGTCCGCGATCGCCTCGATCAGCACATCGATCGGCCGCTCGTCGGCCGACCTCGACGCCATCCTGGCCGCAGCCGGAAGCGGCGACTCGGCGAGCTTCGCGGCCGTCGTCAGCTCCTACCAGGGCGATCTCGACGCCGTGTCGGCCGAGCTCGCCCGGCCGGGAGCCAACGTGGCTGCCCTGGATACAAAGCTCAAGGCCGAGAAGGTCGAGCTGGCCCGGGCGCTCCAGGTGGCGTCGGCAGCCAACCGGGGCCTCGTGGTTGCGCTCCAGGCCAAGCTCGACCGGATCCTTGCCTCGCTCGGTGACGGACCGCCGCCCGCGCCATCCGGGCACGGCAGCGATGGCGGGGCAGGCGGCAACGGCAACGGCGGCAGTGGCAACGGCGGCAGTGGGTCGGGCGGCAGCAGCGGCGGCGGCGGCGCGAATGGCGGAAGCGCGGGCGGCAGCGGCAATGGCGGTGGGAATGGCTCCGGCGGCATCGGCAAGGGCCATCCCAGGACCAAGTAGGTCGCCCAAGGCTGGTCCGCCGGCTGGACGTCCTGCCGGTGACCTGAATCTGGTCCGGCCGACCGAGTAACGCTCCGGCATCTCGCCCGTTGTAATCACAATGGTCGAGCAAGGCCGCGGGGCCCCCGCCGCGCACTCCACTTCGGGGTCCGGGACAACGCCCTCCGATCAACCGACGACCAGGTCCCCAGCCGTCGCTGAGATGGCCCGGTGCTTGAGTGATGCCTATCCAACCGACCAGGACCGAATCGCTCGAGTGAAGGACAACCTGCTCCGGTGGCTCGAAGAAGACCCGCGACCGATCCCTGGGTACGGACAAATTGATCGCTCGTAACCGGGTCCAGGCCGCAAAGGAGCAGGAGGTTCGGATGGGCTACTCACGCCGCGACGACGACCAGTACGAGCCGTTCGACGCCCCGGCAGCGGACCGCTCCGGCCTGCCATTCGATGCTTGGCTGGCCGCCGAGCTCGATGCCCTCGACATGACGCCCGGGCGACTCTCCCGGCTCACCGGCCTCCACCGCTCGACGATCTCGAGGCTCCTCCGCGGCGAGCGACGGCCAACCGTCGAGACCGCGGCCAGGATCACGCTGGCCATCGGCAGCGCCAGGCCGCCTGCCGGGGTCGAGCGACGTCAGGACCTCGTCGCCCGTGTTCGACACGAGCTCGACGCGGATCCCACGCTGCGACCGCGCGATGTCCAGCGGGTCATGACCCACTACGTCCTGCAGCGCGCCGCGAGCCGGGCATCGTTCCGCGCCTGAACGACCCTCGCACGCAGGGCCATCACTTGGTAGAGTCCGGTGATGGTGCGCGGATGATCTGCCCGACCTGCGGAACCGAGAACGAGCCCGGACGAAAGTTCTGCGGCGAGTGTGCGACGCGGCTGGCGGTCCTGTGCCCGGCCTGCGGGACCGCGAACAGCCCAACAGCGCGATTCTGCGGTGAATGCGGCACCTCGCTTGCCGCGGGCGCGGCTCCGGGGCCCAGTGGCCAGGTGGTCTCCGCGGCTCCACGGCCTTCGGCGAACCCGGTTGCCGAGCGGCGGATCGTGTCGATCCTGTTCGCCGACCTCGTTGGCTTCACGACCCTGGCCGACGGGCGCGACCCCGAGGAGACCCGCGAGCTCCTCAGCAAGTACTTCGACCTCGCCCGCGACGTCGTCGAGCGCTACGGCGGGACGATCGAGAAGTTCATCGGCGACGCGGTGATGGCCGTCTGGGGCGCACCGACGGCCCACGAGGACGATGCCGAACGAGCCGTCCGCGCCGGCCTCGAGCTCGTCGACGCGGTCAAGGGCCTCGGGCCCGAGATCCAGGCGCGGGCCGGCGTCCTGACCGGCGAGGCCGCGGTCACCATCGGCGCCACGAACCAGGGGATGGTTGCCGGCGACCTCGTCAACACCGCGAGCCGCCTCCAGTCGGCGGCCACCCCGGGCGCCGTCCTCGTCGGCGAAGCGACCCAGCGCGCGGCCAGCCGGGCGATCGTCTTCGAGGAGGCCGGCGAGCAGATCCTCAAGGGCAAGCAGGCCCCGGTCGAGGCCTGGCGCGCCGTCCGGGTCGTGGCCGAGCGCGGCGGGCGCAACCGGGCCGAGACGCTCGAGGCGCCGTTCGTCGGCCGCGAGGATGAACTCAGGCTGCTCAAGGACCTCTTCCACGCGACGAGCCGCGAGAAGCGCACCCGCCTCGTGTCGGTGATCGGGCCGGCCGGCATCGGCAAGACCCGGCTCGCCTGGGAGTTCCTCAAGTACCTCGACGGCCTCGTCGAGACCGTCTGGTTCCACGACGGGCGGTCCCCCGCCTACGGCGACGGGATCAGCTTCTGGGCCCTCGGCGAGATCGTCCGGCGGCGGGCGAAGCTGCTCGAGACCGATGACGAGCCGACGACGAGGGCGAAGATCAAGGCGATGGTCGTCGAGCACGTGCCGAACCCGGCTGAGCAGCGGATGATCGAACCGGCCCTGCTGGCCCTGCTCGGTGTCGAGCCGTCACCGAGCGGCTCGGACCAGCTCTTCGCCGCCTGGCGGACATTCTTCGAGCGCCTGGCGGCGAGCGCCCCGGTCGTCCTGATCCTCGAAGACTTCCACTACGCCGACACCGGCCTCCTCGACTTCGTCGACCACCTGGTCGAATGGAGCCGGAACGTCCCGATCTACGTCCTCACCCTGGCCCGGCCCGAGCTCATCGACCGGCGTCCGAGCTGGGGCGCCGGCAAGCGCAACTTCACCTCCCTGTACCTCGACCCCTTGCCCGAGCCGGCAATGCGCGAGCTCCTCGCCGGGCTGGTGCCGGGCCTGCCGGCATCGGCGGTCCGCTCGATCGTCGAGCGGGCCGGCGGGATTCCGCTGTACGCGGTCGAGACGGTCCGGATGCTCCTCGCCGAGGGCAAGCTGACCCAGGTCGGCGCCGCCTACCATCCGACGGGCGACCTGGCGGAGCTGGCGGTGCCGGAGACGCTCACCGCCCTGATCGCGAGCCGCCTCGACGGCCTGAGCCCTGATGAACGGGGTCTCGTCTCCGACGCCGCCGTCCTCGGCCAGAGCTTCACGACGGCTGCCCTCTCGGCCGTGTCGGGGATCGATGCCGACGATCTGGAGCCCAAGCTGCGCGACCTGGTTCGTCGTGAGCTCCTCGTCCAGGATGCCGATCCGAACAGCCCCGAACGTGGCCAGTTCGCGTTCGTCCAGGCGCTGATCCGCGAGGTCGCCTACAACACGCTCGCCCGGCGCGATCGCAAGACCCGCCACCTCGCCGCGGCGCGGTTCTTCGAGGGGCTCGGGACCGACGAGCTGGCCGGGGCGCTCGCCAGCCATTACTTCGCGGCCCACGCGAATGCGGCCGAGGGGCCCGAGGCGGATGCGCTGGCCGCGCAGGCCCGGATCGCGCTGCGCAGTGCCGCTGAGCGGGCGGCAGCGCTCGGTTCCTATGAGCAGGCAGTGACCTCGCTCCGGCAGGCGTTGACGGTCACCACCGACCCCGTCGAAGAGGCGGACCTCCTGGAGCGCGCCGGCGAGTCGGCGTCGACAGCCGGCCATCACGAGGAAGCCGACGTACTGCTTCGCCGGGCGGTCGAGATCCATCGCGGGCGCGGCGACCGGCCGGCCATCGCCCGGAGCACGGCTGCGCTCGGGCGGGCGCTTCTCGCGCCGTTCCGGACGATCGCCGCGATCGCCGTCCTCGAACCGGCGGCCGAGGAGTTTGCCGACCTCGCCGAAGATCCCGGCGCCGTGGCCCTGCTGGGTCAGCTGGCCCGGGCGTACATGCTGAATGAGGAGCCCGCGCGCGCCGTGGAAGCGGCAGATCGAGCCCTCGCGGCCGCCGAGCTGGCGGACTACGTCGAGCTCGTTGCGGACACCCTGATCACCAAGGGCACGGCCCTCGCCAGCCTGCGTCGGGGCTACGAAGGTGCGGCCGAGATTGACGGCGGTGTGCGCCTGGCCGAGGCCCACGGCATGCTCTCGATCATCCTGCGCGGCAAGATCAACCGCAGTGCGACCCTGTTCGAGAGCGATCCCGTTGCCGCGTTGGAGATCACCCGTGGCGGCTACTTCGAGGCCCAGCGGCTCGGGCTGCGCCGGCGGGCGATCGTCTTCCTGATGAACTCCGTCGAGGCCGGCGTGAGCGTCGGCGAGTGGGACTGGGCGCTGCCCGAGCTCGAGGAATGGCTGACCATCGAGCTCGAGCCCGAGGACCGCATCGTGCTGCTGAGCCCCCAGATCCAGATTCGTGCCTGGCGCGGGGAGAGCGTGTCGGACCTGATCGACGAGGTCCAGCAGCTCAGCGAGAGCACCAGCGATCCCTCGAGCCTGTTCACCGCGATCACCGTCCAGGCGCTGGCGAAGTTCGCCGAAGGGAGTGGCTACGAGTCGGCCGAGCTGGCTCGGAAGGCGGCCACGCTCTCCGCGAGCAATGCCCCATCCAGCCACATGATGGCCGGTCGAGCTTCCCTGCTCGCCGGGGACATCGCCGGCGCCACCAGGGCGGCCGACGAGATGAAGCGAACGGGGATGCACGGCCCGTTCATCGAGGCACGCCGGATGGAGCTCGCCGCCGGGCTCACGGCCCTCGACGGGCACACGGCCGAGGCGGTGCCGATGTTCGAGGACGTCCTCCGTCGCTACCAGGCCCTCGGCGTCCAGATCGACCAGGCCTTCACGGCGATCGAGATGGCGACGCTGCTCGATCCGAGCCTGCCCGAGGTGATCGCCGCGGGCGAGGTCGGTCGGGACATCCTCGTCCGGCTGCGGGCGAAGCCGTTCATCGCCCGGCTCGATGCGGCCCTCGCCCGAACTCCAGAGGGTGGCGGCTCGGGGAACGGGGCCGCCGCACCGGCGAAGAAGCCGGCGAAGAACTCCATCAGAGCGGGGTGAGCCGCCGCTAGGTCGCTCCGTCGAGCGGCCGGCGTCGCCTGGCGTCGCGTGGGGCGAACAAGACGCGGGAATCGACCCCTCTTGGGATGGCAACTCGCCGCGGATTCGGCTGTTTTGTTCGCCCACGGCGACGGACCGGCGTCACGAGTTGTTAGAGTCCGCGCGATGGTTGACGACCTCCTCGCTGGACATGGCCGATTCCGCGCGGACCTGGGGGCCAATGAGCGCAAGCTCCTGGCCGGCCTCGCCGAGCGCGGCCAACGACCGGTCGCTGTGTACATCGGCTGCTCGGACTCACGGGTGATCCCCGAGCTCCTCACGGATGCCGCGCCCGGACAGCTCTTCGTTGTCCGCAACGTGGGGAACCATGTACCGCGGACGTCGGAAGGCGATCGGAGCGTCGGCGCGGCGATCGAGTTCGCGATCGGCCAGCTTGGGGTCGCCGACATCATCGTGTGCGGCCACGACGGGTGCGGCGGAGTCAAGGCCGCCCTCGACGACCTGGCCGGCCTCGATCCGGACTCCGATCTCGCAACGTGGCTCACCGGGCTGCGGCCGGCCGTCGACCGCGCCCGAGCCGTGAGCCTTGATCCGGCCGCCGAGCTGGCCCGGGCGGTCGAGGAGCACGTCCTCGATTGCCTCGCCACGCTCTCGGAACGCTGGATCGACCAACCCGGCGAGGGCGCCACGATCCGACTTCACGGCTGGGTCTACGACCTCGCCAACGCGGCGCTCCGGGTCTACCACGAGGATGCCGGTGGGTTCGTTCCGGTCGCCGAGCTGGGGGTTGATCCCAGGTCGCCGTAGGCGAACAGATCCAGGCAATCGACCCTCGCGAGCGGAGTCACCGCCCCCCATCAGGCGGGATCGTTCGCGTGCGGCGACCAATTCGATGAAGTCGAATGGCCGGCTTGGGCAGGCGCACGGACGAGACCGGCCCCGAGGCGGTTGTCGACTAGGATCGTCAGGTGCGCTCCATGGCCGCTCCGTTCGACGACATCGTGGCCGGTCGAACGACGCTCATCGGCCTGTCGGGGCTGGCCCTCCTCGGCAATCGCCTCCTGACCAAGGAGCTGGCGTTCAGCCACGCGGAGCGCGACGCGTTCGCCCTGACCGGCCTCCTGCCGAACGCCGTCCTGACGATCGCCGAGCAGGTCGATCTGGAGCTCGAGCACCTGCGGGCGAAGCAGAGCCCGCTCGAGCAGTACATCGGGCTTGCCGCTCTCCAGGATCGCAACGCGACCGTCTTCTATCGCCTCCTCGCCGACCACCTCGAGGAGTTCCTGCCGATCGTCTACACGCCGACGGTCGGCCTCGCCTGCGAGCAGTACAGCCATGTCATCCGCCGGACGCGCGGGACGTGGATCACGCCGGACGATCGCGACCGGATCCCGGCCCTCCTGCGCCAGGGTCCGTTCGACGACGTACGGCTGATCGTCGTGACCGACAACGAGCGGATCCTGGGCCTCGGCGACCAGGGCGCCGGCGGGATGGCGATCCCGATCGGCAAGCTCGCGCTGTACACCGCGGCCAGTGGCATCTACCCGTCGCTCACGCTGCCGGTGAGCCTCGATGTCGGCACCGACAACGCCCGGCTCCTGGCCGATACGCACTACCTGGGCTACCGCGCCCCGCGCCTCCGCGGTGCCGACTACGACGCGCTGGTCGAGGCGTTCGTCGAAGGGGTGCAGGAGGTCTGGCCGGGCTGCCTGATCCAGTGGGAGGACTTCAAGCAGCGCAACGCGATGGCGATCCTGGAGCGCTACCGCGAGCGCGTGCCGTCGTTCAACGACGACATCCAGGGAACCGCGGTCGTGGTCGTCGCCGCCGTCCTCGGAGCGTTGCGGGCGACCGGCCGCTCGCTGGCCGAGGCCCGGGTCGTGTTCGTCGGCGCGGGCGCGGCCGGGGTCGGCGCCGCCCGCCTGCTCCG
>JANWLH010000111.1 GCA_025450915.1 Candidatus Limnocylindrales bacterium | reverse complement strand
CGTACACCGGCAGGACACCGGCGTTGACGATCGCCATGTCCAGCCCGGCCTGGATCGCGTGGTACAGGAAGACCGAGTGGATCGCCTCCCGGACGCGGTCGTTGCCCCGGAAGGCGAAGGACACGTTCGAGACGCCGCCGGAGGTCCGGGTCCCGGGCAGCTCGGCCTTGATCCGGCCCACGGCCTCGATGAACGAGAGCGCGTAGCGGTTGTGCTCCTCGATCCCGGTGGCGATCGCGAAGATGTTCGCGTCGAGGATGATGTCGCACGGTTCGAAGCCGACGACGTCGACGAGGAGCCGGTACGCCCGGGTCAGGATCGCGACCCGCCGCTCGACCGAATCGCCCTGGCCCTGCTCGTCGAAGGCCATGACGACGACCGCGGCGCCATACCTGCGGCACAGGCGCGCCTGGCGGATGAACTCGGCCTCGCCCTCCTTGAGCGAGATCGAGTTGACGATGCCCTTCCCACCGAGCTGCTGGAGGCCGGCCTCGAGGACGCTCCACCGCGAGCTGTCGACCATGACCGGGACGCGGGCGATGTCCGGCTCGGTCGCGATCCGGCGCAGGAAGCGGGTCATCGCCGCCACCCCGTCGAGCATCGCCTCGTCCATGTTGACGTCGATCACCTGGGCGCCGTTGATCACCTGCTCGCGGGCGATCGCCACCGCCTCGTCCTCGCGACCCTCGGCCACGAGCCGGGCAAACTTGCGCGACCCGGTCACGTTCGTGCGCTCGCCGACGTTCACGAACGCATTGCCCGGCGGCGGGATCACGACCGGCTCCAGGCCGGCCAGGCGGGTCGCGTCCAGGATCGCCGGCACGGTCCGCGGGGGGATTCCCGCGACGGCCGCCGCGATCGCGGCGATGTGGGCCGGCGTCGTGCCGCAGCACCCCCCGGCGACGTTGAGCAGCCCGTCGACCGCCCACGCGTGGAGCGCCGTGGCCATCGCCTCGGGGGTCTCGTCGTAGCCGCCCAGCTCGTTGGGCAGGCCGGCGTTGGGATAGGCCGAGACCGGCCGGTCGGCGACCCGCGCCAGGACGTCGAGGTGCTCGCGCAGCTGGCGCGGTCCGAGGGCGCAGTTGAGGCCGACGACCAGCGGCCGGGCATGGCGGACGCTGTGCCAGAACGCCTCGACCGTGTGGCCCGAGAGGGTCCGGCCCGAGGCATCGACGATCGTCCCCGAGATGATCAGCGGGACGCGGAAGCCGAGCTCCTCGAACAGCGTCTCGACGCCGAAGATCGCCGCCTTGGCGTTGAGCGTGTCGAAGATCGTCTCGATCAGGAGCAGGTCCGCGCCGCCCTCGACCAACGCGCGGGCCGAGGCCCGATAGGCGGCCTCGAGCTCCTCGAAGGTGACGTTGCGCGCCGCCGGATCAGCCACGTCCGGCGAGATCGAAGCGGTCCGGTTGGTCGGCCCCAGGGCTCCCGCGACGTAGCGCGGCCGGTCCGGCTCGGCCGCCTCGACTGCGTCGGCGGCTGCCCGGGCAAGCCCGGCGGCGGCGCGGTTCAGCTCGGCGACAGCCTCGACGTCGAGGCCGTAATCGGCTTGGGCGATGATCGTGGCGGTGAACGAGTTCGTGGTGATGATGTCCGCGCCCGCGGCGAGGTAGGCCGCGTGGATCGCGCTCACCACCCCGGGCTGGGTCAGGCACAGGAGGTCGCTGTCGCCACGGACGTCCCGGGGATGGTCGCGGAAGCGTTCCCCGCGCCAGTCAGCCTCGGTCAGATGCTGCTCCTGGAGCATCGTGCCCATCGCCCCGTCGAGAACGAGGATCCGTTCCTCGAGGAGCCCCGGCAGGCGGGCCAGGCGGGCCAGGCGGGCCACGCTCGGATCCCCGGCCACGACGGGCATCGCCGTCGCCTGGGCCATCACCGGGCGCCCGCGGCTGCCGCCGGGTGGCGTGCCCGGATCCGGCGGACCAGCTCGGCGCACTGCTCGTAGCGTCCGAAGCTGGGCATGATGTAGGTCCCCTCCACCTCGCTCTCGACCTCGCTCAGCAGCGCGTCGGCCATCTCGATCCCGAGGTCCGAGCCGCGCTCGCCGGCGGCCTGCATCGCTGCCCGGGCGTCGTCCGGAATCGTGATCCCGGGCACCTCGTTGTGAAGGAACTCGGCATGGCGGGCGGACACCAGCGGCAGGACGCCGAGCAGGACGGGCACCGGGAACCCGCCCGGCCCGAATCGCCGGCGGGCCTCGGCCAGCATCACCTCGACCTGCCCGGTCGAGTAGACCGGCTGGGTCATGATCAGGTGGGCGCCGGCGGTGAGCTTGCGCTCGAGCCGATCCCACTCGGTCGCATGGTCAGCCGCCGTTGGATCGAGGGCACAGGCGATCGTGAAGCCGGCCGGCTGGCCGATTGGTGAACCGGCACCATCCTCGCCCCGGTTCAGGCGGGCGAGGATCTGGATCAGGCCGATCGAGTCGACATCCCAGACGCCGCTGCCGGTCGGGTAGTCACCGATCCGGGGCGGGTCGCCGGTCAGGGCCAGGATGTTCCGGACGCCCAGCGCATGGGCGCCCAGGAGCTCGGACTCGAGGGCCATCAGGTTCCGGTCGCGAGTGGTCGTATGGACGAGGCATTCGAGGTCCAGGTCGTGCTGGATCCCGAAGGCGACCGCCAGGGCACCCATCCGGACGCGGGCCATCGCCGAATCGGACACGTTGACGAGGTCGACCCCGGCGTCGCGCAGCAGCCGGCCGGCCTCGATCGTTCGCTCGATGCGGATGCTCCGCGGCGGGTCGATCTCGACGGAGATCGCGAAGCGCCCTCGCGCCAGGGCGTCCGCGAGACGCGTCGGCGGGAGCTTGGATGGACTGCTCGATTGGCCGGAGTCGGGGTGCACGATCGTCGCAGCCGGCGACGCCTCCGGAACCCGCTCGGGCAGCGCGACATCGAGCGCGGCTCGCATCGCGGCGATGTGCTCTGGCGTCGTGCCGCAGCAGCCGCCGACGATGCGGGCGCTGGCGCCGAGCATCCGGGCGGTCATCGCCGCCAGGTACTCCGGCGCGGCCGCATAGACGAACCGGTCGGCAAGCTTCTGGGGCAAGCCGGCATTGGGCATGACCGAGCTCGGCGTGCGGCCGTCGAGCTCGCGCGACATCTGCTCGAGGGCGTCGATGCAGCCCTGCGGACCGGCGCCGCAGTTGACGCCGACGACGTCGGCGCCCGCGGCCGCCACGATCCGGGCCGCCGCCGCAGGACCGGTCCCGTTCGGCAGGCTGAGATCCTCGCCGAAAGTCAGCGAGGCGATGATCGGCAGGTCGGATGCCTGGCGGGCGACCTCGATCGCCAGGAGCAGCTCGTCCAGGTCGACGAAGGTCTCCAGGACCACGACGTCGATGCCGCCCTCGAGCAGGCCGTCCAGCTGCTCACGGAACGCCTCCCGGCTGAGCGCGTCGGGCTGGCGGATGCCGCCTCGGCCTGCCGGCTCGAGGGGACCCATCGAGCCGCCGACGAGTGCCTCCCGCCCAGCCACGTCACGCGCCTCGCGGGCCAGCGCCGCGGCCCGCCGGTTGAGCAGGCCCGCACTGATGTCGAGCCCGGCGGGCGCCAGGCGCACCCGGTTGGCCCCGAACGTGAGCGTCTCGATGAGCTCGGCGCCCGCGGCCAGGTATTCGCGGTGGGCGGCCCCGACGAGGTCCGGCCGGCGGACGACGAGCTCCTCGAGGCACGCCTGCTGGGGGATCCCGCGGCTGTACAGGAGGGTGCCCAGCCCGCCGTCCGCGAGCAGGGGCCGTTCGGCCAGGCGCGCCGCGAAGCGCTGGCGCGCCGTCGCCGTCGCCGTCGCGACTACGTCGTGGGCCGGCAAGGGCGATCGTCGGTCGCGCCGCCGGCCATCGCCGGCAGGAGGAGGATCGAGTCCCGATCGGTCGCCGGCGTCGCGAGGACCTGGAGGTGGCGGATGTCGGTGTCGTTGAGGAAGACGTTCATGAACCGGTTCAGCTCGCCGTCGGCGGCGAAGAGCTGGCCGCTCAGGCCGGGATGGCTGGCGACCAGGCCGGTCAGCACCTCGCCGACGGTGCTGCCGCCGATCTCCACCAGCTTCTGGCCGCCGGTCGAGACGCGCAGGACCGGCGGGATCCGGACGCTGCTCATCGCTCGAGCCAGGCTTCGAAGGCCCGATAGCTGGCCGGGATCGCAGGCGCAAGGCCGGGCACGCCCGGTTCGGCGGGTCGTGCCTCGACGCCGTAGCGGAAGGCGTCAGGCGTCTTGAGCCCGTTGCCCGTGATCAGGGCAACCACCTCGTCGCCGGGCCGGATCACGCCACGCCGGCGGGCCGCCTCGGCGGCCGCGATCGTCACGCCACCCGCGGTTTCGGCGTAGATCCCCTCGAGGCGGGCGCTGCGCCGGATCGCCTCGGCGGTTGCCGCGTCGGGGATCGCCTCGATCGAGCCGTCGGTTGCCCGGGCCAGCTCCAGGGCGTGCCGGCCGTCGGCCGGGTTGCCGATGGCCAGCGAGCGCACGATCGTCGTCGGCGTCCGGACCGGCTCGATCTCGCTGCCACCGCCCTTGAAGGCGGTGGCGACCGGGCCGCAGCCGTCGGCCTGGCCGCCGACGAACCGGACGGGGGTGCGCTCCACGAGGCCGATCGTGGCGAGCTCGTCGAAGCCCCGGGCGATCTTGGTGAACATCGCCCCGGAGGCGATCGGGGCCACGACCACGTCGGGCAGCCGCCAGCCGAGACCCTCGGCGATCTCGCACGCGAGCGTCTTGCTGCCTTCGGCGTAGAACGGCCGCAGGTTGATGTTGACGAAGCCCCAGCCGAGCTCGTCGGCGACCTCGAGGCACAGGCGGTTGACGTCGTCGTAGGTCCCCAGGACCGGGACGACGGTCGCGCCGTAGGCCAGGGCGTGCTCGATCTTGGCTGGCTCGAGGTCGGCCGGCACGAAGACGTACGCGGGCAGGCCGGCGACCGCGGCGGCCGCGGCCGTCGCACCGGCCAGGTTGCCCGTCGAGGCGCAGGCCAGTGCCTCCATCCCGAAGTCGACTGCGCGGGCGACCGCCACCGCGACGGCCCGGTCCTTGAACGACAGCGTCGGATTGCGGCTGTCGTCCTTGATCAGGAGCCCCTCGATGCCGATCGCCGCACCGAGCCGCTCGGCCCGGACGAGCGGGCTCGAGCCCACCGGCAGGCCGCGGGCCGGCACCGCCGCGACCGGCAGGAGCTCGAGATAGCGCCAGATGCCCGCCGGGCGGGCCTCGATCGTCGCGCGAGTCAGGCCGTCCCGGACGACGTCGAGGTCGTAGGCCACTTCGAGTGGCCCGAAGCAACTCGCGCAGACGTAGCTCGGCCCGAGCGCCTCGGGACGGCCGCAGGCGCGACAGCGCAGGCCGAGGATCCGTCCCGCCGGATCGTCCGCGGGTGTTGCCCCTGGCGTCCTGAGAAGTTCGATGGTCACGTCGTGCTTCCTCGTTCCGCGTCCTGTCCTGCCCCACGCTGCGTCGGGCCCGGGTGTCGTCAGTGGACCGGCAGAAACGAGAAGACCCCTCCTGCACGGAAGGGTCTGGACGGGTCCCTATCGTGCAGGCAAGCCTGCCCGGAATTGGCACCTTGCCGGCTCTGCGTCGGTAGGTTGTCGTGGCATCAACGGGCCGGTCCCTCCGCCACTCTTGATAGAGCTATTCGGTTGCCCCGCAATCTACCGACTTGGAGCGCCGCCGTCAACGCGGCCCCCGGGACGGTCGCTCGACCCTGGTCAGCGCGTCGGGCCGCCGGTTGGCAAGGACCGGGATCTGCCGGCGGGTGGACGCGACCCGTTCGAGGTCGAGCTCGGCATGGACGATCGCCACCCCGTCGGATGCCTGGGCGATGAGCGTGCCCCACGGGTCGATGACCATCGACCGGCCATGGGCCGCCACGCCGGACGGCGCCCCGACCTGGGCCGGCGCGATCACGTAGGCGCCGTTCTCGATCGCCCGCGCCCGGAGGAGGACCTCCCAATGATCCCGGCCGGTCCGTTCGAGGAAGTTCGCGGGCACGGCCAGCACCTCGGCGCCTGCGCCGGCCAGCGCCCGGTACAGCTCGGGAAAGCGCAGGTCGTAGCAGATGGACAGCCCCAGGCGGACGCCGTCGACGTCGGCCACCACCGCGCGATCGCCGCCGCTGACCCGCTCCGATTCGCGATCGCTCGGCCCGTCCACGAGGTCGACGTCGAAGAGATGGATCTTCCGGTAGCGAGCCACGATCTCGCCGCTCGGATCGATCAGCACGCTCGTGTTGTAGGGACGCTCGGCGTGGCTCCCTGGCCCATCGCTCTCGGCCAGGCTGCCCGCGAGGATCCAGGCGTCGCGCGCCTTCGCGACCGCGGCAAAGGCGTCGCTGAACGGCCCGGGAATGGGTCGCGCGGAGGCCCGGTAGCCGTCGTCCGAGCCGCGGTACTGGAGGTACTCGGGGAGGGCCACGAGGCGCGCGCCCTCTGCCGCCGCCTGGTCCGCCAGGCGGACTGCGGTGCGCACGTTCGCTTCCACGTCGGAGCCGGCGTCAAGCTGGATGAGGGCAACCTTGAGGCGGACCATGTGCGGAGGATGCCACATGGGCTCGGCCGGCCCGCGAGGAACGACCTAGCTCTCGACCGGCGCCTCGGCGGGCAGGGCCACCGTGAAGACCGCTCCGGAACCGGCCCGGCGCGGCTCGACGACCAGGTCGCCGTTCATCGCCCGGCACAGCTCCCGGGAGACGTACAGGCCCAGGCCGCTGCCGTCCTCGGCGTTCGCGCCGGTCCCCCGGGCGAACCGCTCGAAGAGGCGTGGCCGGTCCTGGTCCGGGACACCGGGGCCGTGGTCGATGATCGTCAGGTTGAGCCGGCCACGCGCCTCGTCGAGGGCGATCTCGACTTCGATCGGCTTGTGCTGGCCGTACTTCACGGCGTTGTCGAGGAGCGCCCAGAGGACCTGGTCGAGCTGGTCGACATCGGCGATCGCCAGCCAGCCACCCGAGCTGTCCTCGATCGTGAAGGCGACGAACGGGATCGCCAGCGCCTCCCAGGCTCGCCGGACGCGGGGCGCCAGGCCGATCACCTCGGCCTGCGGCCGGAGGGCGCCTGACTCGAGCCGGGTGACCGTCAGGAGCTGGCGAACCATCCGCGAGAGGCGCTCGGACTGCTCGGTGATGATCGACAGGCGCCGATCGTCGCGCTCCTCGCTGAGCTGCTCGGCGAACGCCCGGATGCTGGTCAGCGGGGTCTGGAGGTTGTGGCTGACGCCGCGCAGGAAGTCGTCCTTGGCCGCGTCGAGCTCGAGGAGCTGGGCGTTCTGGGAGGCGACCCGCTCGAAGAGCTGGGCATTCCGGACGGCCACGCCGATCTCGGCCGCGAACAGCTCGAGGAGGTTCTGGTCGGCCGGCTCCCAGGCGCGGGTCGCCGGCAGGTGGCCGACGATCAGTCCGAGGCGCTCGTCGCCGGCTCGCAGCTCGGCCCGGATCGGGCGCGGATCGCCGGGCACGAACTCCTCCTCGGCGATCGTGCCCGGGTCGACGAGCAGGATCAGGTTGTCGATCATCCCGAATGCCACCCGGGCATCCTCCGATGCGCGCCCGATCAGGAATTCGACACCGTCGCGGAGCGAGGCATGCTCGATCGCCGCCAGGATCCGGATCAGCTCGCGATTGCGTCGCTCGAGCGCCCCGGCCAGCCGGTTGTGGCTCTCGGCCAGGCGCGACAGCTCGTCGTCGCCGCCGACGTTGATCGGCGTCGAGAGGTCGCCGGCCGACACTCGGTCGACCGCCGCGGCGATTGCCCGAAGCGGCGCAGTCAGATCCGCAGCCAGCAGGTAGGCGACGAGGACCGCGAGGAGCGCCACGAGGGCCACGAACAGGAGCAGGATCCGCGGCAGGTTCGCAACCGGGTCGGGCAGACGCTCCGCCGCGACGATGACGAGCCCGAAGACAGCGACGGGAATGACCGCGGCCGAGATCAGGGCAAAGGTCAGCCGGGTCCGGAAGCCGATCCCTCCGCCGAACGACGGCGCCGGGATTGTCCGGTCGTGGTACGGCGCGGCGAGACGGCCGGCGAGATGGTCGGGGTCGGGCGGATCGGTGGCTGGCGGGTCGGCTGCCGGATCGGCGTCGGGCTCTGATGCCGGCGCGACGACCTCCGATGCCGGCGCGACGGCCTCCGGGCCGGGCTGGCTGGGCGCCGTCATTCGGGCCCGCCGACCTCCACGGAGACGAGCCGGTAGCCGACGCCCCGGACCGTCAGCAGGTGCGTCGGGCGATTCGGATCAGGCTCGACCTTCTGGCGCAGACGACGCATCGTCACCCAGACATAGGACGGATCGGCATCCTCGGTCTCGGCCCAGCCCCGGGCCAGGAGCGTCTCGGTCGTCACGGTGTTGCCGAGGTTGGCGGCGAGGGCGTAGAGGAGGCGCGATTCGGTCGGGGTCAGGGGAACCGCGTGGCCGCTCACGACCGCCTCGCGGCGGTGGAGCTCCAGGACCAGCCGGGGACCAAGGATCAGGCTCTGGCGGGGGACCTTGTCGCCGAGCCGCTTGAGGACCCGGTTGATCCGGGCGCGCAGCTCGGGGTAGTGGTAGGGCTTGGTGACGTAGTCCTCGGCGACCTCTTCGAGGAGGTCGGCCTTGTTGTCGCCGGTGTCGATCGCGGTCAGGACGATGATCGGCAGGTCGGCCCGCTCCTTGACCTCGCGGGCCAGGGTCAGGCCGTCCATCCGGGGCATCATCATGTCGATGACCAGCAGGTCCGGCCAGGCGTGCTCGAGCCGGCGCAGCGCCTCGGTCCCGTCACGGGCTGTCGCCACCTCGAAACCGTCGGCGCGGAGCTGCTCGGCGAGGACCACCAGCAGGTTCGGGTCGTCGTCGACGACCAGGATCCGTGGTGCGACCGGGACCCCGTTCGGGCCGCCACTCATCATCGACCGAGGATAGCAGCGCCGATTCGCGCTCCGAAACGCCCCGAACGGGCTATCCGGTCAGGACCGCGGCCCGTATCGGACTCGTGGCGCGGACGGGACGATCCTGCCAAAACGCGAGCTGAGTCGGGCGTATGGTCCGATCTGGTTCGTTTGACCGGTCCGGCAAGACCCTGACGAGCCGGGTGCCGCACGAACCCGGCCCTCCGCCGCCACCAAATCGCGGGATTCGGTTGGCAGTCGACGATTAGCGCGAGGTGAGTCGAGATTTGGCAGGCCTCGACTCCAGCAGCGAGCCGGCCGCGACGGTCGCGGAACCAAATCTCACGGTGCCTTGCGATCGACGTAGCGGCAGCGCGGGGCGAGCGGGCAGCGACCGCATTCGGGCTTGCGGGCGTGGCAGATCTGGCGGCCGTGGGTGATCAGGTTGACGTGGGCCTCGTACATCTGGTCGGGCTCGAGCAGCGCCAGGTAGTACTCGTGGGCCGCGTCGGCATTCG
>JANWLH010000110.1 GCA_025450915.1 Candidatus Limnocylindrales bacterium | reverse complement strand
GCCCGGCGGTATGTCGAGCTCGAGCTCGGCGCCGGTCCCGCCCTGGAACAGGTCGACGTCCTCGTTGTCAGCGAGACCGACGTCCGCGAGCTCGTCGACGACGTGCTGATCCCGGCCATGACCCGGTTCGCGCCGGCCTCGCGAACGGCTGGGGATCTCGACATCCTCGGCGTCGACGGTGAATACGGAAGGCATTACTCGTTCCTCAAGGCGATCGCGGCCATCTGGCACGTCTTCGTCGATCCAGGCCTCCGGGCGACCTTCAAGATCGATCTCGACCAGGTCTTTCCGCAGGCCGAGCTGATCGCCGAGACCGGCCGGACCGCGCTCCAGCATCTCGAGACACCGCTGTGGGGCGCGCGCGGGCGGGACGCCGCCGGACGACCGATCGAGCTGGGGATGGTCGCCGGTGCGTTGGTCAACGCGAGCGACATCGGCCGCGGCCTGTTCACGCCGGACGTGCCCCTGCCGGGAGGTCCGCGGCGGCCGTCAGACCACGTCTTCTTCAGCTCGCTGCCCCAGGCGATCTCGACGCGGGCCGAGATGATGGAGCGCTACGACTCGGCGGCGCCGGACGGGGTCGAGACAGCCCTCGAACGAATCCACGTGACCGGCGGGACGAACGGAATCCTCGTCGACGCGCTGCGGGCCTATCGCCCGTTCACCCCGTCGTTCATCGGGCGGGCCGAGGACCAGGCGTACGTCCTGTCGGTCCAGGGCCAGGACGGTCCCAGGCTCGCCTACCTCCACGCGGCCGGGTTGGTCATGCGCCACGACAAGGACCGCTATGCCGGCGCGGCCATCGAGGCGGCCCAGGCCGGCAAGCTCGTCGGTGACGACGTCCGGATCCTGGTCTTCTCCGCGTATGCCGCAGCGATTGCCGGCCGGCAGGCGAGGTGGGGAGCGAGCGTCGACTCGATCAAGGCGCTGATGGACCCGTTCACCGGAGGTTTCATCTCGGACCTGCCCATCAGCACCGTCATGGTCCGGTTCGCCCTCCAGATCATCGAGGCCTACGAGCGGGGCGATGCGGAGCTCGGCCGGTCCTATGCCGAGATCGGCGCGCGCCGCCTGGCCGAGACGTTCGAGTCTGCCGCGGAACAGGAGCGGTTCGACGCCCGGATCGAGGACGAGCGCGCCCAGTGGCGATCGCTGTACCACACGCTGGACGCCGTCGAGGCGGCACTCGAGGCGCGTGATCCGGCTGCTCTCGAGCTCCAGCGCCATGCTCGCCGGCTCATCGACGGCTGGCGCGTCCATTGACGTTCGGCAAGCCAGGACCCATCGTGAGGCGACACCGGCTCCCGACGGCCGGGACGGCGAATCGAAGGGGGAAATCGGATGGGCAGTCCTGGACGCAAGCGCCCCGAGCACAACGCCGGTGCATTCATGGGCTCCGACCCATTCGGGATGATCGCGGTGCCGCCACGAACGCTGAGCGACGAGTATCACGACGAGCCCGCCGAACCCGAGGACTCGGACCGCGTCCCGGAGCCTGAGCCGCCGAGCCGGATCAAGCGGATCGCGAAGCGCCTCTCGACGCGTTCCGACGGCCACTGACTCCAGTCAGCCGACGGGCGATGGCTCGCGGCGTCCGGCGATCGCACGGCCCGAGCTTCGGGTTAGTGCATCGGCCGGCGACATTCGTCCCAACTCACGACTCCGCGGCCCGGCGATGCAAGGAATCCGCAAGACGAGGGGCGGCGGCAATCCGGCGGCCTCGACGCGGCCACGAGCACGATGGATCCGGGGGTCGAACGTGAACGGAGGTGGCCGAGATGGCCGAGCTGACGACGAAGAAGCGCAACAACGAGCCGAAGTCCGACTTCGGGCTGCCGGAAGAGCGCAAGTACCCCATGCCCGACAAGAGCCATGCCAGCAACGCGAAGGCTCGCGCGGCGCAACAGGAGAAGAAGGGCAATCTGTCGGCCGCGGACGAGAAGCGGATCGATCGCAAGGCGGATCGAATCCTCGGGAAGTAGGGCCTCGCCCGGCTCGCCGCCGGCGCCATGCGGCCCTAGTCGTGCAGCTGGAGCCGGGCCCGGGGCGACTTGCGCTCGGCGACGTAGGCTCGAAGGTCCGCGCCGAAGACCTGCTCGCGCAGGTTGCCAAGCACGGCCATGAGCTGGGATTGGCGTGACATCAATGCCGGATCGTCGGCGACCGTGTGACCGAACTGGGCGAGCTCACGCTCGACTTCCCAGATGAGTTCGTCCCGTTTCATTGGTCGGTGGATCTCCAGGTGATGAGGCCGCAAGTTGGATGGGGAGCGGGGATGAGTGCTTGAGTGGGTAGTACCACTGGGCTACACGCTAGGCGGCGAACGACTGGGACGTCACTAGTACTAATGGGCTACTCGTGCTCGTGGCTGGTGACCGTCGGCAACGGATCAGTCCTGGTCGCCGCCCATGGCGGCCCTCGCTAGACTTGATGGATGCAGGTCCCCAAGCCGAGCGAAGCGGACAAGACCCGATTCCGTGGGCTCGTGCCGGACGATCCCCGGGTCGAGATCAGGCCGATGTTCGGCAACCTGGGTGCCTTCGTGAACGGCAACATGTTCATGGGCCTGTTCGGCGCGGACATCGGCGTCAAGCTCGCCCCGACGGACACCGATACGCTGGCGCGCGTCGACGGAGCGGGGCCCTTTGGACCTGCCGAACGGCCGATGAGCGGCTGGCTGACGTTGCCTCCATCGATCACCGCGGACTCGCCCTGGATCGCCAAGGCGCTGGAGTTCGTGGCCGGCCTGCCGCCGAAGGCCGCGAAACGGTAGAAATCGGCACGCCGCAATGTTCGCCGCAAGGCGGGCGGCGTACGGTCGTCAGACCGACCACATGGACCAACGGACCGCGACGACCGACCTGGTCAAGAGCCCCGAGGCACGCGAGTGCATCGAGACCTTCGAGTGGCACGACCTCCACTTCCATGTCGTCACGGCCCATCCGCTGACGCCCGACCAGGTCAAGACGCTCCAGCGGGCGGTCCGAAAGATCGAGCGAGTCGGCACCTACGCCGAAGTCGTCGCGATGGTCCTCGGGCGCCACGTCCAGATCAGGACCGTCCGGCCATCGCCCGACATCCGCTTCGAGGTCGCTCACTAGCCTCCCGGCCCGAGGGCCGCTGGGCCCGGAAGCAGCCCTAGGTCGTGGCTCGCTCTGGGCATGGACACTGCAAGCACAAGGCGGGTGGCCAAGGCTCCCGGATCGGTACTTGCGGAACTCCAGCGGGGGCTCCGTGGGTGCTTCGAGCGTCGGGTGGGCGCATTTCTCCCGACTCACAGGCCTAAAGCCCTTCTGCCCCCTGGAATGACCATGTAGCCGGAATCGAGAAGGCCAAGGCGGCGCGGGGGCGCGTGCGGTCAGGTACCGCCGAGCACGACCACGATCGCCCGGACAAGCAGGACGAACGCGATCGTCAGGACCGTTACGCCACCGAGCCAGATGGCCGTCGCCTGGCCCTGCGTCCGGGCCCGCCGCGCGAGTCGCCGCGGAAGATACAGGATCCCCATCGCCAGGCCGATGCCGATGACCGGCAGGAGCACCTGGAGCCACAGCGGGAACTGGTCGCAGCCGTCGCAGTTGACGATGATGACCGCCGCATGGGCGTGGGTGGCAAGCGGGCCCATGGCGATGACGAGCACCACGAGGACGACGGCGATCATCAGGGTCAACGGACGTTGGATCATGCTGACGGAATGAAGCCACAACCCGTCCGGGTCGACACTGCCGTTTCGCGGCGTGCCGCTCCCCAGGTTCGCCGGCTCCGACCCGACGAGTGGCCGGCCTACCGTTCCATCCGCCTCCGAGCCCTGCTCGATGCTCCCGACGCCTTCGGCTCGACCCATGGACGGGAGGCGGCCTTCGCCGACGCGGAATGGCAGTCGCGAGCCAATCCGCCCGACGGTGCGGTCTTCATCGACGACGGGCCTGACGGGCTGGTGGGCATGGCCATCGGTGCCCCGGCACCGAGCAACCCTGGAGCCGCGGCGCTCTTCGGGATGTGGGTGGCCCCGGGCGCCCGCCGCCTGGGGGTCGGGCAGGCGCTCATCGAGGCCGTCAAGGGCTGGGCAATCAGTGCCGGCTATCCGAGGCTGGGCCTCGGCGTGACGACGACGAACGCCCCGGCGATCGCGCTCTACGAGCACCTGGGATTCGTCGCGACCGGCGAGCGCTACCCACTCCGCGCGGGTTCAGAGCGGACGTTCCAGATCATGTCGTTGCCGCTGACGCCGATGTCAGCCCTCGACGAAGCCGAAGGTGCTGATGGCGAACCCGATCAATGACCAGGCCGCGATCCACGGTTGCCAACGCGGACTTCTTGCCGATTAGTGGCCCTCGTGCTGCTCCGCACGATGCAGGCGAATTCGGGGCGGCCGACGGTCGCCGCCGTGCGGGGCCCGAGTCCCGTGATGTCCTCGGCGACTCGATTCGCGAAGGATTCCTCGCATAGCAGCACGTCCGTCGGTAAACGGCAACAAACTCGGGGATTTGCCGCCCGGCCGCCTCGATATCCTCGGGTCGTCACGATCCTTCGGAGGTTCGCCGGACGATCACCAGCGGTCGGCGTCGGCGCTGGCGAGCCGGCGATTGAAGAGCTCGATGATCTCTCCGTCGACCTGAACTTCGACATCCGCATCCGGGCCGGCGGCAGCCGGGTCGATCTCGGCATTCGGTCGAAGTGAATCGGCATGCTCGACCGCAAAATGGGGTGCGTCAGGTTCCTGCACCCCGCGTGGCCAGTCGGCGAAACCCTCGGCCTTGAACAGGCCGGAGAACAGGACGGCTGGCCCGCGTCCGGTCGCGCTGATCACTCCCGCGAGAGCTGCGGCGAGCCCCGTCATGTCGGGATCGTAACGCCGCAGTCAATGCAACCTGGCCGGCGCGAGCCCGGCTCGACCCGCGCCGTGATGGCCGGCGCCGCGCCGCGAAGGGCCGAGCCTTGCCGATTATTGATGCCCATGCTGCTCTGCATGGATCGGGACCGCCAGAATGCCGCGCCGGCCCTCAATCGTGCGCGGCACAGTTCCGCAGCTGGCTCGAATTAACCGACCCGGCTACCGAATCCTGGCATAGCAGCATGTCCAACGCTAATCGGCAGGAACCGGCGCGACGCCGGACTCGCCGGCCGGCCAGGGCGCCGTCGTGCTATCGTTGCGTGCGCAATCATCGCCCGCAACGAGGATCAGATGAAGGCCTACGCGCTCCCCGCCGCCGACCAGCCCGTCTCGTTCGTGGACGTCCCTGTCCCCCAGGCGCCGCAAGGCGGCCTGCTGATCCGAGTTCGGGCCGCCAGCGTGAACGGCATCGACGTGTTCCAGTCGAAGGGATTCCTCGTCGGCGTGATGCCCCATGAGTTCCCGGCCATCGTCGGGCGGGACTTCGCCGGAGTTGTCGAGGCGGTCGGTGATGGTCATGACGCATTCGCCGTCGGCCACGAAGTGCTCGGATTCATCCCGGTCTGGCCGACGGTCCACATGGGCACGTACGCGGAGGTGATCGCCGTCAGTCCGCAACTCCCTGTCGTGCGCAAGCCGGCCGGCTTGTCGTTCGAGACTGCCGCGGCGATCCCGCTCGCGGGAGCGACCGCGATGGACGTGTTCGACGCCGTTGATCCGGAGGCCGGCGACGTCGTCCTCGTCATCGGCGCGACCGGCGGCGTCGGCTCGATCGCGGTCCAGCTTGCGGCCCGGCGCGGCGCGACGGTCATCGCAACCGCCAAGGCCGGCGACGAGGATGCCTTCGTGCGCTCGCTCGGCGCGGCAGAGACGATCGACTATGCCATCGAGGATGTCGCCGATGTCGTCCGCAGGCGGTACCCGGCAGGGGTCGACGCGCTCATCGACCTGGTCGACCGCAACGAGGCACTGGCGGCCCTTTCCGCGATCGTCAGGGACGGTGGCCGGATCAGCACGACGATGAATGCCGTCGACGCCGAGGCGTTGGCCGCCCGCCGAATCGCGGGCGCCAATGTCGCGGGCATGCCGACGACCGAGAAGCTCGCCTACCTTGCCGGGCAGGCCGCGACGGGTGAGCTCCGGATCGAGATCCAGCAGACCTTCCCATTCGCGGAGGTCCCCGCCGCGCTGGACACGTTCATGGCCGGAACCCGCGGCAAGGTCGTCGTCCGCGTGTCGGATCCCACATAGCGCTCAACATCGTCCTCGGTACGTTCAGGGGATACCGAGTCGTGCCGCCGGTCGCGACCCTGCTGCCTGATGCCGCTCGGATCGTCGTCGGGTCGCCTGTTCCTCATCCTCCAGCCAACGGCGGAGGAGGTCTTCGAGCCGGATTCCGTCGCCGACGCGCCGCTCGTCCGATTCATCGCCTACGGCTTGCACGAGCGGGTGTTCGGCTGGGTCCGGCTGCGCGCCGACCGGCTGACCGATCTCGTGAACCTCCACGAGGAGCTCCATCTCGCGGAGGTCGAGATCGAGAGCCTCGAGGATGGGGTCACCAAGTCGGTCGACGAAGTGCTCATCCATCGTCGCGACCTGGTCGCCGTCCATGCCACCGGACCGCGAGGTGACCTCTCGCTCCACCACCGGACCAGGACCCACCCGGTTGCGATCCAGTCGGGCAACTACCTGATCGCAGGCCACCTCCACACCGATCCGGGAGCCGATCCGATCGCGAGCCTCGCCGGCCGCCCGGCGATGGTTCCGCTGACCGATGCGTGGATCGAGTTCTGGTCGGGCGGCGTGCGCAAGTACCAATCCACGGGCACGATCGTGGTCAACCGGCACTACGCCGACTGGATCCAGGTCGTGACCGACGAGGACCTGGTCGAGGGGATCTCGCCGCACCGCCTGCGGGCACGCGGCTCGACCCGCTGACCGTCGATCGGACCGATCCCGAGCTTCAGCTACGCAGTGCCCACGACGGTCAACTGGCCGAGTCCTCCATTGACCTCGACGTCGACGTGGTTGGCCGCGCTCTCGTAGTCGCGCGACTGGAAGATGTCGCCGAGCCGTGGGAACAGCGTCGTGTCCACCCGGCTCGTGCCGAGGGTCAGGTGGGGTCGGATCCGGGCGGCGACGCCTGCCGGAACCTCGAACGTGAGTGACGCCGCGCCGCAGTCCGCCCGGACCGACGTCGATCCGGCGGCGCGAGGCAGACGGATCCGGGTGTCACTCGCGCCCGTGTGCAACTCAAGCCTTGCCACCTTGAGCTCCGCGAGGTCCAGGTCACCGCGGTTGGCCCCGGTTTCGAGGCGCAGGTCGAGGGGCACCTCGCCGCTCAGCCCGACATCCCAGCGCGCGTCGTGATCGAACCAGGGCAGGCCCGAGGTGGCGTCCTGGCTCAATGTGATCGAATCCGGACCGTCCCGACGTGTACGAACACCTCCCCCAAAGCGCCCGTCGACGAGCCTGCCGGCGGCCGCTCGATGGGTGCTCAACTCGCCGGCACCGAACTTGAGCTCGACCCGCGCCGCGAGCTGATTCTGAAGTGGCACGCTCAGATCCTCGACGGAACGGCTGCCCGGGACAAGGGCCCCGATCACGAACCAGACCCCGAGCGCAACGAGCGCCGTCGGCCACCACTGAACGATCAGCTCGGCCGGACCGGTCGACACCCAGCCGGTCGTGGTGGCAAGGAGGAGGATGCCGGCCCCGATCCAGGCGACGGGCCACGTCAAGCTCCAGGCGGTGTAGAGCCCACGACGCTCGGCGATGGCCGGACCGACGCTGGCGACGCCGACGAGCACGATGAACAGCGGCCATGCCTGGTTCCAGGACCAGCCCATCGCCTCCTTCATGAGCAGGACGAGCCCGATGCCGATCAGCCAGGAT
>JANWLH010000109.1 GCA_025450915.1 Candidatus Limnocylindrales bacterium | reverse complement strand
TCAGCTCGACGCTCGTCGGCAGCTCGCCGCCGGCCTCCTGGTAGGCGTCGAGGTAGTCGACGAAGTGGTTGAGGTGGCCGGTCGGGAAGGCGGTCTGCCAATCGTTGGCGAATCGCAGGAAGCTGGCCAGGTTGACGGCGATCCGCTGCGATTCGCGGGTGTCGGCCCCGATCAGGTCGAGGATCTGGCCGGTCCGCTCGATGAATCGCTCGAGAAGCGTGAACGGGCCTTCGCGCCACGTCTCGGGGGCCAGCTCATCCATCGTCTCGAGCAGGCGTCGCAGCTTCGCCCGCGTCCCGGCGCCGACGTCGATGCTTCTCGTGGGCACCCCGGGGCTCGCACCGGCCTCGTCCCCGGCCGGCTCGTCGAGGCGCTCGACCTTGACCTGGCCGGAAGCGACGATCGCGCGCGCGGCATCGATGAGGTGGCCGCGATCGAAGCGCGCCATCCGGCTGATCTCGAGAATCTCCAATGGATCGAGCCGCCAGGGGCCGGCCGACATCATCCGGGCGAGGGCGACATCGTTGTGCGGGTCGGCGATCGCCCGCAGGCTCTGCTCGAGGTCCCGGACCTCGGGCGTGTCGAACAGCGAGAGGCCGCCGACGACCGTGTACGGGATCTCCTCCTCGCGGAGGCGGGCCACGATCTCGTTGCGGTGCTTGTGCTTGCGATACAGGATGGCCACGCTCGACCATGCCCGCGGCCCGTCGCCGCCGGCAACGAGCCCGCGGATCGCGTCGACGATCGCGACCGCCTCGTCCTCGGGGCTGGCGCACAGGTAGATATCGACCGGCACGCCGCTCGGACGTGTCGTGGTCAGCTGCTTGTCGGGCTCCTGGCGCTCGACATTCCGGGCGATCAGGCGATTGGCGACCGCGAGAACCTCGGGGATCGATCGGAAGTTCTGCTCGATCCGCAGGCGGGCCGGGAGACCCGGCGCCGGGCGCCGGGGATCGTGCGTGGGCGGCCCCGAGAAGCGCCGTGAGAACTCGGAGAACGCCGCGAAGCTCGCACCCCGGAAGTGATAGATCGACTGGTCGTCATCGCCGACGACCATCACGTTGTCCGGCCGGTCGGGCGTCCGGCCGATCATCTCGATCAGCTCGATCTGGGCGACGTTCGCATCCTGGAACTCGTCGACCAGGACGTACCGGAACTGGCGCTGCCAGCGTCGGAGGATATTCGGGCGAACCTTCCAGAGCCTGGTCACGGCTGCGATCTGTTCGCCGAAGTCGAGTGCACCACGGCGGATCAGCTCCGCCTGGTAGGCGCGGTAGACCCGGGCCAGCTCCTCGAGGCGGACGATCTCGAGGGCCGCCCCGTCGATCACGTATGAGGCCGCGAGCCGGTCGACCTCGACGCGCTCGCTCGGCGCAAAGTGCCTGGCGTGCTGGACGGCACCGGTTCCGAGGACGGTCCGCCGGGCCTCCCGGTCGGCGGCCTTGTCGGGATCGGGCCGGTGGTCATCGGTCAGCTCGTCGCCCCGGGCCTCTGCCCGCTCGAAGCGGCGGAGCTTGGCATATTCCTTGCGCAGGTTGCGGGCCAGGGTCAGGTTGCCCTGTTGCTCGAGCCGCCGGTGAGCGGTCTCGAAGGGCCCGTAGCGAGCCTCGAAGACGGCCCGCTCGTCGGCGACGTAGGCGTCGAACTCGTCGGGGGTGACGAGCTCGTCCTTGGCCCGGTTGATGAACTGGACGAAGGGCCCCAGCGCCCACCAGCCGGCGTGGTAGAGCAGGTCCAGGCCGGGCTCGAGGTCCCGCAGGAGCAGCATCTGGCCGATCCCATCGAGGACGTCCGGATGGGGCGGCAGGCCGGCCTCGGCCGCGGCGTCCGAGAGGACCTGGTGGCAGAAGCTGTGGAAGTTGGAGACGCTCATCCGCGCCCGGACCGCGGGGCCCACGGCCTGGTCGAGCCGGTCCTGGAGCTCGCGGGCCGCCTTGACGTTGTAGGTCAGGACCAGGATCTGCTCGGGCAGCAGCGGACCGGCGAACGCGTCGATCAGCGCCGGCAGTGGCGCCGGCGGCGGCGCGCTGACGAGCTCGGCCTCTGGAACCTCGAGTCCATCGGCGACAGCCTCGATCGCCCACAGGCCCACCTGGGCCGGTGCGTCGCCGGCCGGGGTCCGGGCCGGTGATGGCCTGGGTCTCGCCGCCGGTCGTGTGGGCGGCTCGCCGGGCTCGGCGGAGATGAGCCGGCCGGCGCTGTCCCGGCTTCCCGCGCCCATGGTGTCGAGCAGCCATCGAACGCGTTCCACGATGACCCGGGTCTTGCCGGTGCCTGCCCCGGCGATCACGATGACCGGCCCGTCGCCGTATCGGACGATCCGCTCCTGTTCCGGGGTGAGCGTCGGAGGCTCGCGACCCATGGGCAAATCGACTGGCACGCTGATGCTCACATTCGGAGAGTACCCGTCGGGCGTGACAGCTTGCCCGTCATCGGGATCAATCGGCTAGTCGGCGGCTCCGACCGGCTCGCCCATGCCGGGCCCGGCCTGGTCGAGAACATCGACCGCCGTCAGCGGTCCAGCCGGACGCTTGCGCGCCGTCAGGTTGCCATCGACGTGCGGCAGGCGCCGATACCAGACGACTCCGACCAGCGCAGCCGCAGCAGAGATCGCGCCACCGATCCCGATGGCCACAGCAGCCCCCGCGTTGGAGGCGATTGCCCCGAAGGCCACCCCGCCCAGCGGGCTCGTCCCGGCGAAGACGGTGAGATAGACGCTCATGACCCGACCGCGCAGCTCATCAGGGACCTCGAGCTGGATGACGGTGTTGGCCGTGGCCATCATCGAGATCGCCCCGGCCCCGGCCACGAACATCAGGACCAGGTCGATCGCGTAGTTCGAGATGCCCCCGATGAGGATCTCGGCGACGCCCAGGACGAACGCGCCAACGAGCATCCGGCTCGCCCGCGTCCCGCCGAAGGCGATCGCCAGCGCGGCGAGCAGCGAGCCCAGGCCCGAGGCAGCCATCAGGAACCCATAGCCGCTGGCGCCGACATGGAGCACATCGGCGGCGAGCGGCGGAATCAGGATCGTGAAGTTGATCCCGGCGGTCGCGACGACGCCGACGACCACGATCGCCAGCATGATCAGGCCCGTCCGCCGGACGTAGCGCAGGCCGTCGCCGAGGTTCGTGAACACCTCGCCCACCGAGGCCGGCCGGTCGAAGCGCGGCGCCGGACGGAGGTCCTGCTCGGTCATCAGGAAGAGTCCCAGCAGGACTGCCAGGAAGCTCATGGCATCGATCAGGAAGGCGATCGACACGCCGAACGCCCCGATCGCCAGCCCGGCGATCGCCGGTCCCACGACCCGTGCGCCGTTGAACATTGCCGAGTTCAGGGCGATCGCGTTGCCCACGTCCTCGCGGCCGACCATCTCGACCGCGAACGCCTGGCGGGTGGGCATGTCGACGGCATTCCGGACGCCCATGACGGCACCGAGGGCGAAGACCTCCCAGACCTGGACCGTCTTCGTCGCGGCGAGCACGAAGAGCAGGAAGCTCACGCCCATCGCCACGGTCTGGGTCACGTACATCGTCCGGCGCTTCGGCAGTCCGTCGGCGATCAGGCCCCCGAACAGGCCGAGAACCAGGACCGGACCGAACTGGGCGACGGTGAGCAGGCCCAGGTCGAACGGGTTGCCGGTCAGCAGGAGGATCAGCCAGCTCTGGGCGACCGAGGTCATCCAGGTGCCGATGAGCGAGACCAGCTGGCCGCCGAAGTAGAGCCGATAGTTGCGGTGTCGAAATGCGCTCAGGCCGGCGCTCGCGGCAAAGGACGGGCGGTTCACTTGACGCTCCCCGACCCGCCGGCGTCGAGATCGGCCAGGCGCCGGTTCAGGCGCTCAAGGCGGCCGTCGACGGCTTCGACCATCGACTCGAGCCGGGCGATCTTGTCGCGCAGGATCCGGGCCTGGCGCTCCACCCGGGCGAGCGAGCCAACGACGATATCGCGCCGTTCGGCGGGATCCTCGGTGTGCGAGAACGCCTCACGGCTCTGGACCCGGGCCTCCTCGTCTTCCAGCAGCTGGCTGATCTCGGCCAGGGAGAAGCCGGCGTCGTCGCGCAGGCCCTTGATGAACCGCAGGCGATCGATGTCGGAGGAGTCGTACAGGCGGTACGCGCCGTCACTGCGCGCAGCGGGGCTGAGCAGCCCGAGCTCCTCGTAGTAGCGGATCGAACGCGTCGTCAGCCCGAGCTCCGAGGCGACTTCCTGGATCTTCAGGAGCCCGCCCCCGATCGCGGGCGGTGGGGAGACGGTCATCACAGGAAGTCTAGCACGAACCTTCACGTGTACGTAAACGTTAAAGGTCCGGGCCGCCCACGCCGATCGGACCATCCCGGCGGCCGGTGCTACTCTCGGATCATGAAGGACGCCCGGCTATTCCAGTACATCAACGAGCTGTCGGCCGAAGAAGAGGGACTCTTCGCGCGGGCCAGCGAAGGCGGCGGGCTGAGCCAGGACGAGATCGAGCGGCTCGACGAGATCAAGGTCGAGCTCGACCAGGGCTACGACCTGCTCCACCAGCGCCAGGCTCGTCGGGCCGCCGGCCTGGATCCGTCCGAGGCGGAGGTCCGGCCGCCCGACATTGTCGAGCGCTACCAGCAATAGGCCGCTACGGGCGGCTTCGTCCGAAGCGATAGCGCAGGAACAGGTGCTCGCCCGACCTTCGGACTGAGACGAGCTCAGCCCACGGCGCCGTCGCGACCGTGAAGGCCAGGCCCTCGGCGAAGCTGAAGCGCTCGGCGTCCTGGTCCCGGCCGGCGATCTGCGGGGCGATCGTCAGGAAGAGCTCGTCCAGCAGCCCCGACTCGAGGAGGTCGCCGATCACGTGCGGGCCGCCCTCGCACAGGATCAGGCCGGCGCCGGCCGACCGACCGATCTCGAGCAGGTCCGGCGCGGCCACGGCCGCAGCGGTTCCCACCACTTCGACCCGCGCGTTCCGTGCAAGCCTGACCGTTGCGAGGTGCGCGGCGCCGGCCCGTGTCGTCGCCACGATGACCGGCACATCGGGTGCCGAGAGGCCGGGGTGGGCCGGATCCAGGTTGCCCCGAGCCGACGCCACGACCGTCGTGGGCTGGGCTGCCGCCAGGCCAAGCTGACTGCGCCACTCGTCATAGAGTGCCGCGGACGATCGATGCACGTGGCGGGCCGTCCACTCGTGCTTCGGCGAGGCGCGAACGGTGCCCGCCCCGACGAGGACGACGTCGGCCATTGCCCGGAGCAGGCCCATCACGAAGCGATCCGGGTCGAAGAAGCCGCTGACCTCGCCGCCGCCCGAGCTCTCGTCGGTGTCGAATGCCACGACCCCGTCGAGCGTCGAGACGAAGTTCGCGATGACCGTCGGCCGGTCGCCGCGCAGCGGCACGCTGAGGTCGCCGTCGTACGCGGCCGCAAGGCCCGCCGGTAAGTGGCCGCCGCGGGTCTCAGCGGCGGCCGGGCCGCCGCGGTCCCAGAGACGCTCGAGGCGGACCGGTCCGTCGGTCGCGGCCGGGCCGGGGGGCGTCAGGAGCCTCCGCCGCGCAGGCCGCTGACGTCGTAGAACTCGCCCCGCAGCTGGGCGCTCTCGACATAGACGCCGCGGTAGGAAGTTGTCCTGGTCTTCGGATGCATCTCGCGCACGCCGCGCATCTGGGTGCACAGGTGATGGGCCTCGACGTACACCGCGACGCCGTGCGGCGCCATCATCCGGTCGAGCTCATCGCAGATCTGGTAGGTCATCCGCTCCTGGACGCCGAAGCGCCTGGTGACGACGCGAACGAGCCGGGTCAGCTTGGAGATCCCGATGATTCCCTGGTGGGCGACGTAGCCGACGTAGACGTTGCCGAAGAAGGGCAGGGCGTGGTGCTCGCAGAGGGCGAAGAACGGGATCGGGCCCTCGACGACCTGGGCAATCTCGCAGTTCGCCCCGCCGCGGCACTCGGTCGGGAACGCGGTCAGCAGCTTCGGATCGCCTTCATAGCCCGAGGTGGTGTCGAAGAGCGCCCGGAGGAACCGGCGCGGCGTTGCCGCGGTTCCGGGCGTGTCGAGGTCGAGCCCCAGCGCCGTCAGGATCTCGGCGAGGTAGCTCTCGTAGCGCAGGCGGTCTGCCTCGGAGACCATCCGCGGCTGGTCGGGCGTGAGCCTCGGCTCGGACTCCTCGTCGCGCTCATCGTGATCGTGATCGTGGAGTCGTTCGTGATCATGGGTCATCGTCAGGCTCGGGTGCGGGGCGCTGAAGGCTGGGCTGCCATCCGTATCGTGCTACGGCGCGGCATTCCCTGCGGATTGGCCCGGGTCCGGCCGGTACCGGGCACCGAGCCTAGAATGGGACGATGCGCCGGATTCTCGGTCGGATCGCCCTCGGGATTGGTGTCGTCCTGTTGATCCTGCTGATCGCGGTCGCCGTCGTGGGGTTGCCCTACAGCCTCACCTGACGACGTCCCGCCATGACTTCAGCAGCGGCGGTCAGTTGCCTTTGCCTTTTCCCTTACCTTGCCGGCCGCTGAGCGGGACGCGGCTGAAGAGCAGCACTCCGGGCATGTCCGGTCGGCTGCTGACGTAGACGGCCGCGCCGGAGGCCTTCACGACCTTGTTGGCCGCAGCCCTTGCCGTTGCCGCCTTGCCTTCAAAGTGCCACGGGAGCACCTGCGACGCGGCCCCAACGCTGACTTCGTTGACGAGCCTGGCGAGATCTTCGTCGCGCGGGTTGGCCCGGTGCCCGCGTGGCGCCGCTTTCTTCTTCAGGTCGTCAAGGTTGAGCGGCTTGCCGACTTTGATCGTCGTGAACTTCGTCAATTGAAACTCTCCGATTGCATCGTCCAATGACCTCAGCGTACGCAATCAGCGCGGCCAAGTCCAGTTGGAAGCGTTGTGCTTGGGAGAGCGCCGATCGCACCTGACGGTTGACCTGAGTCGCGCGCGTACCAGATGTGGATCCAGCCGGATCAGCCCTTCGGCAACGCCCCGGCCAGGTAGCGCTCGCGGGGCGTCGCCCCAGCGTCAGGGGGACGGCCGACGAACTCGCCCGGGCGACCGAGCAGGTAGCCCTGGCCCAACGGCACGCCGATCTCGATCAGGGTGGCCAGCTCGGCCTCGGTCTCGATCCCCTCCGCCAGCAGCCGGCAGTCGGTCCGTTCCGAGAAGAACAACATTCCGGCGATCAGCGCCTGCCGCACCGGGTCTGCGTCGATCCCCCGGACGAGCGACATGTCGAGCTTGACCAGGCTCGGCTCGAGCTCCACGACGTGGGTCATGCTGGCGTAGCCGGCGCCGGCGTCGTCGACCGCGATCCGGAATGGGACCCGGAGCTCCTTGAGCGCTGCGCGCAACCGGGCGTAGTCGGCCACCGCCACGTGCTCAGTCAGCTCCAGGATGAGGGGATGGTGGCTGAGTCGCAGGATCCGGCTGAGCCGGCCGGCGGCCTCCACGGCCAGCGGCGAGACGTTGAGGCTGAGCCACAGGTCATAGGGGATTCGCTCCGCCGCGCGGACGGCTGCCTCGAGGGTGACGAGCTCGAGATCCACGCCCAGGCCCACGGCGCTCGCATTCGCAAAATGGTGGTCCGGCCGGACGCCATCCGTGAACCGGGTGAGCGCCTCGTACGCGACGACCTCGCGGTCGCCGAGCGTCGAGATCGCCTGGAAGACAGGCATGAACGCCCGTTCCGCGATGATCGCTTCGATCCGGCCCCGGGCATCCGCAGCCTCCCGCCGCGCAAGCAGCGTCGGGCCGAGCAAGGCCAGCGCCGTCGCCGCAACCTCGCCGACGGCCGGCAGGTCCTCGACGAGGTGACGGGCGACACCCGGATCGCTTGTTCCGATCCCAATCAGGCCGACAAGGTCGTCACCGGTGCGCATTGGCGCCCAGACCGAGGCGATCAGGCTGATCAGGGCGCCCGCATCGGGCTCCAGGCCAGGACCCGTGGCCGGTCGTTGGATTTCCGCCCACGGCCCGTCTCGCGAGGCGGCGATGAGCCCCCGGCCCTGGAGTTCCGGGAATCGATCTCCCGAACGGAGCGGATACCCGGCTGGGGCGACAACGGCCAGAATCCGCAGGCCGCCATCGTGAAACTCCAGAACCCCGCCGATGTTGATTCCCGGCAGGGTGACGAGCGCCCGTGCGATGGCTTCGGCCGTGGCGTCGAGTGAGCCGCCGGCCTTCAGGCTCTCGAGGACGCGCCCGAGGGCAACCCGCTCGGCGCTCCGCGCTCGCTCCCGGACGTCAAATGCCTCGAATGCCTCCCGGCTGCGAACGGCGTGGTTCCAGAAGTCGACGAGCGCGGCCATGACGAGTCCAACGATGGCAACCAGGATGACCTCCGGAACGACGCCGGCGATCTCGTCTGGCAGGGGACCAGGTTTGCCGATTGCTGCTCCGAACAGGATCAGCACCGTTGATCCTGCGGCAAGCGCCACGACCGGCTTCAGCGCTCCCCGCCTGGCGTAGGGCAGGAGGAGCGCGACCGCGAGGATCGGCAGGAGGCTCAGCGCCTCATCGACACCCGGGAGGATCAGGGTGCCGAGGAATCCGAGGACGCACAGTGCGACGGCGACGATCCACGTCGCCTCCACGGCACGGTCTCGTTCGACATAGCGACGGGCGACGAAGACGACTCCTGAGAAGCCCGTCGTCAGCGCGGCGGCCGCCAGGAATGCGGGCAGGTGCAACGCGAAGCCGACGACCGCCTCGCTCAGGCCAAAGGCGAGGGCCAGCCAGGATAGCCAGGGCAAGAAGAAGGTCAGCCGTGGCCGTGCGATGCGCGAGCCTGGCTCGGGCGCAGCGCCGGGGGCATACAGATCAGCTGATGGCCGCCGGATGATCATCGCCCAAGCATGGGAGTGGCCTGGTTACGGACAATCACCCGGAAGTCACTCGAGCGGCAAGCGCATCCAGCGGTTTGCTGTTATCGGCCGGCCGCGTCCTACGCCACGAGATGGTGCTGTGCCTTGACCTGGAGCATCGCAAGGTCCGCTCGTTCCGTAAGGGCGCCGACCGTGTCCCCGGCGCCGAGCACCGAGAACCCGACGCTGATCCCGACGTTCGAGTCGGCCTTGAGGATCTTCTCGATCGAGCTGAAACGGTCCCTGGCATCCGAGAGGTTGGTGCCGCTCAGGCCGCACACGAACTCATCGCCGCCATACCGGATGATCGGATCGAACGATCGCAGGTTCGTGCGCATCGCCCGGGCCACCAGTTGCAGGACGCGATCCCCGGCTGCGTGCCCTTCGAGGTCGTTGATCGACTTCAGACCGTCGACGTCGACGAACGCCACGACGAACCGCCCGTCCGCCCGGCGCGCGCGGTCGATCTCCTGGCTGAGGGCCATCTGGCCCATCTCGCGGTGATACGTGCCCGTCAACTGGTCGAGGTGTGCCAGGCGCAGCTCCGACTCGAGGCGCGCCCGTTCACGAGCCGCGCTCGCGCGATCCTGCGCGGCGCGCTCTCGATCGGCCGCCGCTCTGGCCCGCGCGGCCGCTGCCACCGCACGGAGCTCGTCGAGCTGGCGGATCAGCTCGTCGTCGGGATCGCCAGTCGAGCGGGCCAGGTCCACGGCCTGATCCATGGCGATGCCTGCGCGCTCATCTCGCGCATCCGCTGTCCGATCGCGGTCCATCGCGGTCGCCTCGCGGTCGCGAGTGGTCCCGGCTCGCCAGAGCCGGTTGCGGATCCGGGCGACTGAGCTCGCAGCTCGCTCCTCCCGGGCTTCACGATGGGCGCCTGCCTCGGACCGGCCCTCGGGACCCGCCGCCTCCTCCCGGTCGGTCGTGTTCTGGTCGTGGTCCGACGCGCGCTGGTCGCGATCCGCGCTGGCCTGGTCGTCCTCCGCTGCCGTCTGATCGGTCTCGGCGCCCGCCTGTTCGCGGTCGGCGAGGGACTGGTCGGAGTCCGCG
>JANWLH010000108.1 GCA_025450915.1 Candidatus Limnocylindrales bacterium | reverse complement strand
GCTCGCCGATCCGCTCCATCGGCCGGCGCCGGCTGCGTCCCGAGCCGCCCTCGTCGCTCATTGCGGGCCGCCGCTGAGCGTCGCGCCGGCCGGCCCCGTCTCGACCGCCCAGCTCGTTGCGTGGGCGCGCAGGGCTGGATCGAGATCGTCGAGGGTCGTGGTCGTGATCAGCGCCTGGGGCAAGGCGGCGATCCTCCGGACCAGGTGCGAGCGACGCTCGGGATCGAGCTCGCTGAAGACGTCGTCGAGGAGCAGGAGTGGCGGCCGGCCGTCGAGTGTCGTGAGCAGGTCGAGCTCGGCGAGCTTGAGGGCCAGGATCGCGGTCCGTTGCTGCCCGCGCGAGGCGAACCCCGCGAGGTCCCGGATGGTGCCGTCCTGGTCGAGCTCGAAGACGAGATCGTCGCGGTGGGGGCCGATCAGCGTCGACCCGTTCCAGACCTCCTTCTCGGCGGTCTCCTCGAGGCGTCGGGCCAGGGCCGCCCGAATCGATTCACCCGAATGCGCCGGCGCATTCGTTTCGTAGCGCAGCGTCAGCTCGCCCTCTTCCGGGGCGATCTCCCGGTGGGCAGCCTGGAGAGGCTCGGCAATCGCCTCCAGGAGCGCGTGCCGGGCGGCGACGACCGCCGACCCGGAATCGAGCAGGGCGGCGTCCCAGAAGCGGAGCTGGTCGCGGCTCGCCTGCTCCTCGCGGATCGCCCGGAGCAGGCTGTTGCGCTGCTGCAGAGCCCGTCCATAGGTGGCCAGGTCGGCCGGGTAGGCCGGCGAGCGTCCTGCCGCGAGCGAGTCGAGGGCGGCCCGGCGGAGGCCCGGCGAGCCGGCGATCAGGAGCATCTCTTCGGGTGCGAAGAGGACGACGCGGAGGGTCCCCGCCAGGCTCGTCGACCGGCGCGGCACGCCGTTGACCCGGATCCGCTTGCGCTGCCCACCGCTGCCCGCCCGGAGCAGGGCCACCTCCAGCGTTGACCCGCCGCCCGCCGAGCCGCCGCCCACGACGCCCTCGACCCGGGCCAGATCCGCGCCCCAGCGGATCATCTCGGCGTCCGTCGGCGTGCGGTGCGAGCGGCCGGACGAGAGCAGCACGATCGCCTCGAGCAGGCTGGTCTTGCCGGCGGCGTTCGGCCCGTGGAGCAGGTGGGGGCCTGGTCCGAGGGCAAGCTCCAGGGCGTGATAGCCCCGCAGGTCGGTGAGGATCAGGCGCTCGAGCAGTGGTCCGAAACCCGGACGCGCCCGGCGAATCCCGCCGGTGGCCGGGTTGCCTCCGTTACGAGGTGGTCCGAACGGGCATGACCACGTGGGTGTAGGTGTCGTCGCCGATCGGCCGGAAGACGCCCGGCGAGAGCGGGCCGTTGAGCTCCAGCGCGAACTGCTCGGCGGTCACGTTCTGGAGGACGTCCGAGAGGTAGCGCGAGTTGAATGCGATCGTCGTCCCGTCGCCCTCGACCGCGGCTTCGACGAGGCCTTCGTTGTCGCCCACCTCGGCGGCCGCGGTCACGACGACGCCGCCACCGTCGGCACTCACGGCGAGCTTGACGATGTTGGCCGCCGCATTGGCGATCAGGGCGGCCAGCTTGACCGCCTTGTAGAGCTCCTCGCGATCGACCACGGTCCGGGTCGTATGACCCTTGGGCAGGACCTGCTGGTAGTTGGGGAACTGGCCGTCGATCAGCCGGCTGACCAGGTCGATTCCCTCGAGGTGGAAGAGGACCTGGTTGCGGGCCGGGGCGAGCATCACCTCGACTGGATCGTCGGTGTCGTTGAGCACCCGGGCGAGCTCGGTGAGCGAGCGGGCCGGGATCACCAGGCTGGTGTCCTCGACGGGGTCGAGGGTGGCGATGGTCTTGACCGCGATCCGGTAGTTGTCGGCCGCGGCCAGGGTCAGCTGCTCCCCTTCGAAGCGCCACAGGACGCCGGTCAGGATCGGCCGGGCCTCGTCGCTGGCCGCGGCGAACGTCGTCTCGAGGAGAGCCCGCTTGAGGACCTTCTGGGAGATCCGGGTCGTCGGCCGCTCGCCGGCCGAGGGGATCGCCGGGAACTCCTCGGCATCGATGCCCTTGACGTGCGATTCGAACTTGCCGCAGCGGATATGGAGCGTGTCGCCGGCCTGCAGCTCGAGCTCGACGCGCTCGCTGGTCGGCAGGCCCGCGACGATATCGGTCAGGAGGCGCGCCGGAACGGTGATCGCCCCGTCCTTGTCGATCTTGCCCGGGACCCAGTAGGTGATCCCGATCTCGAGGTTGGTTGCGGTCAGCTTGAGCCCGGCGTCTTCGGTCCGGATCAGGACGTTGCCCAGGACCGGCAGCGTGCTGCGGGTAGAGACGGCCCGGCTGACGACCGACAGGCCGCGCGCGAGGTTCTCCTGCATGACCGATACGTTCACGTGGGGCTCTCCAGGAACTCGAGGACCGGGCCCAACCACGGGAGCCGGCGCGGGAAATTGCGCCAGGCCGGTGGTGCGCTTCTCTGGGGATTCAATCAAACCTATCTTAGTCCGTCATCATCACCATCATCGTGTTGGTGCTGTGGATGGGCACGCTCGACCGGGCACGAATCGGCGGTGGACGAACGCCCTCCCAGGGTGGACGGCGTGGACCGAATCCGGGAGTCGTGGTTCATTCGCGTGTGGACCGCCGATCGCCCCAGCGGACCCGCGGACGGCGTCGCGCCGGAGTCGTGCGTCTCGACGGCCGGATTCTCCACAGGCGTCCCCGGTTGTCCACCCGATTCGGGCCGTTGTCCACAGGAATGTGCGCTGGAAGGGCGGTGAGTCGACGCCCGGCGGCCGGCGGTCAGTCGGCGTAGATCAGCTCGCGCACGGCGGCGATCTCGCGGCGCAGCTCGTCGTTGGCGGCCGTTTCGCGATTGATCTTGTCGCAGGCGTGGAGGACCGTCGAGTGGTCGCGGCCGCCCAGCTCGGCACCGATCCGCAGGAGCGACACGTCGGTCTCCTCGCGCATCAGGTACATCGCGATCTGGCGGGGCACGACGATCGCCCGGTCGCGCTTCTGGCCCTGGAGCGCATCCATCGGCACCCCGTAGTAGTCCGAGACCACCCGGGCGATTCGCTCGGGGGTCACCTGGCGCTTCTTCGGGTTGTAGATGACGTTCGCCAGGACGGCCTGGGCGAGCTCGATGGTGATCGCTGTCGAGCTCATGCTGGCGTAGGCGACGATCCGGTTGAGGGCGCCCTCGAGCTCGCGGATGTTGCTGACCACCTTGCGGGCGATGAACTCGATCACGTCGGAGGTGATCGGGACGGCCATCTCCTCGGCCTTGGCCCGCAGGATGGCAATCCGCGTCTCGAGATCCGGGGCGGTCAGGTCGGCGATCAGGCCCCACTCGAAGCGGCTCCGCAGGCGCTCCTCGAGGGTGATGATCTGCTTCGGCGGCCGGTCCGAGCTCAGGACGATCTGCTTGCCGTCCTCGTGGATCGTGTTGAACGTATGGAAGAACTCTTCCTGCGTCCGCTCCTTGTCGGCAATGAACTGGATGTCGTCGATCAGGAGCAGGTCGATCCGCCGGTAGCGCGCCCGGAACTCGTCGATCTTGCCCTGCTGGATCGAGGTGATGAACTCGTTGGTGAACTTCTCGGAGGTCGCGTAGACGACCTTCTTGCGCGGGAACTTGGCGATGACCTGGCTGCCGATCGCGTGCATCAGGTGGGTCTTGCCGAGGCCCACCCCGCCATACAGGAAGAGTGGGTTGTAGGCGTGGCCCGGGCGCTCGGCGACCGACAGGCTCGCCGCGTGGGCGAGCCGATTGGCCGAGCCGACGATGAAGTTGGCGAACGTGTAGCGCGGGTTGAGGTTCGACGAGCCGCCCTCGCCGCCCACGCGGCCGGGCTCGAGCCGAACCTGCTGGTTGGACGCGGCGACGGTGGGCGTCGCAGGGTCGTTGGGCGAGGCCTCGGCCGGGGCCCGGACGATGAACTCGACCTGGACGCTGTAGCCCACGATCCGGGCCAGCGTCTGGGAGATCAGCGAGCGATAGCGGGTCTCGAGCCAGTCCTTGGCAAACCCGTTCGGGACCGCGATCCGGAACAGGTTGTCCTCGACATCGATGAGGTTCGTGTCGCGGAGCCACGTCTCGTAGTTCGCCGGAGACAGTGAGACCTGGAGCTCACCGAGAGCGGCTCGCCATACGTGCTTCGCGTCCATATGCTCGATCGTGACCCTGCAGCTCAGATGGTTGACCGTCGCGACGACAGATACGAATCGCCGACGCCGCGGCCGGGGGTAGACGGTAGGCGGACCACGACGGAGCCGGGGTGCGAGGGGCCACGGACGCCGCTGTGCGGGGCCGGATTTGACCGCTCCACCTGCTCCTCCGGGAAGCCTCCGAAGGTGCCCGCGAGCGTCCCGGCGTCGGGGGCTCGGGAAGGATAGCACCGGCCGAACCGGCCTAGCAAGGCGCCGCGGCCCAGGAAACTGGATACCCCCAGGGAGTATCCATGCATGGGCGGGGGGCGGCCTGATCGTGGCGTGGCTCGGGGCGTCCCAGGCCGGGCGACGGACGAGCGTGGCCGGGGAGGACCTGGCTCCAGGCTGCTCCGACGCCAGCCCGAATCGACGGTTTGTTGTTCTGACGGCACGCCCGGCGGCAGCGCTTCGTGCCGCCCTTCGCCGGCGGACGTCGTTCGCCGGCGCGGGTACGCCATATCTCAAATGGCTGGTTTCGAGGCGATCCGCGTCGCCGACGCCTGATCCAGGCCGGCCCATGGCCGATTTCATCCCGTCCCACGCTCGCGCCGGGACGAGCTGGTCGGCAAGGCCGTGCGTCGTCGGTCCTGAGCCGCCCGAAATCGGGGTTTTGAGGTACCAGATACCCGCGGGAGCGTCGGCGCCCCCTCGCGGACTTGCGTTCGATTGACACTCGATCGAGGGCGTCCATATACTCTCCCGGACGTCGACGCGCCAGGCGCTTTCGTGCGCACGGCGCGTTCTCGTGCCTCTAGGGGTCGGAATCCTTCCGGCAACCAGGGGCGGGCCACGGGGCCTCATGGAGAGGATCACGCGCAGTCTCGATGAAGCAGACCTATCAGCCAAAGAAGCGCCACCGCGCCAAGGAACACGGCTTTCGAGCCCGGATGCGAACGACCGGCGGTCGACGGATCCTGGCCGCCCGCCGCGCCCGGGGCCGGAAGCGGCTGACGGCCTGATCGAGCGAGGCACTCATCCGCCGCGTCTTGTGATGCTCTCCCGTCCGCGGGATTTCGCGAAGCTCCAGGAAACCGGGACGGTTCGGTCCCACCCGCTCCTTGTCGTGCGATTTCTCAGGACGGACCTCGGGGACACCAGGTTCGGATTGGCGACCGGCCGAAAGCTCGGTGGAGCGGTCATCCGTAATCGGCTTCGCCGCCGCCTCCGCGAGGCACTGAGGGCACTGGCACCCTCGTTCCAGCCCGGCTGGGACGTTCTGATCATCGCCCGCCCTGGGCTCGTGAATGCAACCCACGAGGAACTGACGGAGGCGATCGCACGGCTCCTCCGTCGGGGAGGCGTCCTGGAAGGATCTCGAACCACGTGAAACGGATCGGAATCGGACTGATCAGGGTCTACCGAGTCGTGTTCGCGTGGCTGCCGTCGAGCTGCCGCTTCGAGCCTACCTGCTCGCACTACACGGAGCAGGCGATCCAGCGCTACGGGCTGCTCAAGGGCAGCCTGATGGGCGCCAAGCGGATCGCCCGCTGTCACCCCTGGCACCCCGGCGGCTACGACCCGGTGCGCTGACCCACATGACCGCCACCCTTCGCCAGCAGCTCAAGCGCCTCCCGTCGTGGTTCGGCGTCGCCCTGCTCGTGATCCTCGCCGCGCTCTTCGTCGCCGCCTGTGCCGGGATCGCCGGCCCGGGGGCCACCCTGGCTCCGGGTCAGACGGCCACCCCCGCGCCGAGCGCGACGCTGATCCCGGCGGCGATCCCCCTCCATCCCGCCACCCCGAGCGATCCGTTCTCGCTGTTCGCCTTCCTGTTCACGCCGGTCTTCCAGGCGTTGTTCATCAGCCTCGTCGCGGTCCAGCAGGCGACCGGCAGCATGGTCATCGCGATCATCGTCGTGACCCTCCTGGTCCGGGTCATCCTGATCCCGCTGTACCGCAAGCAGATCGTCAGCCAGCGCCGGATGCAGCTCCTCGGGCCCGAGCTCAAGGAGATCCAGAAGCGCTTCAAGGGCGACCGGGTCAAGGTCCAGGAGGCCACCCAGGCGTTCTACAAGGAGCGCGGCGTCAACCCCGCCCAGGGCTGCCTGCCGCTGATCCTCCAGTTCATGCTCCTGATCCCCATGTACTCGGTCTTCAGCTCGGGCCTCCAGAACTTCGACCCGAACGGGATGCTGCGGGTCTTCGGCGTCCAGCTGATCAGCCTGAAATGCGATCCGACCCCGATCCTCATCTCACCGGGCCACGTCCACCCGTGCATCAACTCGACCGTCTTCGGGGTCGACCTGAGCCAGCCGCAGGTGCTGTTCACGATCGGGATCGGGATCAGCCTGCTGGCGATCATCTCGTCCTTGCTCCAGCTGTTCCAGTCGCGGATGACCCTGCCCCGGCGCGACCCGGGCATCCCTGACGATCAGAACACCAAGATCCAGCGCCAGTCGATGCTCTTCCTGCCGTTCATCTCGATCTTCTACGGCGGGTTCCTGCCGGCCGGCCTGTTCATCTACTGGATCGTGTCGACGCTCTTCTCGCTGGTCCAGCAGTACCTGATCATTGGCTGGGGCGGGATGTTCCCGTTGCTCGGCTGGGATCCGGCCTTCGCCCGGGCCCACACTCCGCGCTTCCCGGTGGCGACGCCCGTCGCGGATCCATCGAAGCGGGCGGCAAACTCGGTGCTAACCCAAACAGACGAACGCGCGGCAAAAGCCGCGACGACGATCCGTCCCCGTGAACGGGGCGGCCGACAGGGCCGACGAGGGAGACGACGCTGACCATGAGTGCATACCAGGAATTCACCGGCAAGTCCGTCGAAGAGGCGCTGAAGGCGGCGCGCGAGACCTTCAAGGTCGAGCTCAATGACCTCGACTTCGAGATCCTCACGCCCGGCAGTCGAGGCGTGCTGGGCATGGGCGCCGAGCCCGCCCGGATCGTCGCGGCCCCGCGCCAGGCGCTCGGCGGCAGTGCTCCGAAGCGCGAGGCGGCCGCCTCGACGCCGCTCTCCGCGGCGCCACCCCGGGACGACCGGGCCCGCGAGGATCGACCACGCGAGGATCGACCACGCGACGACCGCCCGCCCCGCCGCGACGGCGATCGCGACCGCGGCCCGCGGCGCGACGACCGGCCGCGCGACGCAGCTCCCGCCCCCCGAGTCGAGGCGCCCCGTGCCGAGGCCGTCCGTCCGGCCGAGGATCGGCCCCGCGACGACCGGCCCCGCGACGACCGGCCCCGCGACGACCGGCCGCGCGACGACCGGCCGCGTCGTGACGACCGCCCTGCCCGCACCGACCGGCCGCGCAACGACCGCCCGCCGCGCCGCGAGGGCGACCGTCCGGGCGGTGACCGACCGGTCCATCGCGCACCGTCATCGGACCTCACCGAACGCGAGGCCGCCGAGGTCGCCGCCGCCCGCGGGTCCGTTGCCGCCGAGCGGGCTGACCTCGAGGCTGCCGATGCCTCGCCGGAGGCCCTCGCCGCGGGCAAGGACATCCTCGAGAACCTGATGCGCCTCATGGACTTCGACGTGAGCGTCGAGATCCGGGCCGGCGACACCAGCCGGCTCAACGTGATCGGCGAGGGCGACGAGAAGGAAGCCCTCGGCGCCCTGATCGGCCGCAAGGGCGAGCGCCTGTCCGCGCTCCAGCACCTGGTCAACCTGATGCTCTCCCGGCGGATGGGCGACTGGACGCGCGTCCTGGTGGATGTCGAGGACTACCGCGGGCGGCGCGAGCGGCAGCTCGTGGAGATCGCCCGGCGGGCCGCCGAGCGGGTCGGCGAGACCGGCAAGATGCTCCAGCTGGAACCGATGTCGGCCCTCGAACGGCGCTGGATCCACATCGCGTTGCGGGACAATCCCGACGTCGCCACCCAGTCGATCGGCGAAGAGCCCAATCGGAGGGTCATCGTCCTGCCGCGCGCCTGACGTCACGGGCGAACCGATTCGTTCGTCTAGACGTACCCCAACCCACCTGACCTCTGTTGGAATGGCGGGGCTTGTAACGGCTGGTAGGATGTCCTCCGCACATGACCACGACGACGGAAACTGAACTGCCCGCGACGGCCGATTCCGCGCGCTCGGTGCGCTGGTCGAGGGTCCTCATCGCGTTCGTCATCGGCCTTGCCCTGGCCCTGGCGCTGGCCGTGGGCAGCGTCTTCGCCTACGAGCAGGCGCATGCGGGCAAGATCGGCGCCGGCGTTCACGCCGGATCGGTCGACCTGTCCGGCCTGACCCGCGACCAGGCAGTCGCCAAGGTCAGCGCCGCGTACGCGTCCCTTTCCGTCGGACAGCTCTCGCTGACCCTCCCGGATGGGACCACGAAGGTCAGCTACACGGACCTCGGCCGGCACGTCGACGCTGCCGCGATGGTCGATGCGGCCCTGGCCGTCGGCCGGACCGGCAATCCCCTCGCGCGCGTCGCCGACGAGATCCGGACCGCCCTGCACGGGACTACGATCGCGCCGGTCGTCACCTTCGACCAGACTGCCCTCGCGACCAGCATCGCCAATGTCGCCGCCGCGGTCGCCACCACGCCAGTGAATGCCGCGATCCAGAGCACGAAGACGGGCTTCGTCGCCTCGGCGTCACGCGACGGACGAACGATCTCGGTCGAGGGCCTGACCCGCCAGGTGATGGTCGCCCTCGGCTCGCCGAGCGCCTCGGACCAGGCGACCATCGATGTCTCGGCCGATCTGACCGCGATCGCGCCGGCCATCAGCTCGAGCCAGGCCACTGCGGCGGCCGCCGGTGCCAATGCCGAGATCGCCCCGATCACCCTGACCCACGACACGGACAAGTGGACGATCCCGGCGGCGACCGTCGCGACGTGGCTCTCCGTGGGCACGATGGCGGACGGCACGTATGGCGTGACCGCCGACGCGGCCAAGGTCAGCGCGTCGTTGACGGCTCTGGCCAAGTCGATCAACCGCAAGGCCGTCGACGCCTCGTTCCTCATCAGCAAGCAGAACAAGGTCGTGGGCGTCGTCGCCGGCAAGGACGGCCGGACGCTCGATGTTGCAACCTCGGTGGCACTCATCCAGGGCCTGCTCAGCCAGCGCTTCGCCGGCATTGCCAGCACGACCCCGCTGGTTCCGGCCATCGCCACGACCACGCCATCGCTGTCGACCGCCGCGGCGACCTCCGCCGCACCGAAGATGCGGGCGATCTCCACCTGGACCACGCATTACATCGTCGGCGCCCACAACGGCGAGAGCGCGAACATCACGATCCCGGCCATGGCGATCGACGGGACCGTCGTTGCACCGGGTGCAGTGTTCAACTTCTGGAAGACCGTCGGCGAGGTGAGCCTGGCCAAGGGCTACAAGCTCGGTGGCGCGATCATCAACGGCCACTCGGTCGAGGGCAAGACGATCGGCGGGGGGATCTGTTCGACTTCCACCACCCTGTTCAACGCGGCCCTGCGGGCGGGCCTGGAGACGGGCGCCCGGGCCAATCACTACTACTACATCACCCGCTATCCAAAGGGCCTCGACGCGACGGTCTGGGAGGACGGCAGTGCCGTCCAGAACATGACCTTCACGAACGACACCCCGTACCCCATCCTGATTCGGGCCTACGCAGTGCCCGGTCTCGTCCGGTTCACGCTCTACAGTGTCCCGACCGGTCGGACCGTCTCGATCTCGAAGCCGATCGTCAAGAACTTCCTCCCCGGCTACACAGTGGTCGAGCACACCAAGGCGCTTCGGTCCGGGCAGTTCTACTACAGCGAATACCAGGCCGACGGCCAGGACGTGTGGGTCACCGTCACGGTCCGTGACAAGTCGGGCAAGGTCATCTCGACGAAGACCTACTACTCGCACTACGCGCGCATGATCGGCGTGCTCGTCAAGGGCGTCGCCTAGACCGTTCCGCGCGGCGTTCTAGCCGCGAATGTCACCCGACCGGGCACGCCCGCGATCGGCTGCGCGCAGGATCGCGGCAACAGCGATCTCGGCCTCATCCGGGCCGGTTGCCCAGTTGGAAACCGAGATCCTGATCGCCGCGACGCCGTGCCACGTCGTCCCCGACAGCCAGATGGTGCCCTCGTCCTGGATGTCCTGGACCACGGCTCGCGTCAAGCGGTCGCCGGCGGCCTGATCGCCGCCGGGCACGATGAACCGGACGAGGACCTGGTTCAGGACGACGTCGTTCAGGATCTCGACGCCGGGCGTGGCGCTCAGGGTCTTGGCAATCTCGCGAGCCACCGAGCAACAGCGTTCGACCATCTCCTGGATCCCCTGCCTGCCGAGGCTCCGGATCGCGGCATAGAGCGCGAATCCGCGCGCCCGCCGGGAGTACTCGGGCACCCATTGCTCCTCGTCGCGCTGGCCGGTGCTCGTGTATTGGAGATACGGCGCGTTGGGCGGCGACATCGCCGCGGCGTGCGCCAGCGGATCGGCCACGAAGGCCAGGCCCGAGTCATACGGCACGTTGAGCCACTTGTGGCCGTCGCTCGCCCACGAGTCGGCGCGCTCCACGCCCTCCAGGAGGCCGGCCGTCGACGGACTGAGGCGGGCCCACAGCCCGAATGCGCCGTCGACGTGGACCCAGGCGCCCTCGCGCCGGCGGGTGGCGTCGATGATCGACGCGATCGGATCGAAGGCCCCGCTGTTCACGTTGCCTGCCTGGACGCAGACGATCAGCGGCCGGCCGGCTGGGATCGCAGCCAGCGCCTGCTCGAACAGGTCGGCGCGCATCCGCCCTTGCTCGTCGGTCGGCACCACGTGGACTCGGTCGCGGCCCATGCCCAGGTACTGGAGGGCGGCGTGGATCGTCGCGTGGGCCTCGCCGCCCACGATCACCTCGATCGGCGGCGCCTCGAACAGCCCATCTGCCTCGACGTCCCAGCCGGTCCTCGCGAGGACCGCATGGCGGGCCGCGGCCAGGCACGTGAAGTGGGCCATCTGGCAGCCGGTGACGAAGCCATAGCCCGACTGGGGCGGCAAGCCGAACATCTCGATCAGCCAGGCACCGACCGCCTCCTCGACGACGGACGCCGCCGGACCCGCGACGTACAGTCCGGCATTCTGGTCCCAGGCCGACGTCAGCCAGTCGGCGGCCACAGCCGCCGGCACGCCACCGCCGATCACGAACCCGAAGTAGCGCGGGCCGGCCAGGGCGATGAGGCCCGGGGCCGCATCCCGGGCGAGGCTCTCGATGACGCCGAGCGGGTCCGATGGCTCCTCCGGCAGCGGGCCACACAGCGTTGCTCGCAGGGCCGCGACATCCTGGTTGGCCCGCACCGGGCTCTCGGGAAGTGCCTCGAGGTAGTCGATGGCGAGCTCGGCGGTCCGGCGCAGCAGCGCCGGGTCGTGTCTCCGATCGCGCTTCGTCCTGGTCATCCCGCCGCGTTCGCGTCCGCTGGGCCGATCTCCTGGACGAGCCATTCGTTGCCGTCGGGGTCACTGAACGAGAGGTAGGTGCCGTACTTCTGCCGGGCAGGATCGAGACCGGGCCGCCGGCCGCCCTCCCCGAAGTGGTACGGCTCGCTGACCTCGAGGCCCCGTCCGACGAGCTCGGCCCGGGCGACCTCGATGTCCTCGACGCACAGATGGAGGCCCTTGAGGCTGCCCGGCGCCATATCGTGCGTGTTCAGCAGGGTGATCGAGCAGGCTGAGCCGGGCGGCGTCAGCTGGACGACCCGGAAGTCGCCGTTCACGAAATCGACGTCGAGGTTGAACCCGGCCCTGTCGATGTAGAACGCCTTCGCCCGATCCACGTCGGCGACCGGCATGATGACGACTTCAAGCCTGAAATCCATGAGGCGCCTCCAACTTGAGCGTCAGCCGAACGAGACCACCGCACCGCGTTCGTCGAAGATCGCGCCCGGGGCCCAGGCGATCTCCCAGCGCTTGTCCTCAGGGTCGGCGAAGTACCCCGATCGGCCGCCCCCGCTGCCGGCCAGCGGCGACCAGCCGAGGCCCTCGTAGAACTTGCGTAGCCGGGGGAGGTGCCGCGCGCCGAGGGTGACGACGGTGAGTCGGGATGGAAGTTGGGTCATGGCCGCATTATCGCCGGGCAGGGCGCGACCGGCAGGCCGAACGGTCGGCGTGCCGAGTATTGGTGGAGATGGGGGAGAGTCGAACTCCCCGTCCAGAACCCTTCGCCAGGGACCACTACGAGCGTGTCCGATGATTTGTCGTCAACCGACCAGGCGCCCATCGGCAGGCTCCCGGCCGGTCCAGTC
>JANWLH010000107.1 GCA_025450915.1 Candidatus Limnocylindrales bacterium | reverse complement strand
GGACCGCTCGAAGCGCGGCAACCCGCCGCTCGACCACGGCCAGGTCGTAGAGGTAGAACGGCGTGTCGTGCGCACCGGCGAGCTCGTTGAGGTCAAAGGCGTCGACGTCGAGCACGAGCTCGCCCCCGCGAATGCCCGCGGCGGAGACGGCGAGGCTCATCGCAGCGCGCTCTCGAGGGCGACGCGGGCGCTGGTCCCGGCGTCGCGATGCTTCACGATCAGCGCCGTCGCGATCCCCAGGCCATGCCGCTCGGCGAAGGCGCCGCGGGCCGGGCGAGTGCCCGGGACCACGACCGCTCCTGCGGGCACGACGAGCGGCTCGTCCGCGGACCCGACCAGGACCTGCTCGCCGACGAGGTCGAAGAGCGTCGAGGTCCCGGTCAGGCTGACACCCGCCCCGATCACGGCACCGGTCCGCACGAGGACACCCTCGAGCAGGACCGAGCCGGCGCCGACGAACGCGTCGTCCTCGACGATCACCGGGCGGGCACCGGCAGGCTCGAGGACGCCGCCGATCTGGACCGCCGCCGCCAGGTGGACCCGGGCGCCGATTTGGGCGCATGAGCCCACGAGCACGTGCGAGTCGACCATGACGTCCTCGCCGATCCAGGCACCGATGTTCACGAACGACGGCGGCATGACGACCACTCCGGGCTCGAGGTGGGCCCCGGCCCGGATGCTCGTGCCACCCGGCACGATCCGCCAGGAGCGATCCGCGGCGTCGGCCGCGAGCCCGTCGATCGACTCGAAGAGGCGCTTCGGGGGAACGCCGATCCGGTCGCGGAATGCCAGCGGCCCCGCGGCCCAATCCGAGGTCCGGCGATCCCGGAAGCACCCGAGGATTGCCTCCTTGACCGCCGGGTCGACCCGCCAGCCGTTCGGGGCGAGCGGATCGGGCCAGGCCGCGCGCATCCGGCCGGCCTCGAGCGCCTCGAGTGTCGAGCTGACGGACGCGGTCGCGCCCGGCGCGTGGACGCCGGCGATCATGCGACCGCCTCCTCGGGCGCGCCGCTCGTCGCGGAACCCGGCGCCACGGACCGGCCCGACGGCATCGCCACGAGTCCGAGCGTCCGCAGGAGCCCGCCGAGTGCCTCGCGCGGTCCGGCTTCGAGCGGCAGGAGCGGCCGCCGGGTCTGGTCGGACCCAATGAGGCCCATCGCGAGCAGCGCAGCCTTGGCCGGCACCGGGTTCGGGCCGCCCCGGAAGTTCGCCAGCATCAATGGCAGCCAGCGCTCATGGACGCGGCGGGCCTCGTCCCAGTCGCTGGCCCGCGCCGCCGCGCACAGGGCCGCCATCTCGCCCGGGATCTCGTTGCTCACGACCGACACGACGCCGTCGCCACCGAGCGCGAGCATCGGCAGGGTCCACGCGTCGTCTCCGGCCAGGACCGCCACGTCCCGCGGGCGCTCCCGGCAGATCCGGGCGATCTGCTCGAGGTTGCCAGACGCCTCTTTGATCGCGATCACCTGCGGGTGATCGGCGAGTTGCAGGAACGTGTCCGCCTCGAGGTTCGAGCCGGTCCGGGACGGGACGTTGTAGACGACGATCGGCAGGCCGCCCTCGTCGGCGACGGCCCGGAAGTGAGCGAGGAGCATCCGCTGGTCGGGCCGGTTGTAGTACGGGCCGACGACCAGTGCGGCATCGGCACCCAGGGCAGCGGCCCGGCGGGTGGCGGCGATCGTCGCCGTCGTGTCGTTCGTGCCGGTCCCGGCGACGACGGCAATCCGGTCTCGAGACGGGCGCCGGCCGGCCACCTCGACGGTGATCGCGATCAGCCGGTCGCGTTCGTCGGGACTGAGCGTCGGCGCCTCGCCGGTCGTGCCGCAGGGGACGAGGCCGTCGATCCCGGCCAGGACCTGCCACGAGACGAGGCGCCGGAAGGCCGTCTCATCGATGGCGCCATCGTCGGTGAACGGGGTGACGAGCGCGGTCAGGGCACCGCGCAGGGCAGGGCGTTGGGTTCGGGTCGTGCGGGTGTAGCGAGTCATCGGGGTTCTCCTTGTCAGGCTGGAATTGCGATGGGTTGAGGAACGGCGAGCAGGTCGTCGACGACCTCGTCGAACGGGTGGATGCCGGGGCTCCGGGGCTCGGCCATCAGCCAGTCGGCGGCAGTCGCGGCGCCGGCCGCGTAGGCGGAACGGTCGCGGGCCGTGAGCCGGAGCTCGAGGGTCTCGCCCGGAGCGTCGAAGCCGACGAGATGCATCCCCGGTCCGGCGCCGGCGCGCAGGACGGCGACCTCGACGAGGCCCGGGTCGGCCGGGCCGTCCGCGTCGAGCTCGCGTGCCCCGCGCTTCCTCGGGTGCGCCGCGACGATGCGGCGCAGGAGCTCCCGGGCGGTCCCCGATGGTCGATCGGCCTTGGCGGCGTGATGCCACTCGAGGACGTACGGATCGAACGTGCCGATCGGCCCGTAGAGCCGAACCGCGGCGTCGACGAGGCGAAAGAAGAGGTTCACGCCGATGCTGAAGTTCGGCGCGACCACCGCGACCGCGCTCGCCCGGCGGACGGCGGCCTCGATGGCCGGCTCGTCGTCGGCCCAGGCGGTGGTCGCGATCACGAACCGGCGCACGCCGGCCGACAAGGCCAGGTCGACGTTGTCCCGGACGGCTGCACCAACGCTCGCGTCGAAGACCAGGTCGACGCCGGTCAGGGCATCGGCCGAATGACGGCCGCTCGCCGGCCGGCCGAGGATCGTCGGGCGGATCCCCGACCGGGCCCCGAGGAGCTCACCGATCTCGCTGCCGAGCCGGCCGTTTCCGAAGATCGCGATGTTCATGACAGGTCTCCCTGGCGATGGGTCGTTCCCGGAGGGGAGGCCTGCCCGATCGCCGGGCAAAAAGAAAGAGCCGCGTCACCCGATGGTGTCGCGGCCCTTGGATGCCTCCGTCCCTGGAGGCCCTTGGTCGGCGGTTGTGCGCGCCGTCAGAGCCCCAGGGCCCGAGCCATTCGGCTGGGCCGCCAGAGCTTCTGCTTCGCTTCGAACGATGCGAGCTGACGGTGCATAACGCGCAGAGTATGCGATAGATCCAGCGTCCGCAAGCGCTCAGACTCTCTGTCGGCCCTCGAGCTACTGGAGCTCCCCGGCGAGCAGGTCCATCAGCAGGTTGTCGTGCCAGGTGCCGTCTGCATTCTTCTCGTACGAGCGCATGACGCCGACCGGTCGGAAGCCGACCTTGGCGTAGGCCCGGATCGCGTTCTCGTTGGCCACGTTCGGGTCGATCGTCAGGCGATGATGGCCGCGATCCTCGATCAGGTACCGCGAGATCGCCCGGATTGCGTCGGGACCGAGCCCGCGCCCCTGGGCGGAGCTCGCCAGGAACAGGTCGATGCTCGCGGACTCGTAGTCCGGATGGAGCTCCTGCTCCACCTGCAGGCTGCCGACGACCGTTCCTTCGTGCTCGATCACGAGATGGGCCGCCTCACCGGCCAGCCAGTCGGCGGCGGCGCCGGCCTCGCTCGCGGCGGTCCACCATCGGGCGACTGACGGCTCGGCAAGGATTGCCGCGAGGCGGGCCTCGTCGCCGGGCCGCACGGGACGCAGGCGAACCAGCTGCCCGGTGAGCTCGAGGCTCCCTGGGATGGCGGCGGTCACGGCGAACCCGGCAGACGCTGGAGCGTCACGGTCAGGACGCCGGGGGGCTTCGTGAAGATGAGCCAGGCAAGGATCACGATCCCGACCAGCAGCGGCGCGAGGAGGAAGCCGAGCAGGATCGCGATGATGACCGCCGCGCTGTTCCGGGGCTCCTGGATGAAGTGCTGGCTCGAGACCTGGTAGCCGAGCTCAGCGAGCGTCGGCGCCTCCGACTCGTACGACTTGGAGCATTCCATGCGCGGGCCGACGTAGCTCAGGACGAGCCGATCCGAAGGATGCCGTGGGCCGGCATCGAGGACATTGGCCCAGGCGATGTTGCTCTCGGCAATGCCTGCCGGATGCCCGTTCTGGGTCAGCCCGATCAACCAGCCATTGACCCGCCGCAGGACGAGGAACACGAACAGGTTCCAGCCTTCCGCGTTCGGGTTGATCGCCCCGAACTGGACGACGCGCCCGACGTAGCTCGCAGCGTCCGGCCGGGTCGCCGCGGTGGCCGCGACGAACATGCCGGGCGTCGCCGGCCCCTCGTTCTGGAAGACGACTTCGCCCGATGCGGTGCCGATCGTCAGCTCCCGTCCGTCGCTGCTGGCCCGGATCGACGCGCTCCGAAGGTCGACATGGGCAACGACGCCGAACCACGGCCGGCTGACCTCGAGCCGGTCGCCGGTCGTGGCCAGGGTGACGATCGTGCCCGCCGGGCAATCGGGCACGCTGCCCTGGGCGATGCGCCAGCGCTGGCTGGGATTGACGATCTGGCTGAGCATCCGGGCGCGATCTACCCGGACGACATCGTTCGCGCCCGGTCCGCGGCGATCGCGACGACGTCGCCGAGCGCCCGCCGGATCTCGGTCGCGCGGTCCGCCTCGAGCGCCGTGGCGATGACCGGCACGAGGGCACGCCGGGACCGACCGTTGACGAAGATGCAGAACCGGAAGCCGAAGCGGTCCTCGTACGCGGCGTTCAGCCGCTCGAGCTCGGCAGCCAGTCGATCGGACTCGATCTCGGCCGCCTCCCGGTCGTAGCCCTGCTCGCGGAACGACAGCGCCGACACGCTCGCCGGCGGGGCGCCGAGGCGCGGGTGAGCGTCGATCAGCTCGAGCTGCTCGGGCTCGGGCATCGCCCGGGCGATCCGCAGCGCCATCGGCCAGAGCTCGGCGTAGCCCGTGAACGGGCGGGCCATCGCCAGGCGAGTCAGGAAACGTGGCGCACCCTCGAAGAGCGGCGCCAGGGCAGCGGCGCACTCGTGGTCCGAGAGGCGATTCAACTCGTCAATCGAGGGCAGCGAGGCGGCCACCACCATCAGCTGCCCAGGTACATCGAGAGGCCGAACGGGCTGAGCAGCAGCGGGACGTGGTAGCTCCGGCCGACGTCGTCGATGACGATGTCCACCGAGAGCGCCGCGAAGAACGAGCTGCGATCGCCGAGCTCGAAGCGCAGGCGATACGTGCCCGTCTCGAGCGGCCGGCCGAGGAGATCGGCGATCCGCCCGTCGGCATCGGTCGTCGCAGTACCGATGGCCAGCTCGGGGCCGTTCGAGCCGACCTTCGAGACCGTGATCGAGAGCCCGG
>JANWLH010000106.1 GCA_025450915.1 Candidatus Limnocylindrales bacterium | reverse complement strand
GTGTCGAGCCGGTCGGGATCTGCGCCCCGAACGCGAACGTGGCCGGATCGCGGCCGATCGCGGCAAGGGCTGCGAGGAGCGCATCCCGGCGGTCGGCGAAGTAGGCCAGGCTGGTCGGCGACTTGTCCGGTGTCACGGCGGGCAGCAGCCAGCCCTGGGCGACCTCCGCGGCGAGGGCGATGCCCCGGGGCTTCTGCCCGCCCAGCCAGATCGGCGGCCCGCCCGGGGTCAGCGGCGGGGGATCATTGGTTGCCCCGACGAGCGGATAGAACGGATCCGGCCGGGTCACGCCGGCGACGGTCCGCGCCGCCGGTGAGCCGAGCGCCCGGATCACGTGAACGCCGGAGACGAACCGGTCGAAACGCTCGGGCATCGCCGGGAACGGGATTCCGAACGGCGTGTGCTCGGGCTCGTACCAGCCCGCCCCGAGCCCCAGGATGAACCGGCCGCCGGTCGCCTGGTCCATGACCGCGGCGGCCTTGGCGACCATCGACGGGTGCCGAAACGACAACGACAGGACGGCGTGGCCGACCCACTTGCCGGGGACGTGATGGACGAGTGCCGCCATCGCCGTGAAGGCCTCCCACGAGGCACCGGCCCGGGGCAGGTTCACGTCGCTCAGGTGGTCGTTCATCCAGACCGACTCGAAGACGTCGTGGCGGCCGATCCGCGCCCAGGCCGCATCCAGCGTCGGCCAGTCGACCGCCTGCGGCGATGTCTTGATACCGATCGAGACGGGCCGTCCCTGCCCCGTCATCGGTTGCGCAGGGCGCGCGCCATCCGGGCCCCGGTGGTGACGGCGCCCTCCGACGCCGAGCCGACGAGCGCGGCGTACTTGGCCATCACCCCGCCCGGATAGCTCGGCACGGGCGCCGTCCAGGCGGCCCGGCGCCGGTCGAGCTCGGCCGCCGGGACCTCGAGGTCGAGGGCCTTGCGCTGGACGTCGATGACGATCGTGTCGCCCTCGTGGACGAGCGCAATCGGCCCGCCGAGGGCCGCTTCCGGGGCGACGTGGCCGATCATCAGGCCGTGGGTCCCGCCGGAGAACCGGCCGTCCGTCAGGAGCGCGACGGTGTCGCCGAGGCCTTCGCCGACGAGCGCGCCGGTGACGCTCAGCATCTCCTGCATCCCCGGTCCGCCGACGGGACCCTCGTAGCGGATCACGACGACGTCACCGGGCACGATCAATCGCCGCCGGACGGCCTCGTAGCAGGCCGTCTCGGAGTCGAAGACCCGGGCAGGCCCCCGATGGAGGAGCCGCTCGTGGCCGGCCAGCTTCACCACGCAGCCGTCGGGTGCCAGGCTGCCGTGCAGGATCGCCAGCCCGCCGGTCGGTTTGAGCGGGCGCTCGATCGGCACGACGACCGTCTGGCCGGGCGTCTCAACGGCGCTCGCCCCGATCTCGGCGATCGTCCGGCCGTCGACGGTCGGCGCATCACCGTGCAGGAGCCCGCCCTTCAGGAGCTCCCGGGTGACCAGGGCGAGGCCACCAGCGTCGTACAGGTCGGACGCCGTGAAACGACCGCCCGGCTGCATGTCGGCGACGACCGGCGTCCGGTCGGCGATCGCGCCGAATTCGTCGATGTCGAGGGGAATCCCGAATTCGTGGGCGATGGCCAGGAGGTGGAGGACGCCGTTCGTGGACCCGCCGGTCGCCGCGACCGAGGCGATCCCATTCTCGAGCGAGGCCCGGCTGACGATCGCCGACGGCCGCACGTCGCGCTTGACGAGGTCCATCACGAGCTCGCCGGTGGTTCGGGCCGCGGCGTCCTTGGCCGGATCCTCGGCAGGGATCCCGTTCAACCCCGCGGGCGACAGGCCGATGAGCTCGAGGACCATGCTCATCGTGTTCGCTGTGAACTGGCCACCGCATGCGCCGGCGCCCGGGCAGGCCGCGTTCTCGACTTCGTAGAGGTCGTCGAGGCTGATCTTGCCGGCCCGGTAGGCGCCGATCGCCTCGAACACGGTCACGACCGTCGCGTTGCGCTGGCCCTTGTAGGTCCCGGGATAGATCGTGCCGTTGTAGAGGATCACGGCGGGCACGTCGAGCCGGCCGACAGCCATTGCAGCCGCCGGGATCGTCTTGTCGCAGCCGACCAGCTGGACGAGGCCGTCGAGGAGGTGCCCGCGGACGACCAGCTCGATCGAGTCGGAGATCACCTCCCGGCTCACGAGGCTCGCCTTCATGCCCTCCGAGCCCATCGAGATGCCGTCGCTGACGGCGATCGTGTTGAACTCCATCGGCGTGCCGCCGCTCGCCCGGATCCCTTCCTTGACGAACTCGGCCAGCCGGCGCTGGTTGATGTTGCAGGGCATCGTCTCGATCCAGGTCGTCCCGACGCCGATCAGCGGCTTGGCCAGGTCCTCGTCGGTGAAGCCGATCGCCTTGAGCATCGCCCGGGCCGCGGCCCGGTCGGGGCCGTCGGTCAGGGCCGCGGAATGGCGCTTGGCCGGATCTGTCGGCCGGTCATAGGGGTTGGCGGTCATCGCGGGTCCCTCGTGGGTGCTGGCCTGGTTCGAGGCCAAAGTGTAGAAGGGCAACCCGGTCCGGCGTGGCGCGGCGAGTCCGGTGACGAGCTCGTGGTTCCGTGGCGCCGTGGACCAGACGCTGCGCACAGACCAACAAATCGCGGTTTCGGGGGGTTCACCGGAGGGCCAACGGCACGCCGCCGGGCCACGCCCCACCCGATCAGCGAGTGCAGTCGCCCGTGCTGATCGGGGCTTTCCGGGTCAGGCCGTCCTGGATCCGGTCCTCGATCGCGATCGGTGACAGCGCGTAGCCGACATTCGGGTCGGTCTGGGCCTCCGCGAACACCACCCCGCCGACGGTGCCGTCCTTGAGCACGAGTGGTCCGCCGCTGTCGCCCTGCTGGATCGCCGCCTGGAGCTCGATGATCTGACGGCTGACGATGCTCGTGCCGTAGATGTCCCGGCCCTGCGCCTGGTAGGTGTTGGTGACCGCGGCGGCGATCGTCGCCAGGCTGCCACCGTCCGGGTGGCCGAGGGCCGCGGCAAGGGTCCCGTGCGTCGGGAGGGTATCGGAGAGGGTCAGGGCAGGAGCGCTCAGGCCCGGCACGTAGAGCAGGGCGACGTCGAGCTCGGGGTCGAAGAGGACGGCCGACGCCTTGGACTGCGGCCCGCTGTCGCGGCCGATCGAGATCTCGTTGGATCCGGCGACGACATGGGCGTTGGTCACGACGTAGCCCGGCTTGACCACGAAGCCCGTGCCGCTCAGGACGTACCCGCAGGCATCGGCCCGGACCAGGAACGTCGAGGCGACGGCCCTGGCGACGATCGCCTGGGCCTCCGCATCGGTCGGCGGGTCGACCGGCGCGGCAGGGAAGGGCTCGAAGCCGATGAAGACGTCGGGCAGGCCCGAGGCATCCAGCCACTTGCCCAGCTCCCCGACGATCTCGGTCGGCGGCGGCAGGACGCCGGCCAGCCCGCGAACGATCCCCGAATGCTGGACGGCCGCGGCGATCGACGGCACCGGTCCGGCGGCCAGGACGCCGCCGACGAGCCAGACGACCAGGACGCCCTGGGCAAGCCCGAGCAGCCCGCCCGCGGCCCGGTCGAGTCCGCCCAGGAAGCCGTGGTCGACGAGCCGCTCGCGGATCCGCGAGCCGATCCCGGAGCCGATCGCCTCGCCCAGGCCGACGATGCCCACGATCCCGACGAGCACGACGACGGCCCGGATCGGTGGGTCGAGGGTCTGCAGCCAGTCCTGGGCGACGGGCAGCAGGACGAGGATCGAGAAGGCGCCGCCGACGATGGCGCCGGCCAGGCCGCCGAGCTGCGGAAAGGCGCCCGAGGCGAGCCCTGCCACGAGGGCGAAGATCAGGATCCCGATGATGACGACGTCGACCAGGTTCACCGGGTCAGTATCGCGGCGACCGCCGGGATGGGTATCAGTCCGCGCCGACCCGGGTGTCGATGCGCACCGGATTGGCGGCCTGGTAGGCCTCGATCTCGGGCATCCGGGCGAGCAGCCAGCCGATCTCGTCGGTGCCCGCGAGGAGCATCTTCTTGGCGAACGGATCGACGTCGAAGGGCAGGTCCTCGTCGCCCGGCAGGTGGATCAGCTGCGACTCGAGATCGACCGTCAGCTCGAGGTCCGGATCCTGCGCCAGCAGCTCGAAGAGCTGGCGATGGCGCTCCTCCTCGACGACGATCGGCAGGAGCCCGTTCTTGAGGGCGTTGCCCCGGAAGATGTCGGCGAAGCTCGTCGAGAGGATCGCCCGGATCCCCCATGCGACGAGCGCCCACGGCGCGTGCTCGCGGGACGAGCCCGTCCCGAAGTTGTCGCCGGCCAGGAGGATCCGCCGACCGGCCATGGCCAGGCGATCCATCACGAACAGCGGCTCGTGCTGGCCGCCGTCGGCGTCGTAGCGCCAGTCATGGAACAGGGCATCGGCGAGGCCTGCCTTGTCGGTCATCTTGAGGTAGCGGGCCGGCACGATCTGGTCGGTGTCCACGTTCTCGGCCGGCAGCGGGATCACCGCGCTCGTGAACGTCGTGAAGGCGTCAGCCATCGTCGGCTCAGCGCCCGCCCAGGCCGGCCGATGCCTCGATGCCGGGCAGCGTCCGCGGGTCGGCGATCACCCCGGCGATCGCCGAGGCGGCGGCGGTCAGCGGCGAGGCCAGGAAGGTCCGGCCGCCCGTGCCCTGGCGCCCCTCGAAGTTCCGGTTGGAGGTGCTGATCGCGTACTGGCCGGGGCTCAGCTGGTCGCCGTTCATGGCGATGCACATCGAGCAGCCGGCCTCGCGCCACTCTGCTCCGGCGGCCCGGAAGATCTCGGCGAGGCCTTCGTTCTCGGCTTCCTTCTTCACTTCCTGGGAGCCCGGCACGACCATCACCCGGACGCCGTCGGCGATCCGCCGGCCCTTGAGGACCGAAGCTGCCAGGCGCAGGTCGCTGATCCGGCCATTGGTGCACGAGCCGATGAAGACAACGTCGAGCTTCTGGCCGAGGATTGCCTGCCCGGGGGTCAGGTCCATGTATTCGAGGGCGTGCTCGAGTGCCCGGCGGGCCGCGGGATCGGCCTGGTCGGCGGGGGCCGGGATCCTCGAGCTGATCGGCAGGCCCATCCCCGGATTCGTGCCGTACGTGACCATGGGCTCGAGGCTCGCGGCGTCGATCGTGATCGAGCGGTCGTAGCCGGCGGCGGGATCGGTGGGCAGCTGCTGCCAGCTCTCGAGGGCGGCGTCCCAGGCGGCACCCTGCGGGGCGTGGGGCCGCCCCGCGACATACTCGAACGTCGTCTCGTCGGGCGCGATCAGGCCCGCCCGGGCGCCGCCTTCGATGCTCATGTTGCAGACGGTCATCCGCTGCTCCATGGTCAGGCCCCGGATGGCCGATCCGGTGTATTCGAAGACGTGGCCGGTCCCGCCACCGACGCCGATCCGGGCGATGAGGGCGAGGATGATGTCCTTGGCACTGACGCCGGCGGCGAGCCGGCCGTCGACCCGGACCTCGTACGTCTTCGGCCGGCGCTGGAGGAGGCATTGGCTGGCGAGGACCATCTCGACCTCGCTCGTGCCGATCCCGAACGCCAGCGCACCGAACGCGCCGTGGGTGGCCGTGTGCGAGTCGCCGCACACGATCGTCATCCCCGGCTGGGTGAGGCCGAGCTCCGGGCCGATGATGTGGACGATCCCCTGGTTGGGCGAGCCCAGGCCATGGAGCGGGATCCCGAACTCGGTGCAGTTGTCGGTGAGCTGCTGGACCTGGGCTGCCGCGATCAGGTCGGCAATCGGCAGCGACCGGTCGTGGGTCGGGATCGAATGGTCGGCCGTCGCGACGGTCTGCCCCGGGCGATGGACGGTCAGGCCGCGCTGGCGGAGCCCCGTGAAGGCCTGCGGGCTGGTGACCTCGTGGACCAGGTGGAGGTCGATCGCCAGGACGCTCGGGGCGCCCGGCTCCTCGTGGACGACATGGCTGTCCCAGATCTTGTCGACGAGGGTGCGCGGTTCGTGGATCGTTGCTTCAGGCACGTTTTGAGGCTAGCACAGGCTCCGCCCCGGGCGCCTCGGGGTTCGGGGTCGCGCGTGGTGCCGCGGCCTGGGGCCGAAGTTGGGCCGATTGTCGCCACCAGACGCGGTATTGCCGGGGATCGAGGAATCTCATGCTCGCGAAGCCGCGAGCCGGCCAATGCGACGCACGAGGCGAGGCCCTCGGCGCCCTCCCGGGCCGCCGCGACCGTGTAACGCGTCTCCCAGCGACAATCGTCCCAGGTCGACCGGGCGGCAGCGGGCGGAGACGGGCAAGCAGCGTCGTAGTCCGTCCCTCAACGACCTTCGTCCCAACCTGGGGCCGGCCGGGGGTGGCGCCCCGAACCGCGCGCCTCCCGGCACGTGCGAAGATCGGCGGCGCCGCAGGGGTACCTTCGGTGGGCAATCCACGGTTGCGCAATCGATCGTTGCCTCGTACACTCGCCCGAACCAGACGGCAAACGCCGTCCGGGACCCGCCACGGAGTCGAACGTGGGCTTGGCCAACCGGCAGAATCGCCGTCACGTCGCGATCGTCGTCACCAGCGACGGCCGCCGCGTGAACGTGCCCCTGCCAGAGACCGGCTTCGTCGACGTCGTAGTACTCCCCATTCTTCGCTCGCTTCTCCTTGGGCTGGATGGCCTTCTCGGCCTCATTACCGGCTCCCGGCAGGAGAACGGAGGATCGCGGAGGTAGCGACAGCACCACCGAGAACCAACGGGACCCTCGCCGGGAGGCGGGGGTTTTTTCATGGCCGTCGCGACGGCCGCTCATCCGGTCCAGTCGGGACCGGACCACACCGGACCAGCGCAGACAGCACAACGACCAAGGACAGCGGCCCGGGACCACGGGACCGACCACGGAGACCAGACCGATGACGATCACGAAGGGCGAACCGGCAGGGCCGGCCGCGACAGCGGCTGCAGGAGCGGCTGCCCGCCCGGCTGCGCCGACGACAGCGGCCCCGCCCCGGCGGCCGGCGCAGCATGGCGAGCGGCACGGCCACGTGCCCCATGACGGGACCGCCGGCGCGGCCGCCATCGAGCAGGCCCGCAACGCGATGCTCCGCGACGCGAAGCCGCTCAAGCGCAGCCGGATCGGCGCGGACGTGGTCTGCGAAGCGCTCCTCCGGCAGGGTGTCGATGTCTTCTTCGGATATCCGGGCGGCGTGGTCCTGCCGCTCTACGACGTCCTGGGCGACTACCCCGAGCTCCGCCATGTCCTCGTCCGCCACGAGCAGGGCGGCGCCCATGCCGCCGACGGGTATGCCCGGGTCACCGGACGGGTGGGCGTCTGCCTGGGCACGTCCGGTCCGGGCGCCACGAACCTGGTCACCGGGATCGGCACGGCCCTCCTCGATTCGATCCCGATGGTCGCGATCACCGGCAACGTGCCCGGGGCCCTGATCGGCAAGGACGCGTTCCAGGAGATCGACATCAACGGCATCACCCTGCCGATGACCAAGCACAACTACCTGGTCCGTGACGCGGACGACCTGCCGCGGGTCTTCGCCGAGGCATTCCATATCGCCCGGACGGGCCGGCCGGGTCCCGTCCACATCGACATCACCAAGGACGCCCTCCAGCAGGAGACGTCGGCCCAGCACCCGACCGAGGCCGAGGTGATCGCCGGCCTGCCGGGCTTCCGGCCGAACTTCGACGGCCATCCCCGCCAGCTCAAGGTTGCCGCCGCCGAGATCGCCCGGGCAACGCGTCCGGTGATCCTGGCCGGCCACGGTGTCCTCCATGCCGAAGCGTGGGCAGACCTGCTGGCCTTCGCCGAGAAGACCAGCATCCCCGTCGCCTGGACCCTGCTCGGGATCGGCGCGATCTCCGAGGATCACCCGCTGGCCTACGGGTTCATGGGCATGCACGGCTGGAAGCACGTCAACCGGGCGATCCAGTCGGCCGACCTGCTGATCGCGATCGGCATGCGCTTCGACGACCGGGTGACGGGCAACGTCCGGACCTACGCGCCGTATGCCCGGATCATCCACGTGGACATCGACCCGGCCGAGATCGGCAAGAACGTGGCGGTCGAGGTCCCGATCGTGGGCGATGCCGGCCGGGTCCTGCGGGCGCTCACTCCCATGGTCGAGGAAACCCCGCCGGCGGCCCGTGCCGAGTACCTCGCGGAGCTGGCCGACTGGCGGGCCGAATCCGAGGCCAGCAGCTGGCACGGATCGGGTGCCTGGCGTGAGGGCGTCCTGACCGCGGACTTCGTCTGCGAGCGAATCGGCGACCTGACCGATCACCGGGCGACGTATGTCGCCGACGTCGGCCAGAACCAGATGTGGCTGGCGCGCTACGCCGGCTTCCGGCTGCCCAACAGCCACGTCAGCTCGGGCGGCCTCGGGACGATGGGCTTCGGCCTGCCCGCGGCGATGGGCGCGGCCCTCGGCCGGCCCGAGCGCGAGACCTGGGCGATCATCGGCGACGGCGGCTTCCAGATGACGTCGCAGGAGCTGATGACCCTGGTCCAGGACCGGATCCCGGTGAAGATCGCCCTCTTCGACAACAAGAAGCTGGGCATGATCCGGCAGTGGCAGGAGATCATCTACGGGGGCAACTACCACTCCGCCCATCTGCTCGGGCCGGACTTCGCCAAGCTGGCCGACGCCTTCGGGATCCCGGCCTTCCGGGCGCGCACGCCCGACGAGGTCGATCCGGCGATCGAGGCCGCCCAGGCCGTGGACGGCCCGGCCCTCGTCTGGTTCGAGATCGCCGAGACCCAGAACATCTTCCCGATGATGCCCGCCGGCAAGGGCCTGTCCGACCTGATCGAGAAGTGGGACGGGCCCGAGGAATGAGCCTGCCCGTGGAGGACCTCGACAGCGACCGCTCGAACGGCGCCGGCCCGGCCCACTCGGCGCCCCCGGCGCGCGCGCTGCCGGGCTCCGGCGAGGTCAACCGCCATGTCCTGGTGGCGATCGTCCTGAACCGGCCGGGCGTCCTCAACCGGGTCGCCAGCCTGATGCGCGCCCGGAACTTCAACATCGAGTCGCTGTCGGTGAGCCACACCGACCAGGCCGATGTCAGCCGGATGACCATCACCCTGCGCGGCGACGACGTCGCCGTCGAGCAGGTCAGCAAGCAGCTCTACCGGCTGATCGACGTGCTCAAGGTCCAGGACTTCGCCGGCGAGCCGACGGTTGAGCACGAGCTGGCGCTCATCAAGGTCCGGGCGACCGACGCGAACCGGGCCGAGATCGTCAAGGTGGCGGAGCTTTACCGGGCCCGCCTCGTCGATATCACGGAGGGCTCGGTGATCGTCGAGGCTGCCGGCTCGGAGCCGGAGGTCGACGCGATCGTCGCGCTCCTGCGGAGCTACGGAATCAAGGAGCTCGTTCGCACCGGGACCGTGGTCATGGCGCGCGGCTCGGCATCCATCGAGGAGGCGCTCAAGCGATGACCGCGAAGATGTACTACGACAACGATGCCGATCCGGCGGCCCTGGCGGGCAAGACCGTGGCGATCATCGGCTACGGCAGCCAGGGCCATGCTCATGCCCTGAACCTCCACGAGTCGGGCGTCGACGTGGTCGTCGGACTGGCGGCCAGCTCGAAGAGCCGGGCGCTCGTCGAGGACGCCGGTATCCGGGTGGCCGACGTCGCCGACGCGGTCCGCTCGGCGGACGTCGTCATGATCCTCGTCCCGGACACCGCCCAGAAGGCGGTCTACGACACCGAGATCGGGCCGAACCTGCGGCCCGGTGCGCTGCTGATGTTCGCCCACGGCTTCAACATCCACTTCAACCGGATCGACCCGCCCGCCGGGATCGACGTCGGGATGGTGGCGCCGAAGGGCCCCGGCCACCTCCTGCGCAGCGTCTACCAGGCCGGCGGCGGCGTGCCCGCCCTCTTCGCCGTCTATCGCGACGCGACCGGCACGGCCCGGGCCAAGACCCTCGCCTATGCCCGGGCGATCGGCGCCACGCGGGCAGGCGTCCTCGAGACGACCTTCGCGGAGGAGACCGAGACCGACCTGTTCGGTGAGCAGTCGGTCCTGTGCGGCGGGACGGCCGCCCTCGTCAAGATGGCCTTCGAGACCCTCGTCGAGGCCGGCTACCAGCCCGAGCTCGCGTACTTCGAGACGCTCCACGAGCTGAAGCTGATCGTCGACCTGATGTACCGGGGCGGGCTCAACTTCATGCGCTTCAGCGTCAGCGACACCGCCGAGTGGGGCGACTACGTCAGCGGCCCGCGGATCATCGACAGCCACGTCCGGGAGACGATGAAGCAGGTCCTGACCGAGATCCAGGACGGCTCGTTTGCCGCCCGCTGGATCACCGAGAACGAGGCCGGCCGGCCGAACTTCGACCGCCTCCGGCAGCAGGACCACGATCATCTCGTCGAGCGCGTCGGCGCCTCGCTGCGCAGCCAGATGGCCTTCCTCAACCCGATCGAGGTCAAGGCCGGCCAGGCCCAGGCCTCCGTCGGCGCACCGGGTGGAGGCTCCCGATGACCGCCGTCGGGCCTGGCGTATCGATCGAGCCGGGTTCGGTCCGGATCTTCGACACCACCCTGCGCGACGGCGAGCAGGCGCCGGGTGCCGGGCTGACCGCCGCCGAGAAGCTCGAGGTCGCCCGCCAGCTCGTCCGGCTCAAGGTCGACGTGATCGAGGCCGGCTTCCCGGCCGCCTCACCGGGTGACTTCGAGGCGGTCCGGCGGATCGCCGAGGAGACCCGCGGCGTCGCCGTCGCGGCCCTGGCTCGCTGCAAGGACGGCGATCCCCAGCGCGCCGTCGAGGCGATCCGTGGCGCGGAGAGTCCCCACCTGCACGTCTTCATTGCCACGTCTGACATCCACCTCAAGCACAAGCTCCGGATCGGCCGGGACGAGGCGCTCCGCCAGGCGGTCCGCTGGGTCACCTACGGTCGGCAGGAGCTCGGCGCCGGAGCCGAGATCGAGTTCTCGGCCGAGGACGCCTCGCGGACCGATGTCGAGTACCTGCTCGACATCTATGAGGCGGTTGTGGCTGCCGGGGCGAGCACCGTGAACATCCCCGACACCGTCGGCTACGCGATCCCGGCCGAGTTCGGCCGGCTCGTCGAGCGGGTCGTCGCCCGGGTCGGCCGCGCTGCCACGGTCTCGGTCCACTGCCACAACGACCTTGGCCTGGCAACGGCCAACACGCTCGCCGCGGTGCAGGCCGGCGCCCGGCAGGTCGAGGTCACGATCAACGGCCTCGGCGAGCGCGCCGGCAATGCCTCGCTCGAAGAGGTCGTCATGGCCCTCCGGACGCGGCCCACCCAGTTCCCCGAGCTCGGCTCGCGTATCCAGACCGAGCAGATCACGGCCGCCAGCCGGCTCGTGAGCTACCTGACCGGGTTCACGGTCCAGCCGAACAAGGCGATCGTCGGCGGCAACGCGTTCGCCCACGAGTCGGGGATCCACCAGGACGGCGTGATCAAGAACCCGCTGACCTACGAGATCATGACCCCCCAGTCGGTCGGGCTGAGCGGCAGCCAGCTGACGATCGGCAAGCTGTCCGGCCGGAAGGGCCTCCAGGGCAAGCTCCACGAACTGGGCTACGAGCTCGAGGGGGACGCCCTGGACGCGGTCTACCGCCAGGCGATCGCGCTGGCCGACCTCAAGAAGGAAGTCACCGACGCCGACCTGCTCGCGATCGTCGAGCGCCGGGCGGGCGACGTCCCGGCATCGATCCAGCTCGAAGGCTGGAGCGTCACGAGCTCCCACGGTGGCAAGGGCACGGGAACCGTCTCGATCTCGGTCGGCGGCGAGGTCCACGCGACCGAGGCGACCGGCAACGGCCCGGTCAACGCCCTCTATTCGGCGGTTGACGAGGTCCTCCAGCCGACCCTCGGCTGGCACCCGGTCCTCACCGAGTACGAGATCAAGGCGGTCTCGGCGGGCGAGGATGCCCAGGGCCAGGTGCTGGTTCGCTGCCGGCGCTCATCGGACGAGGGCCCGGGGGCGCTCGTCGTGAGCGGCCACGGCCTGTCCACGAACATCATCGAGGCCTCGCTCGAGGCCTATCTCGTCGCCGTGAACAAGCTCCACGGGGCCGAGATCAACGGCATCGACCCGGCCTTCGCCAGCCGGCGCTCAGCCGAGGAGCTTCCGTGACCAACCTGCGCGAGGAGCCGGCCGGGGATGCCCTGACCTCGTGGCGGACGTATCGCCTCGCCGCGATCCCCGGTGACGGCGTCGGCCCGGATGTCCTGGCCGCCGGCCGGTCGGTGCTCGAGGCGACCGCCGCGGCGGCCGGCTTCGGCCTCGAATGGACGGAGCTCGTCGTCGGCGGAGCCGGCATCGATGCCTACGGCGTCGCGGTCAGGCCGGAGGACGTGGCGGCGTGCCGGGCTGCCGACGCGGTCTACCTTGGCGCGGTCGGTGGCCCGAAGTGGGACGACCCGTCCTCGTCCGTCCGGCCGGAGCAGGCCCTCTTCGCCCTGCGCGGCGGCCTCGGCCTCTTCGCCAACCTGCGCCCGGTCACGATCCATCGGAGCCTCGTCGCCGCGTCGCCGCTGCGCCCGGAGCTCCTCGAGGGAGTCGATCTGCTGATCATCCGCGAGCTGACCGGTGGCCTGTACTTCGGCGCGCGGACCGAGGCCAGCGGGGCTGCCGGCTCGCGCGCCGCCAGCGACACGTTGCCGTACAGTGACGGCGAGATCGAGCGCGTCGTCCGCCTCGCCTTCGAGCTCGCCCGTGGTCGTCGCTCGAACGTCACCAGCGTCGACAAGGCCAACGTCCTGGCCACCTCCCGGCTGTGGCGCAGGGTCGCGATCGAGGTCGGCGCCGGCTTCCCCGACGTCCAGCTCAACCACCAGCTCGTCGACTCGTGTGCGATGCAGCTCGTGAAGTGGCCGGCCGGGTTCGACGTCCTGGTCACCGAGAACCTGTTCGGCGACATCCTCTCGGACGAGGCGTCCGTGCTCGCGGGCTCGCTCGGGATGCTCCCTTCGGCGTCGGTCGGCAGCCGCCGGACCGCCCACGGCCTGCACGGCCTGTATGAGCCGATCCATGGCTCGGCGCCCGATATCGCTGGCCGTGACCTGGCCAACCCGATCGGCACGATCCTCTCGGGGGCGATGCTCCTGCGCTGGTCGCTGGGCCAGGCGAACGCCGCAGCCGCGATCGAGGCAGCCGTGAGCCAGGCGATCGACGACGGGTTCCGGACCGCCGACCTGTGGCCGGCCGACGCTGTCACGACCGCCGGCCTGACCCGGGTCGGAACCGCGGCGATGACCGAGGCGATCGTCGACCGGATCGCGATCCGCCGCCCGGAGGTGGTCGCCTGATGGCCGAGCCGGTCGTCCTCTACGACACGACCCTGCGCGACGGGACGCAGGGCGAGAACATCACCCTGTCGCTGGCCGACAAGCTGCGCGTCGCGCGGATGCTCGACGAGTACGGCATGCCCTACATCGAAGGCGGCTGGCCCGGCTCGAATCCCAAGGACATCGAGTTCTTCGCGGCCGCCCGGACGATGACCTGGCGGACGGCCCGCCTGGCGGCCTTCGGCTCGACCCGCCACCGCTCGAACCGGCCCGAGAAGGACCCCAACCTCCACGAGCTGGTCGCGGCCGAGACCCCGGTCGTGACGATCTTCGGCAAGAGCTGGCTCCTGCACGTGGTCGAGGTCCTCGGCGCGACACCGGCGGAGAACCTCGACATGGTCGCCGAGTCGGTGGGCTTCGTCGCCGATCGCGGTCGCGAGGTGGTCTACGACGCCGAGCATTTCTTCGACGGCTACGCCGCCGATCGCGACTACGCCCTGGCCACGCTGCGTGCCGCCCGGCAGGCCGGTGCCCGGTCGATCGTCCTGTGCGACACGAACGGGGGCACGCTGACCGGCGAGCTCGTCCGGGTCGTCCGCGACACGATCGATTCGCTCGGCGCCGATCCGGCCAGTTCCGCGGTGCGCTGGGGAATCCACACCCACAACGACGCCGAGCTCGCGGTCGCCAACTCGATCGCCGCGGTCGAAGCCGGCGTCCGCCACGTCCAGGCGACGATCAACGGCTACGGCGAGCGCTGCGGCAACGCCAACATGGTCAGCATCCTCGCGAATCTTGCCCTCAAGACCAGCCTGGACCTCGTCCCCGCGGGCGGCGGGCGGCTCGCAGACCTGACCGACCTGTCCCGGGGCGTGGCCGAGATCGCCAACGTCGTGCCCAACGACTACCAGCCCTACGTCGGGCGGTCGGCGTTCGCCCACAAGGGCGGTGTCCACGGGGCTGCGGTCGCCAAGGTCGAGCGGAGCTACCAGCACGTCGATCCGACGAGCGTCGGCAACGAGGGCCGCCTCGTCGTCAGCGAGCTCGGCGGGCGGGCCAACACCCAGCTCCGCGCGGAGCAGCTCGGCCACCGCCTCGACGGCTCGATCGACGCCCGTGAGCTGTCCGTCCTGATCAAGCAGCTCGAGGCCGACGGGCTCGCCTTCGAAGGTGCCGAGGCGTCATTCGAGCTGCTCATCCGGCGGCACGCCACCGGCTACGAGGCGCCGTTCCGGATCGTCGACTTCACGGTGCTCGTCGAGCAGCGGGACGGGCAGGAGCTGCTCGCCGAGGCGACCGTCAAGGTCGAGGTCGCCGGGGAGGTCCTGCACACCGCCGCCGACGGCAACGGTCCGGTCAATGCCCTCGACACCGCCCTGCGCAAGGCGCTCGGCGCCTTCTACCCCGAGCTCGACTCGGTCCACCTGATCGACTACAAGGTCCGGATCATCGACGGCACCGCCGCGACCGAAGCCCGGACGCGGGTGATCATCGACTCCACCGATGGCAGCCGGACCTGGTCGACGATGGGCAGCGACACGAACATCATCGCGGCCTCCGCGGCAGCCCTGGCCGACTCGCTCGAATACCTGATCTGGAAATCCGGCGCCGAGCTGCGCCGGCGCGACGAGCGCCATTTCACGACCCAGGTTCCGGCGCGCGTCCCGACGGGCGGCCCGGCGCCCTTGACCGCGGGCACGCCGGAGGTGGTCTCATGACCAGCGAAAACCGGGCGCCGGACGACCGGGTGCCCGCTCTCCATCTCGCCCGCTGGACCGTCTCGTCGGGCAGCCAGGTCCAGAGCCGGGGCGCCGTGGTCATTGCCTCGGGTGACCACCAGTGGGAAGCCGCCGCCGAGGGCAACGGTCCCGTCGATGCCCTGTTGCGGGCCGTCGACCGGGCACTGGCCGACGTCCTGGCCGGCCATCCGCGGCTCATCGCCTACGACGTCCACGCCGTTTCCGAGGGGCCCGAGTCCGAAGGCGTCGTGACGATCCGGATCGCCCCGCCGTCATCGGCCGAGGGCCGTCGGGCCAGCGGCGACTACACCGGCACGAGCAGCAACGTGAACATCATCGCGGCGTCGATCGAGGCCTACATCGCTGCCCTGAACCTGCTCCTCGACGAAGCCCACTGGGCGGGGGCCACCGAGGCCGCCGGCAATCGCAAGCGGGCCCGACCCGAATCGGCCACCCGAGCCGCCGGGACCGAGCTCGACGAGGGCGCCGCCCACCACGACACGACCGCCTGGTTCGAGCGCTGAGCCAGCCCGCAGGCGAACCTGGACCGTTGGCCGAGGCGAGCGAGCGGACGGCCGCCGAGGCCGGGCCGCGGGCGGCCTTCTCGGGCGAGCCCGGCGCATTTGCCGAGGACGCCCTCCTCGCCGCCCTCGAGGCGCCCCGGTCGGTGCCGGTGGCCGGCTTTCGGGAGGTCTTCGAGGCGGTCCACGATCGCCGCGCCGAGGTCGGCGTCCTGCCGATCGAGAACGTCGTCAACGGCACGGTCCGCGAGAACTACGACCTGCTCCTCGAGCACGACCTCGTCATTCGCGGCGAGGTGGTGGTCCCGGTGCGGCTTTGCCTGGCGGCCCTGCCCGGCGCCAGCCTCGACGAGATCGACCGCGTCTACTCCCACGTCCAGGCCTTCGGCCAGGCCGATGCGTTCCTGCGCCGTCGACCGTGGGCGCTGCTGACGACGTACAACACGGCCGGTGCCGGGAAGCTGATCCGGGAACGCGCCGAAACTCGCTCGGCGGCCGTCCTCTCGCCACGGGCCGCCGGCCTCTTCGACCTGGCGATCCTGGCCGATGGAATCGAGAACGACCCGGCCAACCGGACCCGGTTCATCCTCGTCGGGCGGCCCGACGAGGCGTTTCCGGCGCACTGGCGGCGGCCGCTGGGCGGACCCGCCGCGCCGCGCACCACGCTGGCGTTCGCGGTCCGCAACGAGCCCGGCACGCTGCTGGCCATCCTGCGCGTCCTGGCCGACCATCACCTCAACCTGAGCACGCTCGAATCGCGGCCCAGCCGGCAGGTCGCCTGGGAGTACACCTTCTGGGCCGACATCGACGCCGACCTGGTCGGCTCCCCGGCCGCCGGCGCGCTCGACGCCATCCGGCCGCTGACGACGATGGTCCGGGTCCTGGGCGCCTACCAGCGAGGGGCGACGGCCTGACCGACGGCGGGCCGGACGCCGGGCCTGACGCCGGGTCCGCGCCTATTCGATGACGAGATCGGCAGGGACCGACGGGTCGATGACCGGATAGGCGGGCTTCAGGTCATCGAGGACGTCGCCGAGGATCTCGGCAACCGCCAGGTTCCGGAACCAGTTCCGGTTGGCGGGGATGACGTACCACGGCGCGGCGGCCGTCGAGCAGCGGCTCAGGGCCTCCTCGAAGGCCGCGACGTAGTTGTCCCACAGCCCGCGCTCGGCCAGGTCGCCCATCTTGAACTTCCAGCGCTTCGTCGGGTCGTCGTAGCGGGCCTGGAACCGCTTGCGCTGCTCGTCCCGGTCGATCAACAGGAAGAACTTGACGATCGTCGTGCCTTCCTCGACCAGCATCCGCTCCCAGTCGTTGATCTGGTCGTAGCGCTGCTTCCAGATCATCTTCGGGACGAGATCGTGCACCCGGACGACCAGGACGTCCTCGTAGTGCGACCGGTTGAAGATCGCGATCTCGCCCTTGCCGGGGGCGTGCTGGTGGACGCGCCACAGGTAGTCGTGGCTCATCTCGAGGGCGCTCGGGACCTTGAAATCGGTCACCGGGCAACCCTGCGGGCTGAACGCCGACATCACGTGGTGGACGGTCCCATCCTTGCCGGCGGCGTCGATCCCCTGGAGGACGACGAGAACGGGATGCTTGGCCTCGGCCCACAGGCGGTCCTGGAGGCCGGCCAGCCGGACGAGCCCGTCGGCGAGCTCCTTGTCCGCGGCGGACTTGTTGTGGCCGTGCGTGTCGGATGGATCGATCGCGGCAAGGCGGACCTTGGATCCCGGCTCGACCCGGAGCAGATCGCGCAGGCGGTGAGCGGCCATCGTGGAAGCACCTCGGGCTATGTCCGGCGATCTTACGGGAGGACCACCGGGCTCGTGCTTGGCGCCCCGCTAGAATGGCGTCTCACTGAACAGGAGCCCCGCATGACAACCTCGATCGGCGCCCAGCCCCATCCGATCCTCCTCGCCGGCCGGTGGGTCGACTCTCCGGACGTGCTGACCGTCAGCAATCCCGCCGATGCGAGCAATCCCGCTGGCTCGACCTATCACGCGACGCCCGAGCAGTACGAAACGGCCGTCAACGCAGCCGTCGCGGCGTTCGAGCAGACCCGCCACTTGCCGGCCTACGAGCGCGGCGCGATCCTGCGCTCGATCAGTGCCGGGATCAAGGCCCGCCGCGAGGAGCTCGGGCGGTTGATCGCCCTCGAGGCCGGCAAGCCGATCCGTGACGCCCTCGTCGAGGTCGACCGGGCGTCGCTCACCTTCCGCCTCGGTGCCGAGGAAGCCGAGCGCCTCGTCGGCGAGGTCATCCCCCTCGACCTCATGGCCTCCTCGCGGGGCCGGCTGGGGATCACCCGGCGCTTCCCGATCGGTCCCGTCGCCGCGATCAGCCCGTTCAACTTCCCGCTCAACCTGGCCGCCCACAAGCTGGCCCCGGCGATCGCCGCGGGCTGCTCGATCGTGCTCAAGCCGCCCAGCAAGGACCCGCTGACGATGCTCACCGTCGGCGAGATCATCGCCGAGGCGGGCCTGCCCGAGGGTGCCGTCAGCATCCTGCCGATGAGCCGCGAGCTGGGCGACCGGATGGTCGCCGACGAGCGCTTCAAGCTGCTCACGTTCACCGGCAGCCCGTCGGTCGGCTGGCGGATGAAGGAGCGGGCGGGCAAGAAGAAGGTCGTCCTCGAGCTCGGTGGCAATGCCGGGGTGATCGTCGACAAGTCGGCCGACCTCGACTGGGCGATCAAGCGCTGCCTCGTCGGCGCATTCAGCTATGCCGGCCAGGTGTGCATCAGCGTCCAGCGGATGTTCATCCACGCCGACATCTGGGACGAGTTCATGAAGCGCTTCGTGGCCGGCGCCGCGAGCCTCAAGCTGGGCGACCCGCTCGATCCCCAGACCGACCTCGGGCCGATGGTCGATCCGGCGGCCGCCGCCCGGACCCAGCGCTGGGTCGACGAGGCGGTCGAGCTCGGTGGCGTGCTCCTCCTCGGGGGTCACGCCCAGGGCACGGCGGTCCCGCCGACGATCCTGACCGACACGCCGGTCACGGCCGCGGTCTGCTCGAACGAGGCGTTCGCGCCGCTCGTCGTCGCCTTCCCGTTCCGCGACTTCGGTGACGCGATCCGCCAGGTCAACGATTCGTCCTTCGGCCTCCAGACCGGCGTCTTCACGAACGACCTGGCGAACAGCTGGGCGGCCTTCAACAGCCTCGAGGTCGGCGGGGTCATCGTCAACGACGTGCCGACCTACCGGATCGACCACATGCCCTACGGCGGCGTCAAGGACTCGGGCCTCGGCCGCGAGGGCCTGCGCTGGGCCATCGAGGACATGACCGAGATCCGGATCATGGTGATCGCCCAGCCCGGCTGATCTTGCGCGGGGTGGGTCGCGGCGCTGCCGGCTGCGGCGCCCAGGGCTGGGTGAGGCCGTGGCTCTTCACCGGCCCTCCGCGCCTGGATATAAGCCCCATTGCTAAGAACTGCGCCGGTCGACTGGTTGGTGCCGATTCCGCGGGGATACGGCTCGAAATATCGGGGCATGAGTACAGGGGCGCCCAGCAGGCGTATCCGCCGCCTCGGAGCCGCAGGCCAGGCCCATCCCGCCGGCTCCGTAGCAATGGCCCTTATATCGGTGACGCCAGCCGCGACCCGCGGCGGCAGAAGGCGGCGTGCAGGCGTGCCCGGTACCACGCTGCTTGTGCCCTCCGGCACGGTCCGGTGCAGTTAGGTACACTCCGCCCATCACCGCGACATCGATCCGGGAGTCGGGCCGTGGTGGGTGGCTTTCTCAGAAGACGGCTGAGGACTGACATACCCCCAGATGCCGGCCCCAGATCGTGCCCCCGGGAGATTCGCGAGACCCCTGGCTCTGCCATGACCATCCGTCTCTAGTTTCGGCCTCGATTGGTCAGCCAATGCCGGTCGGCGTTGGAAGCTGGCAGCGCTTTTTGTTCCGGGACACGTGCCCCCCGAGACAGAGGAGCGAACATTGCCGAAGACCCGCCGCCTTGGAGCCCCGCGCCCAGAATCCACCGACAGCCACCCCCGTCACCGACCTTCCGTCGGGCTCATCGCGACCCTGATCGCGATCATCGTCGCCCTCGGCGCTGCGACCCAATTCGGCGGCCTGGCCAGCACTCTGGTCGCCTCGCCGTCCATGACCGTCTACCAGGACACCGGCTCCGTGTTCCACTGGAGCTCCGGCTGGCGAACCGTCCGAACCTCGACCGCCTCAGGCGGCACCGAGCACGCCACCGGCCGAATTGGCGCCACGGTCACCCTCATCTACAACGGCACGAAGGTGGAGGTCATCGGCCCGACGCGTCCGGCCGGCGGGACCATCGAAGTCACCCTCGATGGCAGGACCCGCTCCGTGTCGACCCACTCGAGCGCGTTCCATGGCCGCCAGGTCCTGTACTCGGCAACGCCGGCTGCCGGGCGCCACGTCCTGACGATCCGATTTGCGAGCAGTGGCACGCACCGCTACTTCGCCCTCGACGAGGTGCTTGCGACGGTCGTCGCCCCGGCCCTGGCCGTCGTTCCGCCCCCGGCACCGACGCCGGTCCCCACGGTCTGGCCGGCCGCCACGCCGACGCCGCGCCCGACCTCGACGCCACGGCCGACGGCGACCCCGACGGTCGCGCCCACGCCGCCGCCCGCTCCGCCACCGACCAGCGCTCCGGGCCCGGGGATCGCGGTTCCGAGCTCGATCGACGCCACCGGCTCGACCGACGTCAGCTCGGCCCTGATCACATTCATCGACAGCGTCCCGAGCGGCTCGACGATCAACTTCCGGGCCGGCGCGACGTACCGCGTCGACAAGGCGATCAAGTTCGGCGGCCGGACGAACCTGACCCTCAACGGCAACGGCTCGACGATCCGCGGTCATGGCGGCGTGACCGAACCGAGCTCGATCTTCTGGCTCCTGACCGGGAACAACGGCGTCACGATCGAGAACTTCGGCATGGTCGGCAACGACCCGTCACCGGGGGTCTATCACCCGGGCAGCGAGGGCGCCCACGGTGTCCTCGTGGATGGCGCCAGCAACACGACCATCGCGAACGACACGATCAGCGCCGTCTGGGGCGATTGTGTCGAGGTCAACGGCGGAGCCAGCGGGGTCACGTACCGTGACTCGAACTGCGCCTCTGCCGGTCGGCAGGGCGTCACGATCATCAATGGCCGCAACGTGGTCGTCGAGCGCGATGCCTTCCCGAGGAGCGGCTACTGCACGTTCGACATCGAGCCGAACAACACGTCCGAGAGTGCCTCGAACATCAGCTTCCTCGACAACACGGCGGGGACCTGGAGCAACTCGTTCCTGTCCGCTGATGGTGCCATCGGCTCCCATGTCAGCGGGATCACCGTCAGCGGCAACACGATCACCGGCGGCACGCTGCTCACCGTGTTCAGCGTTGCCCGCCGGCAGGCTGTCGTCTTCACCAACAACGCCTCGACCGTCAAGGGCTACGGACCTATCCTCCGCTTCGCCCATGTCGATGGCCTCACGGTCACCGGCAACGTCCAGCCGCTTTCTGGCGGCACACTCCTGAGCATCACCGACTCGACCTCCGTCACCCATCAGTAGCCACTGACCCCCGATCCGGGCCGGCCTCCAGCAGGCTGGCCCGGATCGCCGTCCCATCGCCCGCGACGCGATGCGCGACGTTCCATCGGCCGGGCCACCATGGATCGATGGACTTCAGCCTGACGCCCGGGCTCGTCGAGCTTCGGGAACGTGCCCGCCGCTACGCCGTCGATGTCCTCCAGCCCCACGAGGCGCAGTTCGAGCGCGATCACGGGGTGCTGCCGAAGGCCGTCGCCGATTCGTTCCGACGCGCCGCGATCGAGGCGAACCTCCATGCCGGCTCGCTGCCGAGAAGCGTCGGCGGCCAGGGCTGGTCGGCGATGGAGCAGGTGATCGTCCACGAGCAGCTCGGCCAGGTCACCGGTGGCCTCTGGTCGTTCATTCCCGGCGCGTACAACGTCCTGCTCCACTGCGATCCCGACCAGCGCAGGCGCTACCTCGACCCGTCGATCCGCGGCGAGCGCAACGGCAGCTACGCGATCACCGAGAAGGACGCCGGCTCGGATGCCCGGACGATCTCGGCCAGCGCGACCAGGGATCCCGCCACCGGCGACTACCTGCTCAACGGCGAGAAATGGTTCGTCACGGGTCCTGACGACACCGACTTCATGATCTTCCACGCGATCGTCGAGGACGGCCAGCGCCGCCTGCCGACGCTCTTCCTCGTCGACTACGACCTGCCCGGCGTGCGCCTCAGTCATGACCCGGACTACATGCACACGTTCGCCGATCGCCATCCCCAGTTCATCCTCGAGGACGTCCGCGTGCCGGCGGCGGCGATCCTCGGCGGCATCGGCGCGGCGGACCAGCTGACGAACGAGTGGTTCGTCGAGGAGCGGATCCACATCGGCGCGCGCTGCAGCGGGGCGATGGAGCGCCTCCTCGGGCTCGCCGTGGACTGGGCGACGAGCCGGGTCCAGTTCGGCGAGCGGATCTACGACTTCGAGGGCGTCAGCTTCCCGCTGGCCGATTCGGCCGCCGACGCGGCCGCCGCCCGGCTGCTGACCCGGGAGTGTGCGTGGCTGGCGGACTCGGGCGCGGATCCCAAGGTCGTCCACGCCCGGGCCTCGATCGCCAAGCTGTTTGCCTCCGAGGCGGCCTTCCGTTGCGCCGACCGGGTCGTGCAGGTCTTCGGCGGGCGCGGCTACATGCGCGACAATCCCGCCGAGCGCTTCTTCCGCGAACTGCGCGTCGACCGGATCTGGGAGGGGACCTCCGAGATCCAGCGCCTGATCGTCGCCCGGGCCCTCGAGAAGCGGGGTGTGGGCCGGGTGGTCGGGGAGGCATGACCGCCGAGCGCGCGGCTGCCACCGGCAGCGCACCGGCCGGCGAGCGGCCGCCGATCGACCTCCACGCCCTCTTCGCGCCCCGGTCCGTCGCCGTTGTCGGCGCTTCGCCGCGCTCGGATATCGCCCAGACCGTCCGCGACAACCTGCTGTCGATGGGCAGCGCGACCACCTGCTACTTCGTGAACCCGAAGTACGCGGAAGCCTGGGGTTCGGCGTGCTACCCGGACCTGGCGGCGCTGCCCGAAGTGCCCGACAGCGTCCTCGTCGCCCTCAACCCGCTGCGGGCAGCAAGCGTCACCGAAGCGGCGGCCCGGGCCGGCGCCCGGAGTGTCCTGATCCCCGGCGGCGGCGTTGTCGAGGGCGGCGAGGCGGCGGCCCGAATGCAGCGCGAGGTCCGCGAGATTGCCCTCCGGCACGGCCTCGCGGTCCTCGGCCCGAACTGCATGGGGATGATCGACCGGACCTCGAACAGCGCGGTCTATATCGGCGACATCAACCCGTGGGCACCGCGGGGCCACGTGGCGGGGATCGCCCAGAGCGGCTCGGTGACCGACGCGTTCATCCACTTCGGCACGCGGATCGGCTTCAGCCGGATCATCGGGGCGGGCAGCGAGGCCGTCCTCGACGTCTGCGACTACGTGGCGTACTGCCTCGACGATCCCGAGACCGATGCGATCATCCTGTTCGTCGAGGGCTTCAAGCGGCCGGAGCGGTTCCTCGCACTCGCCGATCGCGCGCTCGAGCTCGGCAAGCCGATCCTGGCCCTCAAGGTGGGTCGCAGCGAGCAGGCCCAGGCGGCGGCGGTCGCCCATTCCGGATCACTGGCCGGCGAGGCTCGGGCCACGGACGCCGCGCTCGCGGCCGCCGGCGTGGTCCGCTGCGACGACCTCGATGCGCTGTTCGAAGCGGCCGAGCTCCACGCCGGCTGCCGCCGGCTGGGCCGCGGCGTGGGTCGCGGGCGGACCGGGATCGTGACGGTCTCGACCGGCGAGGCCTCGCTGATCGCGGACATCGCCCAGCGTGTCGGAGCGGACCTGCCGGCCGTCCCCGACGCGGCCAGGAGCGCGATCCTGCGCGACCTGCCGACGCTCGGCTACGTCGGCAACCCGATCGACCCGTGGGGCGCCACAGACGAGCACGTTGCCTACCCGGCCGTGCTCGAGGCGTTCGCGGCCTCGGGCGGCTACGACGTCCTGGCCATCGTCCACGACTTCCCGTACCGCTCCCTGCCCAGCGAGGTTGCCGTGGCCGAGGGGGTCACCGAGGCGCTGGTCGCGGCCACCGCAAGCCGGCCGGGCGTCCTGCCGGTCTACCTCTCGCTGACCTCCGGGGAACCGACCCCTGAAGTCCTGGCGATCCTCGAGCGTGCCGGCGGGGTGCCCTGCCTGCGGGGCACGACCGAGGCCCTGGTGGCGATCGCCGGCCGGGCGCGCTGGGAGTCGCGGCGCGCCGAGCGCCTGGTCGCCGGCCCACGCCGGTCGACGTGGCCGGCTTTGGCCGCCGACCGCACGCCGCTCGGGCACGACGACTCGTTCGCGCCGCCCGATTCGGGAGCCGAGACGGCGACGGCGACCTCGCCGCGAACCCTGCCTGAGCGCGAAAGCCTGGCAATGCTGGGAGCGGAGGGCCTGGCGGTCGTGGGCCCGATCGCCGCTGCCGACGCGGAGCAGGCGGTCGCCGCGGCCGAGTCCCTCGGCTATCCGGTGGTCCTCAAGCTCGATGGAACCGCCCTTGCCCACAAGACGGAGCTTGGCGGCGTCCGGCTCGGACTGACCGGGCCCGACCGGGTTCGGGCGGCGGCGCTGGAGCTCCTGGCAATCGGCGATGGCCAGCCGATCGGCCTGCGCGGCGTGCTCGTCGAGCCCCAAGTCGGCGCGGGTGTCGAGCTGATCGTGGGACTCCGCCGCGATCCGCAGTTCGGCCCGCTCGTTCTCGTCGGGCTGGGCGGCGTTCTGGCCGAAGCCCTCGACGATGTCGCGATCGAGCTCGCGCCGCTGAGCGCCGCAATGGCCGCCGCGATGCTCGACCGCCTTCGCGGCGCCGCGATCCTCGCCGGCGTCCGGGGCCGGCCGGCCGTGAATCGGGCGGCCGTCGTCGAGCTGATCGTTGCCCTCGCCGACCTCGGCTGGCGGCGGCCGGACCTGCTCGAGGTCGACCTCAACCCGGTGATCGCCGGGGAGCACAGGGCGATCGCCGTCGACGCCCTCGTCGTCATCGCCGGAGATCGCGGCGCCCGAAGCTGACCGACGGCCACGAATGGCCCGCAGCTCGTCCGATCAACGCTCCGAGGCCGGGCCAGCGGCCGAGTACGATAGTCAGCGATGGTCCCGGTGCAGTGCCGCAACGACGGCACCAGCGTGAGCGGTTCGGTGGAGTTTGTTTCGTTGACGACACCACCCCTGACGCTAAAGTACTGGTACGAACGGTCGCCAACCGGCTCGACCCAGTCATCTCTGTTCATCCAGCCGGTTCATCCAGGAGGTTCAGTTGGCCATCTCTAGCAGGACATTTCGGGAAGCCACTCGCCCCCGCCGCGTGGCGGGTTCGGCCGCGGCTGTCCTCTTCGCTGTAGCCGGGCTTCTGCCGTTGACTGCCGGAGTCGTCCAGGCCCATACCCTCGACGCGACCCTCACGTGCAATGACGCCGATCCGTCGGTCCCCGTGCTGACGATCACGACCTCCGACTACGAGCCAACCTTCACCAACACGGTCGAGGCGACCATCGACGGCAGTGAGGTCCTCCCGATCACGACCTTCTCGACCGCCTACTCCGGGACCTTCCCGGGCGGTGACCCATTCGTTGCCCACACCGCCGTGGTCAAGATCCACACGAACGAAGACAACGAGGGCACGCAGGGCTTTACCAAGGAGTTCGACCTCAGCGTCGATCCCTGCCAGACCCGTGCGTCAACCCCGCCCTCGACCCCGCCGTCGAGCAAGCCGTCGGGTGGCGTCGAAGCTGCCACCGCAACCCCGCCGGCAACCGCCACGGTTGATCCGAGCGCACCCACGGGCACCTCGTCCGGCTTCGGCTTCCTGATGATCCTGTTCGCTGTCGTCGCCCTCGTCGTCGGGTTCTCCCCGGTCGGCAACCGGCGCAAGGTCGATGCCACCACGGAAACGCGCCGCCGCTAGGCAACCGTTCGCGGTCCCCGAGACCGAATGAAGCGGGGCTGGCCCTCAGGGCCGGTCCCGCTTCTTGATTCAGTGCGTTGGCGAGCCGGGCCCCGAGCGGCCCGGTCGGGGACTGATCGAGGGCTAGGAGAAGCTGGCGCCCGGCGCGGGATCGTAGACGGTGACCGATCCGAGCCCGCGCTCGCTCAGCGCGGACCGCAGCTCGGCCGGCGTCCCGGCGAGCGCCGGGAACGTGCCGTAGTGGATCGGCATGACGTGCTGGACGCCCAGCAGTCCCACGGCCACCGCCGCCTGGCTCGGGCCCATCGTGTAAAGGCCGCCGATCGGCAGGATCGCCAGGTCCGGCTTGTGCAGGTCGCGGATCAGGGCCATGTCACCGAAGACGTCGGTATCGCCGGCGTGATAGATCCGGAAGCCGTTCTCGAGCTCGACGATGAAGCCCGCCGGCTCGCCCAGGTAGAGGGGCACGCCGCCGTCGGCGTTCCAGTCGCCGGCCGAATGCTCGGCCCGGGTCATCGTCACCTTGAGGCCGGCTGCCTCGACGGTGCCGCCCTTGTTCATCCCGATGACCTGTTCGGCGCCGCCCGGGAGCTGCCGGGAGAGCCACAGGCTCAGCTCGTGAATCGCCGGCCAGGCCGGCCGCAGCCGGCTGCCCAGTGAGACGGCATCGCCCAGGTGGTCACCGTGGCCGTGGGTGACGAGCAGGAGGTCACAGCGCTCGACCGCGGTCGACGGCTTGTCGCTGAGCGGGTTGCCGAACCACGGGTCGAAGAGGATCGTCTTCCCGCCCGGCGTCGCCACTTCGACGCACGCATGGCCATGCCACGTGATCTGGGTGTCTCGGTTCAAGGCCGCGTCTGAAGCCATCGGGTACCTCCGTCGGTCCATCGTACACTCGGATGATGCCAGCCCAGCGGATCGCGGAGAACCTCGCGTTCATCAACTGGACGCTGCTCACCGCCCTCGCCGTCGGGGCGTTCGGGTCCGTTGTCCTGATGCGCGTACGAACGTCGGCGACCCGCGGTTTTCTCGGCTTCAGCGCGGCCTGCGCCGCGGCCTTCGGTCTCCTCGCCCACCTCAGCGACGGCGCCCTGGTCCAGGCCGCGGCGGCCCCCGGTTCGACCGTCGTGATCGATCCCGCCTGGACGACGCCGCGCGACGATGCACTGATCGCCTTCGCGGTCCTCGCCCTGGCATACGCGTTCGTCCTCGGCCGGCCGGCCGGCCGATTCGTCGCCGCCGGCGGCCTGCTCGCCGGCGTGGCGGCGATCGCGTTCGGTGCCCTGGCGTGGGGCGGCGACCCGCTCGGCACTGCCGTGGCCCTCGGCCAGGACCTCCTGCTGGCGGCCGTGACCGGCGGCGTCTTCGTGGCGATGATCCTGGGCCACTGGTATCTCGTCACGCCGAAGCTGCCCGAGGCGCCGCTGATCCTCCTCAGCCGGATCCTGTTCGGGCTCGTGGCGGCCCAGATCGTCCTGTTCGCCGGCTCGATGCTCCTCGGAGCCGGCAGCGGCGGCGGCCCGTTCTCGCCGCTGACCGGGCCCTGGGCCCAGTTCATCTGGCTGCGCCTGCTGGTCGGCCTCGTCTTCCCCCTCGTCGTCTCGTGGGCAGCCATCCAGACGGCCAGATCGCGATCGATGGAGTCCGCCACCGGCCTGCTCTATATCAACGTCGGCTCGATCGCGGCGGGCACGATCCTCGCCGCCGGCCTCTATTTCGGAGCACGATTGATCGCATGAGGACCAGCTGATGAGCACTACCGACGGCTACGTTCCCGGACGCGTCGAACGCGACTACATCGAGTCGATCGGCCGCGTGCCGCACGCGGCACTCCTCGCGATCGAGCAGGCCGCCGAACCCGAGAACGTGCCGATCCTCGACCGGGCCGGTGGGCGGGTGCTCGCGGCGCTGGCCGCGAACCGGCGGCGGATCGTCGAGGTGGGCACCGCGTTCGGCTACTCGACGCTGTGGATGGCGCTCGCGCAACCCGCCGGGGGCACGATCGTGACCCTCGATCCGGACGAGTCGCGGACCAGCCGGGCGCGGGCCTGGTGGCGCCAGGCAGGCATCCCCGACGAGCAGGTCACGGTGATCAATCGGCCGGCGCTCGAGGCATTCGCCGCCGGGCCCGGCGACCCGGCGGCCGGCGCGCTGCTCCAGGGGCCGTTCGATCTCGTCTTCATCGACGCCCTCAAGGACGAGTACCAGGCCTATCTCGAGGCGCTCCGGCCTCGTCTCGCCCCCGGCGCCCTGATCGTTGCCGACAACGTCCTGTGGAGCGGGGCCACCGCGGATCCTGTCTCGACCCGGAACGGGGCGGCCGAGCTCCGGGCATTCAATGCCGCGGTCCTCGCCGATCCGGGCTTCGTCGCCACGGTCCTGCCCGTCGGCGACGGCATGCTCGTCGCGACGGTTCGCGGCTGAGCGGCCCGACACTGGCGTGACCCACGTCCTGTGACCCACGTCCTGTGACCCACGTCCGCGTCCGCCTTTTTGCCGTCCAGCGTGAGCTGGCCGGCCGCCGCCTCGTGGACCTCGAGCTGCCCGATGGCGCGTCGATCGAGACGGCCTGGCTGGCGCTCGTCGTCGAGCACCCGGCCCTGGCCTCCGGCCGGACCGCCGTACGCTTCGCCCGCAACGGGGTCTACGCCGATGCCGCCGAGACGCTCGCCGACGGCGACGAGCTGGCCTGCATCCCGCCGGTCAGCGGCGGGGCGGATCCGGTGGCCGGCGGGCTGCCGATCATCGAGCTGCGGGCGGAGCCGTTCGGCCTCGAGGTCCTGGCCGAGCTCGCTGAGCGCCTGGCCACCGACGCCGACGGCGCGATCTGCAGCTTCATCGGCCGGACGCGGGCCACCGCCGGCACGCCCGCCCCGGGCCAGGAGGCCGAGGCGGCCCGGCATGCCGGCCGGTCGGTCGAGGGCCTCGACTACGAGGCGCATGAGGCGATGGCCGAGCAGATCCTGCGGACGATCGCCGACGAGGTCCGCGTCCGATTCTCGGTCGATCGGCTGGCCATCGTCCATCGGCTCGGGCTCGTGCCCCTCGGCGCCGTCAGCGTGGCCGTGGTGGCGGCCGGCCCACATCGTGATGCCGCATTCGAGGCGGCCCGCTACGCCATCGACGAGCTCAAGGCACGGGCCCCGATCTGGAAGGCCGAGCGGTTCGCCGACGGCCATGTCTGGATCGGCAGCCCGGCGCGGTCCGGTCCAGTGGAGGAGGAATCGTGAAGGCCTACATCAGCGTCGACATGGAAGGCATCGCCGGGATCAGCCATCCAGCCCCGACGAACCGCGGCGATGTCGAGTACCCGGCCGCGGTCGCCCTGATGGTGGGCGAGGCGAACGCAGCGATCGACGGCGCCTTCCGGGGCGGGGCCACCGAGGTGGTCGTCAACGACAGCCATGGCGGGATGCACAACCTGACCGCGATCGATGTCGACCCGCGGGCGCGCGTCGTCCAGGGCCAGAAGGCGTGGTCGATGGTTGCCGGCGCCGGCCCCGACCGGGGCTTCGGGGTGGCCCTGTTCGTCGGCTATCACGCTCGCGCCGGCGACCCACTCGGCACGATCGCCCACACGTACTCGGGCCGGCCGGTGGCCACCAGCCTGAACGGGCGGCCGGTCGGCGAGAGTGGGCTGAACGCGATCGCCCTCGGGGCCTGGGGCGTGCCGGTCGGCCTGGTCTGCGGAGACGATCGCGTCGCGGGCGAGACCGCGGCCTGGTTCCCGTGGGCCGAGCGGGTCGTCGTCAAGGAAGGCCTCGGTCGCAACGCTGCGGTGGCGGTCCATCCCACCGCCGCCCGGGAAGCGGTCCGGGCTGGAGCCGAGCGCGCGGTCCGGCGGGCGATCGCCGGCGAGATGCAGCCGCTGGTGCTCGCACCGCCGTACGTGATCGAGGTTGCCTATCATCACGCCGCCCAGGCGGACTTCGCCGCGATCGTGCCCGGCGCCGAGCGCGTTGGCGACACCTCGGTCCGCTTCGCCGCCGACGACCCGCTCGTCGCCTATCGCGGCTTCCTCGCCGGACTGCGGCTGGCCGGCATCGTCGACTGACCGGCAGGGACGGCGCGACGGGGCTGCCCGGCGGCATACTGAGCAGGTGACGTTGCCGGCTCCTGTACCACCCACGTTCGGCGGTCCACCAGCGCGGCCGCGCCCTCGCGACCTCGGCGTGCGCATCGGCCTGCTGCCGCCCGGCCCGACGAACTCGATCGTGGACGTGACCGGGATCACGGTTGGTCATGCCTCGGTGTGGCGCGACGAGCCGCCGCCGCCGGCCGGCCGGGGCGTTGCCCGGACGGGCGTGACGGCGATCGTCCCGTTCAGCCCAGGCGAGCTGTTCACCAACCGCGTCGCGGCAGGCGCCGCGGTGCTCAACGGGGCGGGCGAGATGATCGGGATCACCTCGATCGGCGAGTGGGGCCTGATCGAGACGCCGATCTTCCTGACCTCGTCGATGGCGATCGGCCGGGTCTACGACGCGGCCGTCGAGCTGCTCGTGGAACGGATCCCCGGGGCGGGCCTCGACGACGCCCTGATGCCGGTCGTCGCCGAGTGCGACGACGGCTACCTGAACACCTCGCGAACGGTGCAGGTCTCCGGGGCGGACGTTCGGGCAGCCCTCGAAGGTGCCCGCGGCGCGGAGGCCGGTCCGGTCGCGAGCGGTGTCGTCGGAGCCGGGGTCGGGATGCACGGCTTCGAGCTGAAGGCCGGAATCGGCAACGCGTCGCGGATCGTCCCGGCCGTCGTCCGGCCGCGCTTCGGGCATGCCGCCGGCCAGCCCGGAGCGGGCGATGCCCCGGCGTTCACGGTGGGCGTGCTCACCCTGACCAACTTCGGCCGGATGGAGCGCCTGACGATCGATGGCGTCGCGGTCGGATCGGCCCTGGTCGCGGACGGCTGGAGGTCGATGGCCGACGACGAGCAGGGCAGCTGCATCGTCGTCGTGGCGACCGATGCGCCGCTCCTGCCCGGCCAGCTCGTCCGCCTGGCACGGCGGGCCGGGCTGGGGCTCGCCAGGGCAGGCTCGACCGGCGGCCACGGGTCGGGCGAGATCTTCCTCGCGATCTCGACCGCCGTCCGGTCCCGCCGCGGCGACGGCCCGCTCGTCTCGACGACCCACCTCCACGACGGCTCCATCGATCCCTTCCTCGCCGCGGTGGTCGAGGCGACCGAGGAGGCGGTCATCGACTCCCTGTTCGTGGCCGATTCGGTCATCGGCCGGGATGGCCACCGGCTGGCGGGGCTGCCGGTCGAGCGCACCCTGGCGATGCTCGCCGCCGCGGGCCGGCTGAGCGCGTGAGCGGGGCATGAGCAACCACCCGCTCGCCCGGGTCGACCGCCTCGTCGACCTGGCCGATACCCTCGCGGCCGCCTGGGGTGCGCGGGCGAGCATCTGCACCACCGTCGGCCAGGAGCGTGCGATCCTGCGCCTCCTCGGGGTCACCGGCGTCGACCGGGCCGGCCGACCGCTGGCCGGCGCCGCGGTCGACCGCTACGTCGCCGGCCGGGCGGACCGGCTGGCGGCCGGGATCCTCCTGCCGTTCGTCGCCGCGATGGCCGAGTACGACCTCGGTGCCCAGGCGCTGGCCCTCGACGTGGCGTCCGGCGCCGTCGACCTCAGCCTCGAGTCGGAGCTCCTCCACGACCCTGCCCGGAGGACGGCGATCGAGCTCCAGGCGAGCGCCCTCGCCTCCTCGGCATTCGAGCGGATCGACGCCAACCGGACCGCCCGGCTCGAGCTGCTGGCCGTGATCGGCGATGCCCCCCGGCCATGGGTCGGGTCGTCGACCGAGGAACCGGAGTCGGCCGACGGAGCGCGCGAGTCCGGGCTGTTCGTCGCGACCGGCATCGACGTGATCCGGGTCGGCGTGCCGGCCGGCCGCGAGCTCTCCGATCGCCTCCACGACGCCGGCTTCGACCTGCCGCCCTGGCGGGCCCGGAGCGGGCCGGGCCCGGGCGAACCGGATCCCGCCCCGTCGGGCAGCCAGCGCGGTCTTGCCGAGGTCCGCCTGGCGATCGACGAGGCGGCCGCCGAGCGGCGAGCCTATGCCCGCCTGGCGACCGCCGCGCAGCCCCTGGCCGGACCGGAACAGGCGGTCGTCGCCGCCTTCGAGCGAGTGGATATCGTCGACGGCGACCCGATCGCCGAGGTCGTCGACGGCAACGTCGACCCGGATCGGGCCCTCGCCGACCATGCCTTCGCCCACCGGCTGATTGCCCGCTCGGGATCGGCCGTCGTGCTCGGCGCCGGTCCGCTCGTCGTCGCCCCGGACCTCGCCCGCGGCGCACCCTCGGGGCCCGGTACCCTGGCCGGGCGGGCGCTGGCCCTCCAGCTGCTCGGGGCGGCCCTCGCCCGGCGGGACGGGATCCCGGCCGACCGGGTCTTCGTCGGGGCGATCCCGCCATGGCTGATCGAGGAGCGCAATTCGGCAGCCCTGGCGGTCGGCCAGGTGGTCCTGCGCCGGGCCGCCCTGCCCGGCCAGCCGCTCGTCTTCGAGGAGCCCGACAGCGAGAGCTCGGCCGTCCGCTGGCGAGCGGTCCTCGGGGCGGCCCTGCCGCTGGCCGACCGGAATGGCCTGATCGTGCGCCGGACGAGCTCGGCGGGTGCCGGCCGGGTGGTGTCCGAGACACGAGCGCTCATCGAGGTCGCCGCGGACGTCGCCGACACCTACGGGCCGCTCGACCTGCGCGGCGTCTCCCTCGACCATGCCCGGGCGACGGTCGCCGCCGCGATCACGACCCTCGAGCGGCTTGCGACCGACGGCTGGAGCTCGGTGCTCGGCTCGCCCCTCGACCGGCCGGGGATCAGCCGGCTGGGCGCCGACGCGGTCGTCGAGCGCTCGGAATCGTTCGACCCGTTCATGGTCGCCGGACCGGCGGCGCTGCCGGGCGCGACCGGCCGGGCGCCCGCGGACCTCCCCTGAGGCATGGCGGACCAGCTTCCCGATCCCGCGGGCTACGCCGCCACGAGCTACTGGCTCGAGACCGCCGGCGACGACCTGACGCCGCGGCCCGCGCTGCGCGGCGAGATCGACGCGGATGTTGCGATCCTGGGTGCCGGCTACACGGGCCTGTGGACCGCGTACGAGCTGCTCCGGCGCGACCCCTCGCTCAAGGTGGTGTTTCTCGAGCGGGAGATCGCCGGCTTCGGTGCCTCGGGGCGCAACGGCGGCTGGGTGGCCTCGGGCCTGAACGCGAGCTCGGGCCGGCTCGCCCGGCGATTCGGCCAGGCGGGCATGACCGCGATCGAGGATGCCGTCGCGGGCGCCGTGGACGCCGTGGGAGTGGCGATCGCCCGCGAGGGGATCGACGCGGACTACGCGAAGGGCGGCTCGCTGACGGTGGCCCGCGGCCCCGAGCAGCTGCCGGCGCTCGAGGAGCATTGGCAGAGCCTCGAGCGCAGCGGCCGGGCGGCCCACTACCAGCGCCTCGACGCGGCGGGAACCGCCGAGCGGATCAGGATCGAGGGCGCCCTCGGCTCGGTCTACGGCAGCCAGTACGCGGTGGTCCATCCGGGCAAGCTGGTCCGCGGGCTGGCCCGGGCGGTGGAGCGTCACGGCGGGCTGATCTACGAGCAGACCGCGGTCACCGACGTCGAGGCCGGCGCGCTGCCCCACCTTCGGCCGGCGCTCCGAACCGAGGGCGGGCGCGTCCGGGCCGGGGCGGTGGTCCTCGCCGGAGAGGCCTACCTCACCCAGCTCCGGCCGCTCCACCGCAGCCTCCTGCCGCTGTACTCGCTGATCGTGCTCACCGAGCCCGTCTCCGACGGCGATTGGGCGACGATCGGCTGGCAGGCCCGCGAGGTGCTCGCCTCGTACCGGCTGTCGGTGGACTACCTGTCACGGACTGCCGACGGCCGGATCCTCTTCGGCGGTCGCGGGGCGCCCTACCGCTTCGGGTCGCGGATCGAGCCGGCCTTCGACCGCGATGCCCGGACCCACGGCTTGCTGCGCGAGTTCGTCGAAGCCTGGTTCCCGAGCCTGCGCGGGATCGGCTTCGGGCACACCTGGGGCGGGCCGCTGGGCATGCCCCGCGACTGGATCCCGACGTTCTCGTTCGACCGGCGCTCGGGGATCGGCTCGGGGCGGGGCTACACCGGCCATGGCGTCTCGACGGCCAACCTGGCTGGACGAGTGCTGGCCGGCCTGATCCTGGGCGACGAGAACGAGCTGACGGCCCTGCCCCTGGTGAATCATCGGTCGCCGAACTGGGAGCCCGAGCCGTTCCGCTGGATCGGCGTCCGGTTCACCCAGGAGTCGCTCCTCCGGCTCGACGCCCGGACCGCCCGGACGGGCCGGCCGCCGACGGGCCGGTCGCTCGCCGAGCGGATCGCCGACCACTAGGACCCGGTGTTCGGGCCTACGGCTCGGCGGCGACCTCGATGGCCTGGACGATCGCCCCGCGTCCCCGGCGCTTGCCGGCGTAGGTCGCGGCGTGGACCCGCGCCATCAGCTCGGTCTGGTCGGTCGCGTCGTCCGGGTAGGTGGCGATCCCGATCGTCAGGTCGACGCCCATCCCGCCCTCGGCCGTGCGCACCGCGGCGCGGAGCCGCCCGGCGACCTCGGCCGCCTGGGTCCGGTCGAGGTCGGGCAGGATCAGGGCCATCTCGTCGCCGCCATAGCGGGCCACGACGTCCCTGCTGCGCGCGCCGGCCTTGAGCATCAGGGCCACGGCGTGCAGGACGAGGTCGCCGACAGCATGACCGAGGCGGTCGTTGAGCTGCTGGAAGTTGTCGAGATCGCAGAACAGGACCGCGAACCGCTTCTCGTGGGCCTCCGCGTCACGGATCTGGCGACGGAGGAGGTCCTGGAACGAGCGGTGGTTGACGAGGCCGGTCAGGTTGTCGGTGGCGGCCAGCTCGCGCGCCCGGTGGAGCTGCTCCTGGGCGAACGCCAGGCCGGTCTGGTCGGCGAGGCCGTGGAGGAGCTCGAGCTCGTCGGTGTTCGGGACCCGCGGCGATTCCCACAGGACGGGCAGGAAGCCCGACAGGCCACCGTCGGAATGGATCGGCATCATCGTGATCGAGCGGACCCACGCCGGCAGGCCCAGGCCGACGATGATCCCGTCATCCCGGCCGGGGGTGATCTTGAACGTGACCGCCCGGCGGTTCTGGAAGTCGGCCTCGATGTCCCGGCCGGTGAAGCGGCTGACGCCGGAAACGGCCCCGGGCTCGATCGAGCGGGTCTCGGAGCTCCGCCAGCGGAGGATGTCGTAGCCCCCGTCCGGCCGGCGCAGGGCGACCGAGCGGACGCGCGCCCCGAGCAGCTCCCGGAGGCGGGCATCGAGCGCCTGCACGATCCGGGTCGGTGACTCCTGCCTGGAGAGGACACCGGTGAACTCGATGAGCGTCGCCAGGTCGCCCCGGACGCGCCGGCCGACCCGGGCGAAGCTGCCCACGAAGATGGCATAGACGAAGAGCAGGACGAAGACCGTGACCTCGACCTGCGAGC
>JANWLH010000105.1 GCA_025450915.1 Candidatus Limnocylindrales bacterium | reverse complement strand
GGCCCGGGATCCGGGCCGCCGAGGCAGATGCGAACGCCGAGCTAGTCCGCCTCACCCACGAGGAGCAGGACCGCGGCAGCACCGAACGCGGCCCCGACCAGGATCAGGACGAGATCAGGCCCGGGCGACGGCGCGCCGTCGGCCTGGGTGACGCCGCGCAGCGGGGCGGTCGCCACGTACAGGGCAAAGGCGGCATAGGCCAGGGCGACGCTCAGGGCGCTGACCCGCACGGCAGCGACCCGGCCGCGGACGAGAAAGCCGGCGCCGCCAGGTGGCAGGGCCAGGACGAGGAACGCCAGCCCGCCGCCCCCCGTGACGAGCCCGATGATGCCGGTCACCACGAGCAGGGCGGCCAGGGCCAGGAGCAGGATTCCCGCCGCCTCCCACGCTCGCTGGCGCACCGAGGCCGTGGCCCGGGCGTCACCCTGGATCTCTCCGTCGACGGTGCCGATCTCCGGTTCGTCCACTGGTCAGCTCTCCAGGGTGGCCTCGACGCTGAGGGCAACGTTGCCCTTGATCGCGTTCGAGATCGGGCAGCCGTTCTTGGAGGCCTCCGCGATCTCGGCAAAGGTCGCTGCATCGATGCCCGGCACGCGTCCGGTGACGGTCAGTGCGCTGGAGATCACGCGCCGGCCGGCGTCGGTCTGGTCGAGCGTCACGTTGGCCGTGACGGCGAGCCGATCCGGGACGAAGCCCTTCTTCGAGAGGTCATTCGCGAAGGCCATCGAGAAGCAAGACGCATGGGCCGCCGCGAGGAGCTCCTCGGGGCTGGTCCGGCCGTCGGCCGACTCGACTCGCGAGGCCCAGGTGGTGGCAAGGGCCGAAAACGTGCCGCTCGAGATGGCGCTGACGGTGCCCTTGCCGGTGGCGAGGTCGCCACTCCAGGTGGCATCGGCTCGACGGGTTGCAGCCATGGCGGGATCTCCTCGCGTTGGGCGGCTCAGGGCCGCGCTGGTCGTCGCCCTGAATCGTCCCACACCGGACGGCCCAACGCCGTTCAGTCGAGCAACGTGCGGACGGCGGCCACGAACGGCCGATGGGCGTGGGCCCTTGGGAGCAGGACGTTCTGAACGCCTCCGAACCGCCGGTGGGTCTCGAGGGCGGCCGTGAATGCCGCGGCGAAGCCGGGGGTTGCAACTGGATCGAACCCGGCCTCCCACCACAGGTCGAGCACCCGCAGGGCGCCCGATCTTCGGTCGATCCGCGGCTCGATCCGACCCACGAGGCGATCGCCGAACAGGATCGGCAGGACGTAGTAGCCCCAGCGCCGCTTCTTCTCCGGAACGTAGACCTCCCAGACGTAGTCGAAGTCATAGAGGCTGCGCAGGAGCTCCCGATCCCACGCGAACGGATCGAGCGGCGCCAGGAAGACAACCCCTGGCGGCTGACCACCGGGATCGAGACCGGCGGCCAGCTCGGCCTCGGCGTCATCGAGGATCGCCAGCTCGCCGGCCAGCACGAAGCGCTCGCCCTTGATCCCTTCGACCTCGATGGGCACGATGTCGCCCGATTCGATCAGCTCGGCGCGGAGGGCCGTCCGCGACTTCCAGGGTGGATCACCGGGCTGCGCCACGGCCTTGCCCAGGCCGAGCCAGATCTCGCCCTGGCCTGCCCGGCCGAGGAGCCCGTGGGCCCGAAAGCGCGAGAGCAGCTTGTGATGGAGCTGGTCGTGCTCGTCCACCCGTTCGGCGAGGAGCCCGGCAGGAAACAGGCGCTCGACGAGGTCGTAGTAGCGCCGGTTGCCGGCTCGCCGGGAGAGTCCGAGGATGCCCGCCTCGCCGAGTGCCTCGAGCAGCGCCCGGACCTGGTTCGTCGGCCGCCAGTACCAGTCGATTGCGGCACGCGGCTCGACATCGGTCGAGGAGAGCTCGCCGCCGGCCCGGATCCGCTCGAGGAGCTCGGCGACGAGCGGGGCGTGCTCGTCGAACGAGCCCGCGTCATGCCGTCGCGAGCTGCGATCCCAGGCGATCCGGTAGTAGGGCAGCTCGGCCGTCGGGACGAGGCTGAGGCCCTTGTTGTACGTCTCGTAGAGCGCCCGCTCCTGGTAGAGAAGGGCGTCGGTCCACTCGCGCCGGTAGCCCGCGATCCGGGCGAGGAGCACGAGGTCGTGGTTCCGCCCGGCGACCTCGAGCGGATCGAACTGGAGCGATCCGAGGCGGGCAACGACGGCCATGACGCTGGCGGGTCCCGGCGGCAGTGAGCGGGGCGGAGCGAGGCCGTGGCGGAGAACCATGAATCGGCGAGCGGCGGCGGCGCTCACCTTCCGGGTCGGGGTCACCGGCGGATGGTAGTGGCTGGCGAATCGTCGAGTTGATCCGCGGTCGGAGGCCCCACGTACCACCGACGAGTCCGGACCGGCAATGTCCCCGCCGCAGTGGCTCCGCACACGAGGTGGCAATGACCACAGGCCTTGAGACTCCGAGATTTGAGCATGTTTCCGTTGGAGAAGGAACCAATGTCTGAACTCTCACGACGCGCGTTCATGGGCCGCGCCGCGGCGGCCACGGCCGCCGGTGTCGCTGCCACGAGCGGGATCGTCGCCCTGCCGGGCCTGATCGCCGCGGCCGCCCCAGCGGCAGGCAGCAAGCCGCTGCAAGTCGGGACCAAGCTTGATCTCAGCTCCGTCGGCCAGGACGTGATCGCTCACGTCGAGGATGCGTCGACCGGTGACGTCGTGCTCTTCGTGGGCACGAGCGAGGTCAGGTACCACGATCCCGAGCTCGTCGCCCGCCTGCTCAAGGGCGCGCGAACTGCCCGGCAGGAGGCCTAGCCAGTGTCTTCCCATCGCGAGGCGCCGTCGATCTCGAAGGACCCGGTCGCCGACAACACCGATACGTACGCCTTCGTCAGCCCCGACAAGCCGTCGACGGTCACGATGATCATGAACTACATCCCCGGCGAGGCGCCGGCCGGCGGCCCGAACTTCTACGAGTTCGGCACCGACGTGCTCTACGAGTTCGTGATCGACAACGACGGCAACGCCGACGCCGACGTCAAGTACCAGTTCCGCTTCCACACGGACGTCAAGAACCCGAACACGTTCCTCTACAACTTCGGCCAGATCACGAGCCTGACGAGCGCGGTCTGGAATCGCGTCCAGACGTACTCGGTTACCCGCGTGACCCACGGCCACACCGAGGTGCTCGGCACGGACCTGCTCTGCCCGCCGGTCAACATCGGCCCGCGCTCGACCCCCAACTACGCGGCGCTGGCGAGCGCGGCGGTCCACACCCTCAAGGACGGCAGCAAGGTGTTTGCCGGCCAGCGCAAGGACGGCTTCTTCGTCGACCTTGGCTCGATCTTCGACCTGGCCGACCTGCGGCCGTTCGAGAACCTCCATCTCATCCCCACCCCGGCCACGGCCGGCCACGACGCCCTGGCTTCGGCGAACGTCCACACGATCGCCCTCCAGGTCCCCAAGACCAAGCTGACCAAGGGTGGCTACGACCCGACCGTCGTCACCGACAGCCGGTCGACCGTCGGCATCTATGCCCGGGCCAGCCGGCGCCGCGCCCGAATCCTGCACGGCTCCAAGGACATCGAGTCGGGTCCGTGGATCCAGGTCTCGCGCCTGGGCAACCCGCTGATCAACGAAGTCATCACCCCGATGTCCAGGAAGGATTACTGGAACTCGCGCCGCCCCTCGGGCGACCAGGAGTTCGTCAAGGAAGTCCTCCATCCCGAGCTGGCCGGCCTGCTCAACGTCCTGTATCCCGGCGTCTTCCCGAAGATCGCCGCCTACGAGAAGCCGCGAGCAGACCTCCAGGCCATCCTCATGACGGGCATCCCCGGTGGGATCGTGCCCGGCTTCCAGAATCTCACGGGGCCGGTCATCGCCGACATGCTCCGCCTCAACCTGGCCATCCCGCCCGCGTCCAGCCCGAATAACCTGGGCGTGGTCGGTGGCGACCTGGCCGGCTTCCCGAACGGACGGCGCGTCGCCGACGACGTCGTGACCATCGAGCTGCGGGCCATCGCCGGCGTGACGATCCCGCTCGTCGATCCATCGTTCAGCCCGGACGGAGCGGCTGCGCTCGTCCAGGACGGCACCGCGCCGGGCTCCGGCGCATTCCTCGACCACTTCCCGTACCTGGGCACGCCGCTCAGCGGGTTCAGCACCCCCTAGCGCTCGGGGCGGATCGCCGCCCCGGCACGCGACGAAGCCCGGTGGCCGAAACCAGCCGCCGGGCTTCGCGATTCTGGGGGGGCGCCTACCCCGCGGGCTTCCGCCAGTCCACCTCGGCAACCTCGCCGCCGACGATCGTCACCCGGTCGGGGAGAGTGGGATCGTCCGTCCAGATTCGATACGTCCCGGCCTTGAGCTGCGGGTAGATCCCCGCGTACGTGGTCTGGCCGCCGGCGCGCCGCTCATGGATTGCCGTGTGCGTTCGCTGGCCCTGCCCGTGATCGTGCCCGTGGCGATGATCGTGGACGTGGCCCTCGTCGTGCTCGTGCGGGCCGTCCGCCTCCGGGTCGTCCAGCAGGCTCACTTCGATCTCCCGCTCGTCGTAGCCGGCGTCGGTGTACAGGATCAGGGCGCCGACGTTGCCGCCGATGTCGAGAACCGCATCTTCGAGGGAGAAGCCCGCGGGACGGGGCGAGTCAGGCATGCGGATCGTTCTCCTTCGCGCCGAATGCAACGCTTCGGACCTGGTGCGTGTTCCATCCTATTGAGATGACCACCCAGCCTCTCGAGGAGTCCGCAACGCAGACCGACGCCATGCGGTTGCGGCTGCGGCTGCCGTGGCAGGTTGCGTTCATCATCCTCGCCGGAATCTGGGGTTGCTCGTTCTTCTTCATCAAGGTCGGCCTCGAAGGGTTGGACCCGATCCAGGTGGCGTTCGGACGCTGCCTGATCGGCGCGACCGCCCTGGTCGCGATTGCGATGGTCAGCCGGACGCGACTGCCACGGACCGCGTCGACCTGGCGCCACCTGTTCGTGATGGCCGCGCTCATGAACGTCGTGCCGTTCATCCTCTTCTCGTACGGCGAGACGCAGGTCAGCTCGATCCTCGCCGGGATCATCAACGGGGCGACACCGCTGAGCACGCTCGCCGTCGTCCTGATCGCCTTCCCCGAGGAGGAACCGACGCCGAGCCGGGTGGTTGGGCTGCTGATCGGCTTCGCCGGGATCCTCGTCGTCGTCGGCATCTGGAACGGCCTGGGATCGGGAGAGCTGCCGGGGGTCCTTGCCTGCATCGGGGCAATCGCCGGCTATGGAATCTCGTATCCCTACGGCCGACGCCACCTGACCGGGCTCGTGGACGGCCCGATCTCGCTGGCGACCGGCCAGATCCTTGCCGCGACCGTGCTGCTCCTGCCGCTCGTCCTGCTCTCGGGTGTGACGACCGGCCCGATCACCGTGGGAATGGTGATGGCGATGATCGGCCTCGGGGCCTTCGGCACGGGAATCGCCTACGTCCTCAACTACCGCATCGTGGCTGCTGCCGGCGGAACCACGGCCAGCACCGTGACGTATCTCACGCCGCTCGTGGCGATCCTGGTCGGGCTCGCGTTCCTCACCGAGCCCCTGTCGTGGAACGAGCCGATCGGTGGCCTCGTCGTGGTCCTGGGCGTGGCCGTCTCGCAGGGCCGCCTGCGGGGCATCGGCCGCCGGTTTCGCGCAGGCCTGCCCGCGTAGATAGTTGACAGGTTCTGGCAGGAACCTTGGTATGCTCCGGCCGTGCGTGCCTCGCGTCTCGTTTCTCTCCTGCTGCTGCTCCAGAGCCGGGGCCTGCTGACCGCCGCGGAGCTCGCCGAAGCGCTCGAGGTTTCGGAGCGAACGGTCCACCGTGATGTCGAGGCGCTGGCCGCCGCGGGCGTGCCCATCTACGCCGAGCGCGGGCCATACGGCGGGATCCGCCTGGTCGACGGCTACCGCACCCGGCTGACGGGGATGACCGCTGACGAGGCGGAAGCCCTCTTCCTTGCCGGCGTTCCAGGGCCGGCCGCGGAGCTCGGCCTTGGGACGGTCGTTGCAGCGGCCCGCCTCAAGGTCCTGGCGGCACTGCCGCCCGAGCTCCGGACGCGCGCCTCACGGCTCGTCGAGCGCTTTCACCTCGACGCCGTGGGCTGGTACCAGGGTGCCGAGCCGGTTCCCCATCTGGCCGCGATCTCGGAGGCCGTCTGGGAGTCGCAGCGGATCAGCATCGACTACCGCCGAGAGCGGATCGTCACGCGCCTCCTCGACCCGCTTGGCCTCGTCCTGAAGGCCGGCGTCTGGTACGTGGTCGCCCTGGCCGACGATCAGATCCGCACGTACCGCGTCTCGCGGATCAGCCGGACCGAACCGACGGGCGAACGGTTCGAGCGGCCGCGAGACTTCGACTTGGCTGGCTACTGGGCCGAATCGACCGCCGCCTACGAGCGTGAGACGCCCCGGACGGCGGTGACGGTCCGGGTTCGGCGCGAGCGCCTCGGCCGGCTGCGCGACGTCGTCGGGCAGCGGGTGATGGACGAGGCCGAGCGCCTCTCGGAGATCGACGAGGCGGGCTGGCTGGTCCTGCGCCTTGCGCTCGACTGGCCGGACGAGATCCCCGGCCGCCTCCTGGCGATGGGCCCTGATCTCGAGATCGTCGAGCCGGCCAGCATGCGGGCAGAGATCGCGGCCCTCGCCGGTGGCGTGAGCGAGCGCTACGCCACCGGTTGACCGAATCTCAGCCCAGCGCCGGCTTGGCCTGCTGGCCGCTGTCGGTGCAGGCCTGATTCGTCCCGAGGGGACGACGGTCCACCGCCGCCTGCGCATCGATCCGATCGGCCAACGCCTGCCGGAAGCCGGCTTGGCGAAGGTTCTCGTCGGTCGTTCGGCGGCGCTCGGCGATCACGATTCGGGCAAGCTCGAGGTTCAACATTCGCGGCTCTCCTCGTGGGGAGCGATCATCTCCGACCGCTTCTTTGGGTACCTCGCAGACTAGCCGATGATCATGACGAAACCTGTCATGAATACCGCCCCCCAATTCCCATGGGAATGTTGAGATCGAGGCCGAGGTCGAGGTCCGGATCCGGGACTGAGGCTCGCCATCACAGCGACCCCTCGACCGCCGTCGTCTTGCTGAATATCCTCAGCGCAAGCGCGCAGGCGGGACACGCGAGGCAGGCAATGTCGAAGAGCAGATTCGGTTCACTGCAGGGGCCGCGATCCGGCGGACTGGCCGTCTTGCTGGCGCTTGTCGTCGCCGGCTGCGTTGGATCGAGTGCCACGATCGGCCCGTCAGCGGCCCCGCCCGCGTCGCCGGCGCCCGAGTCGACCCTCCTTGCCCCGGGCTCCTTCGGCCCGAGCCCGACGCCGGAATCAACGAGCCCGGTCATCGTCCCAAGCACTCCGCCTTCGGCCGCTCCGTCCGTCGCTCCGTCCGAGGCGCCTTCGACCGAGCCGAGCGCAGGCCCGACCCCGGCGCCGACGCCGTTCGCATTCGGGGACACGGACAAGGCGACCGGCCTGAAGGCGACGATGCTCCAGGTCGGCGACTGGACCGCAACGACGGCGCCGACGTTCGACGTCGTCCTGACCTGGAAGACGCCCACGTCGCCCGACACCGTCGTTCGTGTCGAGGGGATCACGAAGTGCTACGCGCCGGCCGACGTGACCGGCCAGGACTGCGTCACTCCGACAACCCGGTTCGCCGGCAAGACGATCGTGCTGATCGCGCACGCGCCGGCGTCGGCACGCACCGTGAAGTGGACGTGGCCCGCCTGGGAGGAGATCGGAGAGCCGGTCGCCACGGACGGCCCGCACGACTTCTACGGGATCATCGTCACCTTCACGACGGGCAGCACGGTGAAGGTCGTCCTCCTCGACAGCTCCCAGACCTGCCCAGGCTGCGCCTACTAGCCCGAACGTTTCGCAGGTCCGGCGGTGCCGCGGCCCCGGCCATCCCCAGGCCCGCGGAAGGGTCGCGCTGATCACGAGCGGACGGCGCGGGACCCGTCAGTTTCGGCCCGACTGCAGGCGGGGCATCTCTTCGGCCGCGAATCGATTGGTGATCTCGTCGCGATCCGGATCGCCGACCCAATAGAGGACGAAGTCGTCGAACCCGAGCTGGCGATAGGACCCCACCCAGTCGACCATCGCCCCGAGCGAGGCGTATGCGTGCGTCCGCCACGTCATCACGGAGCGGCGAATCGTGCCCGGATCGCGACCCACCGCGATGCAGGCCTCCGCCAGCAAGTCCAGGTGCCGGCGTGCCTGGTCGAGAGCCCCTCGGTCGTCCAGACGGTCGCCGAACAGCGGCTGGCCGCCGAGCGAGCTCCATCCTTCTCCGTAGCGAGCGGCAAGGGCGATCGTTCGCGGTCCTTGGGCGGCCACGACGATCGGAGGCCGAGGCTGTTGGATGGGACGCTCGATGCTGGCATCAGCCGTCGGGTAGTAGCCATCGGACTTCGAGACGGTCTCGCCGCGAAGCAGGCGGTCGAGCACATCGAGCTGGTCCGCCAGCCGCGCCACGAGCTCGGCAGGTGACGCGCCGGCCATGCTGACGCCTGCGAGGTCCTCAGGCAGGCCGCCCGCACCGATCCCGAGTGTGACCCGGCCGTCCGATGCGTGATCGACTGTCGATACCGCCATCGCGAGGATCAGTGGGTGGCGGAACGGCGCGGACGTCACGAGCGTGCCCAGACGGATGCGCCTCGTGTCGCGGGCGAGCGCGGCGAGCAGCGTCCAGGCCTCGAGCCGGATCACGTCCGGGGCAGACATCGGGGTTTGGTCGGCGACCCAGGCGTCGTCGAACCCGAGGGTCTCTGCCTGCTGGGCCAGATCCCTGACCCTCGAGTAGGGGGCGACGTGCGGGAACAGGAAGACGCCGAACCTTGCCAACGTTCGCTCCGTCATCGGTGGTGTGGCGCGGCGGATCGTACCTCCCGACCCAACCAGATGGGAGGCTCGCATCTCCTGTCCCAAGGTCGCGTTGACGCTCGGCGGCGGAATTCCGATAATATGGGTCGGGATTACCCCGAGACCTAATCCGAACCGGCAGCCATGCCGTCTGGAGATCCGATGACGACGACCCGCGAAATCGTCAGCGACCGCCGCGATGAATACGCCTTCCACGATGACATCGACTACCTCGCCCAGACGAAACGCGGCCTGACCCGGGAGACTGTCGAGGAGATCAGCCGGTTCAAGGACGAGCCCGAGTGGATGCTCCAGTTCCGGTTGCGGGCCTACGAGCACTTCCTCAAGCGGCCGATGCCCGAGTGGGGCGGCAACCTCCTCGACATCGACCTCGACAAGATCGTCTACTACCGCAAGCCGTCGGCCGGCGAAGAGAAGTCGTGGGACGACGTCCCCGAGAAGATCAAGGCGACGTTCGAGAAGCTGGGGATCCCCGAGGCCGAGCGCAAGTTCCTGGCCGGAGTCGGCGCCCAGTACGACAGCGAGGTCGTCTACCACTCGGTTCGCGAGGAGCTGAGCAAGATCGGCGTCGTGTTCATGGGCACCGACCAGGCGCTCAAGGAATACCCCGAGCTCTTCCGCAAGTACTTCGCGACGGTGGTCCCGCCAGAGGACAACAAGTTCGCCGCGCTCAACAGCGCGGTCTGGTCGGGCGGCTCCTTCGTCTACGTCCCCAAGGGCGTCGAGGTGCCGCTGCCGCTGCAGGCCTACTTCCGGATCAATGGCGAGAACACCGGCCAGTTCGAGCGGACCCTGATCGTCGTCGACGAGGGCGCCAAGGTCCACTACATCGAGGGCTGCACCGCCCCGATCTACGCGACCGACTCGCTCCACGCGGCCGTCGTCGAGGTGATCGCGCTGCCGGGCTCGAAGGTCCGCTACACGACGATCCAGAACTGGTCGAACGACGTCTACAACCTCGTCACGAAGCGGGCCCACGCCCACGCGAACTCGACGGTCGAGTGGATCGATGCGAACACGGGCAGCCGGCTGACGATGAAGTACCCGGCGATCTACCTGCGCGGCGAGGGCGCCACGGCCGACATCATCAGCGTCGCGGTGGCCGGCAAGGGCCAGCACCAGGACACCGGCGCGAAGGCCATCCACCTTGCCCCGAACACGCGCAGCCGGATCGTCAGCAAGTCGGTCAGCAAGGACGGCGGGCGAGCCACCTACCGCGGCCAGCTCAAGGTGATGCCCGGCGCGACCAACGTCGTCGCCTCGGTCCGCTGCGACGCGCTGATGCTCGACGACATCAGTCGCAGCGACACGTACCCGTACATCGACATCCAGGAAGACGACACGACGATGACCCACGAGGCGGTCGTGGGCAAGATCAGCGCCGACCAGATCTTCTACCTGATGAGCCGGGGCCTGACCGAGAACGAGGCCCAGAACCTGATCGTCCAGGGCTTCCTCGAGGTCTTCACCAAGGAGCTCCCGATGGAGTACGCGATCGAGTTCAACCGGCTGGTCAAGCTCGAGATGGAGGGGTCGCTCGGATGACGGTGGAACGCGCCGCCCGTCCGGCTCGCGTCGAGCGTGCCGGGGCCTCCGAGCGACGCGGCCTCGCCGACCTCCCATTCCGGTTCGCCGACCAGGCGCTCATCGAGTCGATCGTCACCGAGCGCGGCGAGCCGGCCTGGCTGAGGGCCGAGCGGCTGGCCGCATTCGAGGCGTTCGACGCCCTGGCCACCGAGCCAAACCGGCTCTATACCCCGTACATCGACCTTCGCCCGGCCGAGCTCATGGGGGTCCGTCCGTACCTCGCGACGGCGGCTGCCAGCAGCGCCACGGACAGCCCGATCGGACCGGCGCTCCCCGACGATGCCGATGGCCTGATCGAGCTGCGCGAGGACGGCGTCGCCGCCCTCGCCCTGTCCGAGGCGGCCCGAACGGCGGGGGTCATCCTCGAGACGCTCGGTGGGGCACTGGCCCGGGATCCGCAGGGGACCCGTGAGCTCCTCGAGGGCGGCCATGGCCTGCCGGCCAATGACAAGTTCGCCCAGCTCAGCCGGGGCTTCTGGACCCAGGGGATCGTCCTGCGCGTGCCGGCCGGCGTCCGGCTCGAGAAGCCGATCGTCCTGCGCTGGCTCGTCGGCGTCCCGGATCGGGCGCTGCTGACCCGCACGATCGTCCAGCTCGGTGAGGACGCCGGTGCGTCGCTGCTCGAGGAGCTCGCGCCGGATGGACCTGAGATTGCCTGTGCCGCCGGAGAGACCGTGCCCCAGGCGCTGTTCACCGGCACGATGGAGCTGCGCCTCGAGCGGGGCTCGAACCTGAGCGTCGCGAGCATCCAGGACCTCGGCCCGCGCCAGATCGCGTTCCAGCACCGGCACGCGTCGATCGGCCCGTCCGCCAATCTCCACTGGGCCCTCGCCCAGCTCGGCGGGCGCTTCGTCCGCTCGCGCGTCGACAACCGGCTCATCGGCGACGGTGCCGGGGTCGAGCAGGTCGAGATCGTGTTCGGCAGCGAATCACAGCTGTTCGACCTGACCAGCTTCACGACCCACCTCGGCCGGAACACCACCGGCAACCTGCTCAGCAAGGGCGCCCTCAAGGATTCGGCCCGGGCGTTCATGAAGGGCCTGATCACGATCGAGAAGACCGCCGTCGGCACCGACAGCTTCCTCGGCGAGTTCGGGATGAACCTCTCGAAGGCGGCGCGCGCGGTCGCGATCCCGAGCCTCGAGATCGACCAGCCGGACTGCCGCCGCGCGGCTCACTCGAGCTCGGTGGGTCCGATCGATGAGACCCAGCTCTTCTACCTCGAAAGCCGCGGGATCGATCCCGACGACGCGCGCAAGTTCATCGTCCTCGGCTTCCTCGAGCCGGTCGTGGCCCGCGTGCCGATGGCCGATGCCCAGGAGCGCCTGCGCGAGCTCCTCGAGGCAAAGTGGAGCGGGCCAGTGGCGGACGCCTCCGCCGCCTGATGCGGATCGACCTGCTGGCCGCCTCCGAGGTTGGACCCGGCGAGATGAAGATGGCCTGGGTCGACGGCACCGAGCCGGTCCTGGTCGTCAACGTCGGCGGTGAGTACCGCGCCTTCCAAGGGATCTGCAGCCACGAGTACTTCGAGCTCGACCGGGGCTTCCTGACCGGCGGCAGCCTGACCTGCGCACTGCACCTCTCACGCTTCGACCTCGACAGCGGTGAGCCACTCGACCCGCCGGCCGACCAGTCGATCGCTCGCTACGTGGTGGTCGTCGAGGACGGCCGGGTCCAGCTCGAGACCGAGGGCCCGCTCGAGGTCAACGAGTAGCGCCGCTCAGGCATGTCGCCCAGGCGGACTCAGTAGCCCTGCCAGCCCGAGGCCATCGCGTCGGCGCCCGTCCGCAGGGTGGCATCATCGACCCGCTTCGTGCCCACGCTGAAGCGCTCCTCACCGGGACCCACCGGCGCGCCCTGGAGGCGGCCCACCAGGTATTCGCCGATTCGCGGGCCGTGCTTGAAGGCATGCCCCGACCCACCGCCGGCGATCCAGGCGTTGGCAAGGTCGGGATGTCGGTCGAGGATGAAGTGCGCGTCCGGGGTCATCTCGTACTGGCAGACCCGGGTCTCGACGATCGGCTGGGCAGCCAGCGCCGGGAAGCGCCGGGCGGCGTAGGCCCGCGCGAGGCGGGTCGAATCGGGATCGACGATCCGCTCGCCGGCCGACGGATCGAAGACCGGGCCATAGCGATCCGGGGCGAGCTTGGCGCCCCGGGCATCGATTGCCGGAACCCCGTAGAAAGCGGCGTCATAGTCGACCCAGGTCGGCAGCCGGTCCGGTCCGAAGCTCGCGTCGCCACCTGCCGGGCCGAAGAAGAAGACGTCCTGCTTGGTCACCCGGATCAGCTCGCCAAGGACCTCCGGGAAGACCCGCGGCAGCCAGGGGCCCGCCGCGAAGACGAACGCTCCGGCGCCCAATCGCCGGCCGTCACCGAGGACGACATCGAGCAGGCGGCCATCCTTCGCCTGGCCCGGCCGGGCGGGGGAGAGCTCGAAGGCCCCGCCCTCCCGCTCGAAGGCCCGGGCGACGGCAGCAGTGCCCTGACGGGCCATCAGCGCCCCCGCCTCGGGCTCGAACAGCACGTAGGCGTCGTCCTCGAAGGCGACCTGCGGCCAGCGGGCGCGAGCCTCGTCCACCGCGACCTGCTCGACGGGGATGCCCTCCGAGCGGAGCGTCGCCAGGGACGCGGCCTCGAACCCGTCCGGGCGGTGCCCGAGCCACAGCGTGCCGACCGGCCGGAAGAGCGGCTCGCCCCACTCCTCGCCGAAACGACGCCAGTGGGCGAGCGCGGCCCGCGACCAGCGGGCGTAGAGGGCGTCGTCGCCGTACGAGCTTCGGATGATCCGGGTCTCGTCACCGGAGGTCGCCCGCGGGTGGCCGGCACCCCAGGCGTCCACGAGGGTCGTGCGCAGGCCGGCCCGGTTCGCCCAGAACGCCGTCCAGGCACCCATCGTCCCCGCGCCGACCACGACCAGGTCGGGCAGGCCGCCCGAGCCCCGGCTGCCGCGCCCGCTCACGGCGTCAGCATGAGGCTGGTCACCGTGGCCGCCTGCCGGGCCTTGCCGGTGAACGGCAGCGGCACCTGCGTCCCGTTCAGCCAATCGCCGATCAGGTCGCCGTAGTGCGGGTCGCTCGGATTGCCGGACTGGCCGGTGGTGATCACGATCCGGGCGTCGTCGAGATGGCCCATGTCGACGTCCAGCCGATAGCTGGGCATGTTCGTCATCTCGAAGATCGAGCGCAGGTCGGTGGCTGCCTTCACGGTCGGGTCGTAGGGATCGTCGTAGGCCACGCTGAACTGGTAGTAGGTCGCATCGACCGCCCCGGCCGCTCCGGCGACGGGGTAGGGGCCCTTGTCGAAGTACCACTCGAGTGGCCCGATTCCGCTCTCGCCGAGGGTGACCTCACGGAACGTCGTCGTGTGGACGCGGCCCCAGGTCCACGTCGTCGTGTCGGCGCCGAGCGATGAATGGAGGGCGGCCCCGGCACCGTCCAGGGCCTCGGCCAGGATGTTGGCCTCGGTCTCCCGCTTGGTGGTAGTGATGTCGTCCCAGAACGCGTCGGCGGGCTTGGCGAGGAGCGAGATCAGCCCCTGCCAGCTCTCGGTGCTGCCGACGTATTCGCGGGCGAGCGAGCCGAGGTCGTCGTCCCAGAGGTGTCGCTCGAGCTGCTCCTCGAACGTCATGTACGCCGCACAGCCGAGGCTGTCGACGGCACATGTCCCGTCCCAGCCGTCGATCGCCTTCAGGACGGCGTTGCCGTCACCGCTCGACGCCGCGATCCCCTTCAGGTACGGGGTGACGAGGCTGGCCCGCAGGATCTTGGTATCGGTCTGGATGGCGCTCATGTCGTCGAGCGTCACGCCACCGTTGGCGATGTCCGACTTGAGCAGCTCGGTGATCCGGGCTGCCCGGTAGCCCGGGTCCCAGTCCTGGGCGATGAAGTAGGGGTACGCGCTGTCGACGAGCTCGTTGTTGGCGCTGACGATGTAGCCGGAAGGCGGGTTGTAGACCCGCGGCAGTTGGTCGTAGGGGATCATCCCGGTCCATTCGTGGAGGCCGTCGTCGCCGGGCACCGGCCGCTGGCCGTGGTCGGACTTGTCCTCCCGGATCGGGATCCAGCCGGGTGCCTGGTAGCCGATGTTGCCGTTCACGTCGGCATACACGAAGTTCTGGGCCGGGGCGCCGTAGACGCTGAGGGCCGCCCGGAAGTCGGCATAGTCCTTCGCCTTGTCCAGGCCGAGGAACGAGTCAAGCGCCCCATTCGGCTGGGCGGTGGCCGTCCAGCGCAGGGCGTACATCGTCGATGACGACTTGAGCCGGTCGTCGACGTCGGTGACGATCGGCCCGTGGCCCGTCGAGCGAACGGTCAGGGTGACCGGCGCCTCGCCCGCGACCTTGATCGTCTCGGTGCGCACCGTGAACGGGATCGACTGGCCCTTGAACAGGTAGTTCGCAGAATTGCCCGGGTCGGGCTTCTCGATGAACAGGTCCTCGACGTCGGGGCCCAGGTTGGTGGCACCCCACGCGATCTGCTCGTTGTGGCCGAGGATCACGAGCGGATCTCCGGGGAAGCTGACCCCGGTGACGTCAAACGGGCACGCGGCGCTGACGACCTGGCAGTGGAGGCCGTTCATGATCCACACCGAAGGCATGCTGATCCCGAGGTGCGGGTCGTTCGCGAGGAGGGCCTTGCCGTCGGCGCTCTTCGAGCCCGCGACGACCCAGTTGTTCGAGCCCACGCCGTGGTCACCCTCGAGTCCCTGGGCAGGGTCGATCCCGGCCGAGGCGGCGATGGACTGGCCGAGGGCCGCCAGGGCTCGCAGGCCATCTGCCTGGGACGGCGTCAGGGCCGTCGACGCATTGCCTGGGTCGGCGGAGGGGGGCGACGCGGCGGCGCCGGCGGCGCCGCCGGTCAGGGCACTCGGCTGGAGCTCGGAGTCCGGGACGATCACCGGCCCCGTCGCCGGGTAGGGCGGGCTGAGCTCGTCGGTCCGGCTCGGGTCGCCGAGCTTCGCATCGGCCAGGACCCGGAAGATCTCGGAATCGAAGTTGTCGCCGAGCGACCAGGCCTGGACGAGTGCCCAGGTCGCCGAGTCGAGCGGCGTCCACGGTTCGGGCGTGTAGCCGCCGACGCCACCGCCGAGGCCGGCCTTCAGCCCTTCGACCACGAAAGCCAGCCCGAGCTGGCCCTTGTTCGCGTTGATCCAGTCGTTGACACCGTCCGCGTAGGACTGGAGGTCCGCCTTCAGCTCGGGCGTCGCCGCGTCGAGGTCGCGCTGGGCCGCCTGGCGCCAGCCGAGGGTCCGGATGAACTCGTCCTCCTCGAGCGTCGTCGGTCCGAAGAGCTCCGACAGGCGGCCGGCGCCGATGTGCCGCCAGACCTCCATCTGCCAGAAGCGCTCCTGGGCGTGGACGTACCCCTGGGCGAGGAACAGGTCGTGGGGGGTTGTCGCGGTGATGTTGATGATCCCGGTCGCGTCGCGGGTCACGCTCACGGGTGCCGTGAGCCCGGCGGCCCTGAGCGAGCCGCTCGTTGTCGGCAGGGCGCGGTGGGTCACCCAGACCAGGAGGCCGCCTGTCGCCACGATGACAACGATCAGGAGCACGAGCAGGATGCTCAACAGGCGGCCGAGGATGCGCACGAGTCCCTCCAGGTTCGAGATGGCCGGTAGCCGCGGTGTCAGTGTGCGATGCCGGGAGCGCCTCTGCCGGTCGATCTGGCGGCTCAGCGGGGGAGGCGGATCCCCTGCCCGGACGCGATGGCGTTCTGGACGATGGCGTTGGCGAACACGAGGTCCGCCAGGCCGACCCCGAGATGGCTGACGAGGACCCGGCCCGCGGCCGGCGCCGTCGTCCCGTCGCGGATCGCGAGGCCGATCGTGGCCTGCGGGTCGGGGTAGTCATCGAAGAGGCCGGCGGCACGATTGGCTTCGAACTGGCCGCGCTCGTCGGTGAGGAACAGGACCGCGGCGCGAGCCACCTCGTGGTGAATGCTGGTCGCGTAGTCGATCGCAATGACGAGGGCGTTCGGGGCGAGGTCGTCATTCCGGAGCGTCTGCCGGACCGGGCCGAACGAGACCGCGGTCAGGACCACGTCGGCGCCGAGCGTCGCGTCAGCGGCGGTTTCGGCAGTGCCGGCGGTCCCGATTCCGGCAGTCGCCCGGGCGATCTCCGCCACCTGTGCAGCCCGCTCCGGATGGCGGTCGTGGATCACGACCTCGGCCCCGGGGAGGACGTGCCCGATCACCGGGAGGTGGCTGCGCGCCTGGACACCCGCACCGAGGATCGCCACGCGGATCCGGTCCGCGGCGAGGCCTCTCGCGGTCGGTCCCCAGTGGCGGATCGCCACGCCCGAGATCGCCGCGGTTCGATCGGCGGTGATCGGCGCGCCGTCGAGGATCGCCACGGGCAGGCCGGTCAGCGGGTCGCTCAGGATCACGGTCGCATGGATCGTCGGCAGGCCCCTGGCGCCGTTGGCCGGAAAGCCGACCACCCACTTCACGCCGAGCAGGTCGGCCGAGCCGTCGCCCGGCGCCCCGCGCAGGAAGGCCGGCATGGCATGGCTGAACGACCCGGGCGGGCGCGCCTCCGTGCCGATCTTGGGCGGCAACTCGGCATCCGCGATCAGGGCCAGCATCGTTCGCTCGCCGAGCTCGATCCGGGTGCGGACGTCGGGCATCGCCGCGCGGACGGCCGCGCCGTCGAGGTACAGGATTCCGGTGTCGGTCACTCACGGGATTCTAGCCACCGCACTGGTGACGCGGCCCGGCTACCATCGAACCGTGGCCACCTTCGATGTCCAACAGAGCCTGGAGAACCTCAAGCTCGAGCGCGACGCGATCGTCCTGTACGACGCCCTGGCCGGGATCGAGAAGGACGAGCGCCGGGCAATGGCCTTTCGGACGATCGCGGGCAACGAGCGCCGCCATGCCGAGGTCTGGGCCTCGAAGCTGCGCGAGCTGGGAGCGTCCGTGCCGCCCGTCGGCGGACCGCGGCTGCGCGTCCGGACGATCATCGTGCTCGCCCGCGTCTTCGGAACGCGCTCGGTGAGCGACCTGGTCCAGGCCCTCGAGGGTGACGAGGAGGAGACCTACGCCGGGCAGGCTTCGCCCGAGGTCGAGGCGATCGCCGCCGATGAGCGTGAGCACGCCCAGATCTGGAAGCGGCTGGGCGACGACAAGGCCGAGGATCCTGCTGCGAAGAGCGCCACGGCTGCCGATCCTGCCGTGCTTCGGGAGGTCAAGGCACCCCGCCCCAAGGGCGAGACCGGGCGCGACGAGCGCTGGCACCGGACCGGCCAGTCGGGGACCGTCCGGGCGGTGATCTTCGGCGTCTCGGACGGCCTCGTCAGCAACACGTCGCTCGTGATGGGGATCACCGGCGCCTCGACCGATCCGCATTTCATCCTGCTTGCCGGGATCGCCGGCCTGCTGGCCGGCTCGTTCAGCATGGCCGCGGGCGAGTACATCTCGATGCAGTCGCAGCGTGAGCTCTACGAGCGCCAGATCGCGCTCGAACGGGCCGAGATGGAGGCGATGCCCGATGAGGAGCAGGCCGAGCTGGCGGCGATCTACCGGACAAAGGGCTTCACCGAGGAGGAGGCCAAGCGCGTGGCGGCGCGACTCTTCCACGACAAGGAGGCCGCCCTCGACACGCTGATCCGCGAGGAGCTCGGCCTCGACCCCGACCAGCTCGGCTCGCCGTGGGGCGCGGCGTTCGGGTCGCTCGTCGCATTTGCGGCCGGCGCCGCGGTGCCGGTGCTGCCGTACCTCGTCGCGTCGGGCGCCGCCGCCTTCGTCGTCAGCATCGTCCTGAGCCTCGCGGCCATGTTCCTCGTCGGGATCGCGATCAGCCTGTTGACCGGGCGGAGCGCCCTGTTCAGCGGGGCACGCCAGGTGGGGATTGGCGCCCTGGCGGCCGCAGTCACGTTCCTCGTCGGCCGGCTGATCGGGGTCGCGGTCGCCTGAGGCGCTACGGGCCAGTTGGCTCGGGTGAGTCGAAGCCCGGCGGATCGTGGGGGTAGACGCCCAGGATCGTGCCGGACGCGTCGTCGATCACGATCGTGCCTTCCGGGTCCGGCGCTCCGGACCGGCTCCATGGGAAGTCGCCCAGGTTCAGGAGGTCGCCTGACACGAGCACGACCCACACGACGCGATCCGGCTGCTGGGCGACGGCAGCCGGTGGGACGCGCGGCTCATGAACGCCGGCATCCCGTGCCCTGGTCGCCCATTCTGCGAGCACGAGCGGGGGCCGATGCAGCGCTGGCGCCGCCAGCTGCGGGGTCTGCGCATCGAGATATCCTCGGGATATCCCGGCGACCTGCTCACTGGTCAGCGACGGCGTGATCCCGGGCGCGATCGTGACGGGGTAGCCGCCTTCGGCCGGGGCCGCGTGGCCGATGCCGGATACGACGAACAGGGCTCCACCGAGGGCGGCAGCTGCGGCGACGATGGCGACGATGGCGAGGAGACGTCCCGCCGGTCGAGTGAGCGTGTCCATGGCCGACCCCCCTGTTGCTCTTCAGAGGCCAAGACGCGCGCCGCAGGGTCCGTGCGACGGCCGGCTCTCAGCAGGCCCCCGGGAATCAACAAGGCCCCCGGCGTTCGGGGGCCTCGTGGGGGTAGGCTAAGCAGCCTGCCGCGCCGGACTAGCGCATTCCGTAGCGCGTCCAGGCAGCGAGATGGTCTCGTGGATCGGTGCCCTCTCGACCTTCGTCGGAAGAGAGCAGGATGCTCACAAACGCGAAGAGCGCGAGGAGGGCGACGGAGCTGGCGATCAGCATGTCGAAGTCCTCCAGGTGATCGGATGGACTCCGCCGGAGCGGGACTGCCAACACTCGTGGCAGCCGGTACCATCCAGTTGCTCGGCAGAGTGTAGCCTAACAAATAGTGGCTGTCAAAGGTCAGGAACCTAACAAATAAGGACCAGATGCCCCGACAGGACGGCTTGAGCCGGGTCGACCTCCGAATCCTCGATATCCTCCAGCGGGATGGCCGGGCGTCCTTCGCCGACATCGGCGCCGCGGTCGGGATGAGCGCGCCCAGCGCCCACGAGCGGGTCAAGAAGCTCGAGGCGCGGGGCGTCATCCAGGGCTACGGCGCGCGCCTCGACGCGCGGGCCCTCGGTCGGGGCATCCTGGCCTTCAGCTGGGTTCGCCAGTCGCCGGGGCCGTCGACCACCGATCTGACCGAGGCGTTCGGTGAGCTGCCCGAGATCGAGGAATGCCATCACATCGCCGGCGAGGCCGATTACCTGCTCAAGGTCCGGGCGGCGGATACCCTCGACCTCGAGCGAGTGATGAAGCGAATCCAGGCGATCCCGTTCGTCTATACGACAGAGACCGATGTCGTGTACTCCAGCGCGTTCGAGCACCGCCCGCTGGCGATCCCCGTTGAAACCGGCGCCGAACCGGACGCGTAGCCGATGACAGGCGAGGACTCCGGTCTCGTCCGGGCGGTGGCGTCCGGATCCGAGGACGCCCTCGTCCAGCTCTATGACCGCTATGCCGGCGCGGTCTACGCCACTGCGCGCCGGCTGACGACCGATCGGGGACTAGCCGAAGACGTGGTTCAGGAAACCTTTCTCGCTCTCTGGAACCGGGCCGAGCAGTACGACCCGACGATGGGCTCGCTGCCCGCCTGGCTTCTGACGATCGCCCGCAACCGGACGATCGACCGGCTGCGCGCGCTTGGCCGCCGGCCGCCGACCGTACCGGTCTCGGATGTCGCCCTGCCCGACGAGGGCGATACCGCGACGCTCGAGCGGTTGCTCGTCGGTGGCGAGGTCGTCGGAGCCGGCCAGGCGGTCATGGGTCCGGCAGCCCTTCTCGCCGAGACTGAGCTGCGCAGCTCACTCGCCGAGGCCCTGGCCGAGCTGCCCGACGTCGAGCGTGCCGTCCTCGTCCTCGCCTATCGCGACGAGCTCAGCCAGAGCGAGATCGCGGAGCGGCTGGGCTGGCCGATCGGCACGGTCAAGACCCGCACGCGGCGAGCGCTGTTGCGGATGCGCAACGCATTGGGCCCGGGATTCATGCCGGTCGACGGCTCGAGCACCGTGGCCGGCGTGGTCGAGCAATGATCGACCATCGCGAAGCCCGCGAGCTGCTGGAGCTCGCCGCGGTCCAGCCCGGAGGGCTCGATCGTCTTGCGGCTGGGGATACACCCGAAGCGGCCGCCCTCGCCGGCCACCTCGCCGGCTGTCCGGCGTGCTCCGCCGAAGCCGACAGCCTGCGCGCCTCCGCGGGCCTGATTCGAGACGCCGTCCTCGAGACGCCGCCCCCGGAGCTGCGCGAGCGAACGCTGGCCCTCGTCCGCGCCGTCGGCCGCGATCGGTCGGGCCTCGCCGCGGAGGGTGTCGCGTCCAGTCCCGCAAGTGCCGAGTCGGTCGCGCCGAGCGGGCCAGCGTCCGCCGCTCCGCAGGATCCGGCCCAGCCGATTTCGATCGGCCGCCGCCGGCGCCTCCGCTCGATCGTCCTTCCGTTGAGCGTGGCCGCCGCGATCCTCGTGGCGATTGGCGGCACGGCCGCGTTCGTCGGCAGCAACCAGGCCCCGGCGCTGGCGATCAGCCAGGAGACAACGGCCGAGCTTGCCCGGGTCACGAGCTGGACCCTCAAGGTCCAGGCGGAGCCCGACGTCAAGGAGGTCTCCCTGGTCAGCTCGACCGGCGCGGCCCCCCGGGGCACGCTGCTGTTCTCGCCCACGAGTACGGACCTGGTCGTCGTCGCCAATGGCCTCGCGCCGGCGCCAAGCGGCCAGGAGTATCGCTGCTGGGTGCTCCTCAACGGCACGCGCCACGATGTTGGCGAGATGGATCTCGGCGGCGGACTCGCCTACTGGGTCGGACCGGTCCCGGGCTTGGGCAACGTGCCGGCCGGGACGCCCTTCGGCGTCTCCCTGGCTACCGTCAACGGACCGATTGCCCCGGGTGCGCCGGTGATCGGTGGCTCATTCGGAGGCTGAGCCGCCTCGCCGGGTCGACCGGTCAGGCGTCGCGCTGATGGTCGGCGCGGCCCGACGCCTCGTCATTGAACGCGGCCAGGCCGGGCCATTCGGCGCCGCACGCGAGGCAGCCGATCGCGGGCTCCTGGAGGTTCGGCCCGCCGGTCATGCCGTAGATCTCGTCGAGGGGACGGTAGCCGGTGGTATCGATCGTCGGGAGGTCGAGCGTGGCCAGCCGGTGCGCTCCGCAGCGCGGGCAGGCCGCCGCCGATCGCGTCGTCTCATCGAGCGCGGGGTCGCCGCCGCTCGGCGCGGAGCCGGCGCCAATGGCCGTCTCCCGAGGCTCGTCGGTCACCCTGTCTCCCTCGTTCGTGCTGCTGCCCCCACGGCCCGGATCCCGGCCGGCGTCCCGGCGCGCGAGGATCGATGATGCCCCGGCCCAAGGAAACGCGTCAGGGCAACCCGGTTCCCGAGGCGGACGTCGCGGCGATGTTCGACTCGATCGCGCCGGTCTACGACCGTGTCAACACGCTGATGACGGCAGGCGGCGACGGCCGCTGGCGGCGCCTGGCCGCGGATGCCACGGGCCTGGAGTCGGGCGGCTCGGCGATCGACGTGGCCTGCGGCACGGGCAAGCTGAGCTCGGCACTCGCGGAGCGGGTCGGGCCGTTCGGCCGGGTCGTCGGAGTCGACCTCGCGCCAGGGATGGTCGCGGCCGCCCAGCAGGCCTACGGCGACATCGTCCAGCTCAGCTTCCAGGTCGGCAACGCGCTCTCCCTGCCGTGCGCCGACGGGGAGTTCGACTCGGCCACGATCGGCTTCGGGCTGCGCAACCTGGCCGACTTCGAGGCGGGCTTTCGAGAGCTTGCCCGGGCGGTCCGGCCGGGCGGCCGGGTGGTCTGCCTGGAGCTGTCCCTGCCACCGCAGCGCGGCTGGGGCTGGCTGTTCCGCTCGTCCTTCGGCCGGCTCGCCCCGCTCGTCGCGAGTGCGTTCGGGCACGGGCGGGAGTATCGCTACCTGCCGACCTCGCTCGACGGCTTCCCGGATGCCGCCACCCTCGCCGCGACGATGCGCTCGGCCGGGTTGGTCGACGTCTCGTTCCGGCGGCTCGGCCTAGGCGCCGTCGCTCTCCATGTCGGACGTGCTCCGGGCATCGGCGTGCCAGGGCGCTGAGTCGCCCGGCGGCGGCTCGTCGGCGCGAGGCTCGTCGAGCGGTGGCTGGCCCGAAGGCGGCGCGGCTTCGATCGCGAGGCTGGTGGCGCCGGCAAGCCACTCGCGGTGCAGTCGCAGGATCTCGTGGATCAGGGCCGGATCGATCTCGCCGTCGGTTGGCCGAAGCAGGACGGCCATCCAGGCGGCCTCGCGTGCCAGCTCGGCCTCGGTCTGCTCGTCCGCGGATCGATTGAAGTCGACCATCACGAGGAAGACGAGCAGGGCCCCGATCACGAGACCGACGAGCAGCAGCCACCACTGGAATTCGTCGTTCATCGGCGGCAAGTATAGGGAGCCTCGCCGACCCAGCGTTTACACTCAGAGACCGATGATCGACTTCACGCCACCTTCCATTGCTCTGCAGATCGGCCCGATCCCCGTCTACTTCTACGGGATCTGCTATGCGCTCGGGCTGCTGCTCACCTACGTCGTGATCCGTCACGGCGTGCGGGCCCGCGGCCTGAACGAGAACTGGTTCGCCAACGGGATGATCATCGTGGCGATCGCCGCGCTGATCGGTGGCCGGGCCTACCACGTGATCGACCAGTGGCAGCTCTACAAGGACGACCTGACCAGGATCATCCTGCCGCCGTATGCCGGCCTGGGCGTCTACGGCGGGATCGGCGCCGGGGGGGTCGCCGTGATCGCCTATGCCCGCTACCACCGCCAATCGTTCTGGGCGTGGGCCGACGTCATTGCACCGGGCCTGTTCGCGATGGAGTTCGTGGCCCGCTGGGGCAACTTCTTCAACCAGGAGCTGTACGGCCCGCCGACGACGTCGCCGCTGGGGATCACGATCGACTGCGCCCACCGGGTCGTCGGCTATCTCTGCCCGCCGGACGGGACGACGCCGGCGACTGCCCATTTCCAGCCACTCTTCCTCTACGAGTCGGTCTCGGGCCTGCTGGGGATGCTGACCCTGCTGTGGCTCTCGCGACGCTTCGCCGGCCGCCTCCGAACCGGTGAGATCGCCCTGATCTTCTTCATCTGGTACGCCGCGGTCCGGTTCATCCTCGAATTCCTGCGAGTGGACAACTGGACCTTCTTCGGCATCCCGACGGCCCAGCTCATCTCGGTGATCGTGATCGTCGCCTCGCTGATCCTGCTCGTCGTTCGCCATCGGCGGCTGCCGCCGGGGCTGTCGATGCCCGTCGAGCCGGAGCCCCTCGACGATGACGATGGGTCGCTGCCGCTCGAAGCAGGGGCCGCGGGCACCTGACCGGGGCACCCGAGCCCATCCGCCGGCGGCCCCCGGCTCGAACCTCGCCCGAGGCGCTCGCCCGGCGGCGCGGCGGCGTTCGCGAAGGGCTCGCCTGGCTCGGGCGACCACCGGAGGCGAACGCCGGGGTCCTCGTCCGGGCCCTCGCCGTCATCTTCCGGTTCATCGTCTTCGGCGTCCTGCGCCTGCACCACGAACGGCTCGGATCGGAGAACACGCCGCAGCAGGGCGGCTACGTCGTGATCGCCGCCGTCCACCGCGGCTGGATGGATCCGTTCCTGATCATGGATGCCTTGCCGCTCGAGCCGCGGGCCTGGTTCCTCGGCAGCGGTCCGTCGGCCTTCAGCGCCCGCTGGCGCGAGTGGCTGCTCCACCGCGTCGGGGGGATGCTGCCCGTCTGGCGGGGCGGCGTCGGCATCGACCAGCACGTCGCGTCGGCCCGGGCGGTTATTGCGACAGGCGGCGTCTTCGTCCTGATCCCCGAAGGCGGCGTGGCCGGTCCGCCCGATCGGCTGGCCCCATTCCGGTTCGGCTCGGCCTTGATCGCCCTGCGCGCCGGGGCGCCGATCCTGCCGATCGCGATCGCCGGCAGCGCCGAGCTGTATGTCGGTCGCCGGCTGGTGACACGGATCCTCCCGGCGACGAGCGCCGCCGAGCTGCTCGGGCCCGCCTGGCCGCCCGGTGGCCAGCTCCCCGAGGCCGGCAGCCGGGCCGAGCTGGACCTTGCCCATGCGTTGACCGAGCGCTTCGCGGACCTCCTCGGGCCGGCCGTCGCCGAGCTCTATCCGCGAACGGTCGATCCGCTGGGCCGGCCGCGCCGCTTGCGCCGCCTGACATGGCTCTTCCTCGCCCGGCCCGGGGACGCCCGCTGAGCGGTCGACCGGCTATCCTCGGCGGGATGGACTACGCCCACTCGATCCTCGACCTCGTCGGCAACACGCCCCTCGTCGAGCTGACCAGGGTCACCCGCGATCTCGGCCCGGCGGAGCGCCGGCCGCTGATCCTTGCCAAGCTCGAGGCGCTGAATCCGGGCGGCTCGGTCAAGGACCGGATCGGCCTGCCGATGATCGAGGCCGCCGAGCGAGCCGGGCTGCTCAAGCCGGGTGGCACGATCATCGAGCCGACGAGTGGCAACACCGGCCACGGGCTGGCGATCGCCGCGGCGCTCAAGGGGTACCGCTGCATCTTCGTGATGGCCGACAAGCAATCGACCGAGAAGCAGGCGCTCCTCCGCGCGTACGGCGCCGAAGTGGTCCTCTGCCCGACCAACGTCGCGCCGGATTCGCCCGAAAGCTACTACTCGGTCTCGGCCCGCCTGGCCCGCGACATCCCGGGCGCGTTCAAGCCCGACCAGTACTGGAACGCCGAGAACCCGGCCGCCCACGAGCGGACGACGGGCCCCGAGATCTGGCAGCAGACCGACGGCCGGCTGACCCATTTCATCGCCGGCGTCGGCACCGGTGGAACGATCACCGGGACTGCCCATTACCTCAAGGCCCAGAACCCGGCGATCCAGGTGATCGGCGCCGACCCTGAAGGCAGTGTCCTCTCGGGTGACACTGCGCGGCCGTACCTGACCGAGGGGATCGGCGAGGACTTCATGCCCGGGACCTTCGATCCGGCCGTGGTCGACCGCTGGGTTCGTGTGTCGGATCGCGATTCGTTCGCGGCGGCCCGGCGGCTGACCCGCGAGGAGGGGATCCTTTCGGGCGGTTCCTGCGGGACGGCCCTCGTCGCGGCCCTGATCGTGGGTCGCGAGCTCGCGGCGACGGAGCGGGGCCACGAGGCCGTGATCGTCGTCCTCCTCCCTGACGGCGGCCGGAACTACCTCTCCAAGCTCTACAACGACGAATGGATGCGGGTCAACGGACTCCTCGCCACGAGCAGCGGCGCGGCCAAGATCGGCGCGCTCCTGGCCGACCGCCACCACGAGGCGGAACGGCCGGGGCTGATCTTGGCCCGGACCACCGAACGGGTGGGCACGGCAATCGACCGCCTCCAGACGTATGGCATCAGCCAGATGCCGGTCTCCGAGGCCGCAGCCGACGAGGCCGGCGCCGACCGGATCGAGGCCATCGTCGGCTCGATCTCCGAGCGCGGTCTGCTCGACCGCGCCTACCGCGATCCGTCGGTCGTGGAGCGGACGGTCGGCGAGCTGATGGACCCGCCGCTGCCCGTGATCGATGTTGCCGCGTCGCTCGATGACGCGTTCCGGCTGCTCGCGGGCGCAACGTCGGCGCTGATCGCGATGGACGGCGGGCGGCCCGCCGGCGTCGTGACCAAGCTCGACCTGCTCGAGTACGTCGCCCACCGTCCCGTCGCGGTCTGAGGCATGGCCAGGGAGCCCGGAGGCGACGAATCCCCGGCGTTCGCCGAGCGCTATGCCGCCGACGAGGGCTGGTCGCTCGACACGCTGTCCGTCCATGCCGGCCAGGAGCCGGACGAGCTGACCGGCGCCGTCGCACCGCCGATCTACCAGACGAGCACCTACGCCCAGGACGGGATCGGCCGGCCGCGCGCCGGCTGGGAATACGCCCGGACCGGCAACCCGACCCGCCACCGACTGGAGCGGGCCGTGGCGGCTCTCGAGGGTGGCGAGGAGGGGATCGCCTTCTCGTCCGGTGCCGCGGCGACGGCCATGATCGCCGAGCTGGCACTGCCCGGCGACGAGGTGGTCATCGGCGACGATGTCTACGGCGGCACGTACCGGCTCTTCGAGCGCGTGCTCCGGCCGAAGGGGATCAGCGCCCGGTACGTCGACCTGGCCGCGGATCCCGCCAATGTGCGTTCGGTCCTCTCGCCGCACACCCGGCTGGTCTGGTTCGAGACGCCGACCAACCCGCTCCTGAAGCTGGTCGACATCGCCGGTGTGGCCGACGCGATCTCGGCCCACCGCGGGGCCGACGGCGAGCGGCCGCTGATCGTGGTCGACAACACGTTCGCGTCGCCGGCCGTCCAGCGGCCCCTCGACCACGGCGCCGACATCGTCTTCCACTCAGCGACGAAATACCTCGGCGGCCACTCCGACACCGTCAACGGGGTCGTCGTGACGAGCCGGCCGGCGATCGCCGCGCGACTGCGCTTCCTCCAGAATGCGATCGGCGCCGTGCCCGGCCCGTTCGACTGCTTCCTCGTCCTGCGGGGGCTGCGAACGCTCGCCCTGCGCGCCGAGCGGCACGCTGCCAACGCGGCCGCGATCGCCGAGTTCCTGGCCGGCCGCGATGACGTGGCCGCGGTGCGCTATCCCGGCTTGCGCTCGGGGTCCCACGCTCATCCCCAGGCGGCGCTTGCCGCGCGCCAGATGCGCAGTCCTGGAGGGATGGTCTCGTTCGTGCCGGCTGCGGGCGGTGTCCACGGCAGGTCGGCCCGCGAGCGCGCTGTCGCGATCTGCGAATCGACCCGGTTGTTCACCCTGGCCGAGTCGCTGGGTGGGGTCGAGTCGCTGATCGAGCTGCCAGCGGTGATGACCCACGCGTCCGTTGCCGGATCGCCGCTCGAGGTGGACCCGGCGCTGATCCGCCTGTCCTGCGGAATCGAGGCTGTCGCCGACCTCCTGGCAGACCTCAAGGCGGCCCTCGACCAGGCCTGAGTCGCCTGCGGACCGGCGCCGGCCCCGCACGCCCGGTTGAGCCGGGAACCGGCAGGCCGACCCCGGCGTCCTTGGTGAACCCGGCCCGCTGCCGGCCATCACGGAGCTCTGGAGACCTCGATGGATCGCCTCACCTCCCACCGCCCGCGTTCGTTTCGTCAACTCGGCCTGCTGCTGGTGCCCGCGATGGCGGTCGTGATCGCGGCCTGCTCGGTCGCCCCTCCGGGCGGAACCCCGAGTGCGCCGGCTGCGATCAGCCAGCCGGCGGGTGCCCCAGCGACGAGTCTGCCGAGGGTCGATGTCGGCGGCCCGGTTGCCCAGCCCCTGCCGGCCGGGGTGAGCAGCGGGGGTGCCTCCGGGAGCAGCGGCTCGAACATGGCGATCGCCTATCCCTACCCGGGCCTGGGTGGCAGCGCCGGGCTCGCCCCGGATCATGAGCTGGTCGTGAGCGGCAGCGGCTGGGCCAACGTGAAGGCCGATCTCAGCGACCGCGCCCCGGCCCAGCGGACGGCCCTTGCCGCGGCGATGGCGGATGCCCGGGCGCAGGCCCAGGCCGCGGCCAGCGATGCCGGCGTGACCCTCGGCGGTGTCGTCTCGCTGAGCGTCTCGGTGGGCGGCGGCTACGCCGTGCCGATGGGCGTGATCGAGGCGCCGGACACGGCTCCATCGAGCGGTGCCGGTGGAACGACCTCCGTCGCGCCGGTTGCCCCGGGAACGGCTCCGGCTGCGCCGACCACGGAGCAGCTCGAGGTCACGGTCACCGTGGCCTACTCGATCAGCTAGGCGACGGGGCGGCGATCGGAGCCTGGCTCGGATCGGGCGTGATCGTTGTTGTCGGGGTCGCGTTGCCGGTGGTCTGCGCATAGCTCGCCTTGAGCGAGCCGTCGGGGGCGACGACGAGGTCGCCGTTGACCGAGGCGCTGCCGGCGAGCCCGAGGACGGCGGCCGCCGTCCCGCCGGGCGCTGCGTGACAGCCGCTACGCTGTCGCGGATATGGCCTGGTTCCTCGTCCGCCGACTCCTGGCCAACGCGATCGTGGTGGTCGGGGTGGCCTTCGTCGTGTTCGCGCTCGTCTTTCTGGCCAGCGATCCCGTGCGCGCGCTGCTGCCCCTCGACGCGCCGCCGGCGGCCGTCGAATCGCTCCGCCAGAACCTCGGCTTCAACCAGCCGATCCCGATCCAGTTCCTGGGCTTCCTCGGGCGGGCGATCCACGGCGACTTCGGCACGTCGACGCGGACCCTCGAGCCGGCGCTGGGCATGGTCCTCGACCGCTTGCCCACCACGCTCTCGCTGGGCGCCGCCGGGCTGGCGGTCTCGTTGCTCATCTCGATGCCCCTCGGCATCCTGGCCGCGGCACGGCCGGGTTCGTGGCTCGACGTGACCGCCCGGACGGTGGCAATCGCCGGCCAGGCAGTCCCGGGCTTCGTCCTCGGCCAGGTGCTGATCCTGGTCTTTGGAGTGGCCTGGCGGATCCTGCCGGTCTCGGGCTCGGGCGGACCCAGCTTCCTGATCCTGCCGGCGGTCGTGATCGGCCTCGGATCGGCGGCCGGCCTCACCCGGATCCTGCGCTCGAGCCTCCTCGACGTGATGGGCACGAACTACATCGTGACCGCCCGGGCGAAGGGCCTCGGGCCGCGCCGGGTGATCCTCCGGCACGCCCTGCGCAACGCCGCGATCCCGTTCGTGACCTTCCTGGCATTCGACCTGGCCGCGATCGTCTCCGGCGTGATCATCGTCGAGGTGATCTTCAGCTACCCGGGCATGGGCCTCCTCGTCGTCCAGGCCGTGACGAACCGGGACCTGCCCGTGATCCAGGCGTTCACGTTTGTCACGGCCGTCACGATCGTGACGATCAATCTCGGCCTGGACGTGGTCTACGGGCTCCTCGATCCCCGGATCAGGCTGGGCTGAGGTGGAGGAGGCGGACGAGGCGGGCTTCGGTCCGGCCCGGCGCTGGAGTCTCCGGCACATCGAGCTGCCCGTTGCCGTCGGGAGCGGGATCGTCGTGGCGATCGCCCTCCTGGCCGTCCTGGCGCCGGTGATCAGCCCGCACGACCCGCTCGCCCAGGTCCTGGTCGATCGGCTCAAGCCGCCGGCCTGGTTGCCGGGCGGTTCGGCTACCTACCTGCTCGGGACCGACGCAGTCGGCCGCGACCTCCTCTCGCGGATCCTGTGGGGCGCTCGGACGTCGCTGGAGATCGGCCTGCTGAGCGTCCTGATCGGAGCCTCGATCGGCGTCCCAGCCGGCCTCCTGGCGGGCTATCGCGGCGGCTGGGTCGACACGCTGATCGGCCGCCTGGCCGACATCCAGCAGGCGATCCCATTGCTGATCCTGGCCCTGGCGGTGATCGCCGTCATTGGGTCGTCGATCCTCAACCTGGTCGTCGTCCTGGGGATCGGCTCGTGGCTGTACTACTTCCGGGTCGTCCGCGGCGAGGCCCTGTCCGTGCGCGAGCGGCCGTACATCGACGCCGCCCGCGCCGTCGGGGTCGGCGACCGGCGGATCCTGCTGCGCCACGTCCTGCCGAACGTCGTGGGTTCGATTGTCGTGATCGTGACGCTCGAGGTTCCGCAGGTGATCCTGTTCACGGCCGGCTTGACGTTCCTGGGCCTGGGCGTCCCGCCGCCGACCCCCGAGTGGGGCCGCCTGATCTTCGACGGTCGTGACTACCTCCAGAGCGCCTGGTGGCTGACGGTCGAGCCGGCGGTCTTCCTCGTCCTGTTCGTGCTCGGCGTGAACCTCCTGGGAGACGCCCTCCGCGACCGCCTGGATCCGGTCCGGAGGCACCG
>JANWLH010000104.1 GCA_025450915.1 Candidatus Limnocylindrales bacterium | reverse complement strand
TCGTTGAACGGCACGGTCCACGGGGTCTGGCCCTGAGCGGCATGCCTCAACAGCCGCAACCTGCCGTAGCCCAAGGGGCCCCGTTCTGCGCCACTCATTTCTGCCGAACCCGGCCCGATCCGGCGGCGTCACGCTGGGACCTTCGAGGTGATCGTCGGGGCAGGTTCCGGGGTGCCCGGCTGAAAGCGCGGTCGGACCGCCGAACGGACGCATTTTGGGCACGAATCTCGCACTTTCCCTCTTGGCGAATCGGGCTTGTGCCGGTACACTGGGCCAAGCCCACGGGGTATGGGGCTGGAGATCCGGAGGAAGCCCACAACCGTTCGCGAAATCGTTCGCATGGGTAGCTGCCGGTCGCCCGCGCCAAACCCTTCCCCAGCCCACGAGAAAGGGAGCCCGTGAAGCAGGCCGAGGAAGAGTCGTTCATTGATCTGATCGCCTGCGAGCGAGACTGCCGGACGTGCAGCTACGCTGCGGCGCTGGATTGCGACGGCAACTGCGGCGTCTGCCCTCACAACGGCTATTGTCCCTGCGTGAACCCCGTCGTCGCCCGGAGCAAGACCGCCCTGCGGATCATCGAGCTCCGTCCGATCCTCCTCCAGGATGTCCAGGGCCGCGGCTAGTGGAAGCCGCCGCACTCCGGGATCTGACGGAGCGGATCCGGTCGACCTCGGGGCGTCTTTGACCTCGGCGCCAAGGAAGCACGACTCGGCCAGCTCGACCAGCTGACCCTCGCTCCGGGGTTCTGGGACGACGGGCGCACGGCCAAGCAGGTCCTCCGCGAGGCGGACGGCCTGCGGACCGAGATCGACACGTGGCGCCAGCTCGAGGCCCGGGCCACCTCGCTCTTCGAGCTGATCGACCTCCTCCAGGAATCACCCGATGCCGAGCTCGAGGCGGTGCTGGCCCATGACGCGGAGGCCCTCGAGAAGGACTTCAACCGCGAGCGGACGGCGCTGCTGTTCAGCGGCGAGTACGACGACCGCGGCGCCCTCCTGATGATCAGCGCCGGAGCGGGTGGCACGGAGGCCACCGACTGGGCCGAGATGCTCCTCCGGATGTACCTCCGCTGGGCCGAGCGCCACCGCTTCCACACCGAGATCGTCGACCAGCAGGAAGGCGAGTCGGCGGGGCTCAAGAGCGCGACCCTGGCCGTCGAGGCGCGCCGCGCCTACGGCTGGCTGCGGGCCGAGCGCGGCGTCCATCGCCTCGTCCGGATCAGCCCGTTCGATTCGCAGAACCGCCGGCAGACGACGTTCGCCCTCGTCGAGGTCCTCCCGGAGGTCGAGGAGGACGACCCCGATATCGAGCTCAACTGGGACGAGATCCGGGTCGATACGTATCGCTCCCAGGGCGCCGGCGGCCAGCACGTCAACAAGACCGACTCGGCCGTCAGGCTGACCCACCTCCCGACGAACATCGTTGCCCAGAGCCAGAACGAGCGGTCCCAGACGCAGAACAAGGAGACCGCGATCAAGGTCCTCAAGGCCCGCCTGCTCGAGCGGCGCCTCGAGGAGAAGGAAGCCGAGCTGCGCGAGCTCAAGGGCGAGCACGTGACCGCCGGCTGGGGCAACCAGATCCGGAGCTACGTCCTCCACCCCTACCAGATGGTCAAGGACCTGCGCACGAACGTCGAGACGAGCAACACGAGCGCGGTCCTCGACGGCGACCTCGACACGTTCATGCAAGCGGAGCTCGAGCGGCTGGCGACGGGCCGTGCCACCGGCGGCGGCAACGACCCCGACGCCGAGCCATCTGCGTGACCGACGTCTCCATCCGACCGGCGGCCGCCGCGGACATCCAGGCCTGCGCCGAGATCTGGCGCGAGAGCATCAACGACTACACCGGCCGGCTCAACCAGCACCCGATCCCGGATGACCTCGGCCGGATCATCCGCCTCCACCAGCACCTCTTCGCGACCGACCCGGGCCTGTTCGTCGTGGCCGAGCGCGAGGGCCGGGTGGTCGCCTTTGCCGCCGCCGTCCGCCGCGACCGGCTCTGGTTCCTGTCGATGTGCTTCGTCCGCCCCAGGGAGCAGGCCCGCGGGATCGGCCGGCAGCTGCTCGAGACGATCCTGCCGCCCGCCGGCGGCGATGCGGTCCTGGCCACCGCCATCGACAGCGCCCAGCCCGTCTCCAACGGCCTGTACAGCCGATTCGGGATCATCCCGCGCCTGCCCCTGCTGTCGATCAGCGGCTACGTGACCCATCCGGAGGTCCTGCCCGACCTGCCGCCGGGGACCGTGGCCGTGCCGTTCGAGACGATCGCGTCGGGGCCACCCGGTGGACCAGGGCATACGGAGCTCACGAGCGCCGTCAATGCGCTCGATCGCGAGCTCCTCGGCGTGGAGCATCCCCAGGACCACCGCTTCCTGCGCACGGAGGGCCGCCACGGCTACCTGTACCGCGACGCGATCGGGGCGACCGTCGGCTACGGCTACACCTGGGAGACCGGCCGGGTGGGGCCGCTCGCCGCCCGCGATGAGGCGCTCGTCGCGCCGGCGCTGGGCCACCTCCTGCGCGCCGTTCCATCGCGCGGCGCCCAGGCAGTCTGGGTTCCGGGTGCCGCCGGCTCGGCCGTCGAGCTGCTGCTGGGGGCCGGCCTGCGGTTCGAGGATTTCCCGATTCTGCTCAGCTGGAGCGAGCCCTTCGCCGACTTCGAGCGCTACCTGCCGATCTCGCCGGGGCTGCTCTAGGAGATCCGTCCATCGGACAGGCTCACCCGAGGGTGGTAGCCTCGGGACGTGGCTTCCCCGAACGCGGCCCCTCCCCGAGCCGCTGCGCGTTCGCTCCGTGAGCAACCCGCCGCCCACCTGATCGACTCCCGGGACGATCAGGCGATCCTCGTGCTGCACGATGTCACGAAGACCTATCCCAACGGCAAGACGGCCCTGCGCGACGTCGACCTGGTCATCCCCGAGGGTGACTTCGTGTTCCTCGTCGGCGCGTCGGGTGCCGGCAAGTCGACCCTGATCAAGCTGCTGATCCGCGACGAGATCGCGACTCGTGGAGCGGTGATGCTCGACGGCCAGGACCTCGCCCGGCTGAACCGGCGCGAGGTGCCCCGGATCCGGCGCAAGATCGGGATCATCTTCCAGGACTTCAAGCTGCTGCCGACGAAGACCGTCCGCGAGAACGTCGGCTTCGCCCTCGAGGTCACGGGCACCCCCCGCCGCCAGATCGGACCGGCCGTCGAGCGTGTCCTGGCCCTCGTCGGCCTCAGTGCCCAGGCCGCCCAACTCCCGTCACAGCTGTCGGGCGGCGAGCAGCAGCGCACGGCGATCGCCCGGGCGCTCGTCCATGACCCACGCCTGATCATCGCCGATGAGCCGACCGGCAACCTTGATCCGCTGATCAGCTGGGAGATCATCCAGCTCCTGTCACGGATCAACGAGCTCGGCGTGACCGTGCTCATGGCCACTCACAACGCCGAGATCGTCACGGCCCTGCGCCGGCGGGTCGTGGCCCTCGAGGACGGCCGGATCACCCGTGACGAGCTCGGCGCCGCCTACCACCGCGAGGACTGACCGGGCGTGCTCTCGTTCGTTGCATTCAGCCTGAAACGCGCCTGGCAGGGGTTCTGGCGGAACGCGGTGATGAGCATCGCGGCCACGGCCACCATGGTCCTGATGCTCGTGCTCCTGAGCGCCTTCTTCGTGGTCCTCTCGGGCCTCGATGCCGGGCTCCAGTTCGTCGAGCAGAAGGTCGAGGTCGTGGCCGAGCTGCGCGATGACGCACCCGACCTCAAGGTCGCCCAGCTGCGCCAGGATGTCGCCGCCCTGCCCGAGGTCGCTTCGGTCGAGTACATCGACAAGGCGACCGCACTGGCCGATTTCAAGCAGCGGATGGCCGAACAGGGCCGCGAGGATCTCACCCAGTACCTCGACTCGAACCCGTTGCCGGCGACCCTCAACATCAAGCTCAAGGATCCCCACCAGTTCGGCAGCGTCGTCAACGTCCTGCGCGCCCGGACCGACGTCGTCTCCACGGTGGAGGAGGTCCAGAACCTCGTCGACCGGGTCCTGACCGTCACGAACCTGCTCAGAACCGGCGGCCTGGTGCTGCTCGGGCTCGTCGGCCTGACGGTCCTGTTCATCATCGTGAACACGATCCGGCTGGCGGTGGTCGCCCGGGCCGAGGAGATCGAGATCATGCGCCTCGTCGGCGCGTCGGACGCGTTCATCCGCTGGCCGTTCATCTTCGAGGGCGCGCTGGTCGGATTGCTGGGGGCGCTGATCACGCTCGTCCTGCTCGCCCTGGGGGCGGCCCCGCTGAGCAACCTGATGACCCGGTTCTTCGAGATCCTGCCGCTCGAGCTCGGTTCGCTGTCACGCAACCTGACGGTGATCGTCCTCGTGACCGGGATCGGCCTGGGCACGATCGGCTCGTGGGTCTCGGTCCGGAGCTACCTCCTGAAGTAGCGACGGCGTCCGGGCGCAGGCCGCGGTAGGCTGCCGGTGCCCAAGCTCCACCCGATCCGGGGGCCCGCCACGACCGAAGTCCAGGACGATCTCATGCTCCCGACCGCTCCCCCCGCCGACGACGCCCCGCCGCAGCTCCCCCCAAAGGAGCGGACCCGCGAGCGGATCCGGCATCTGCCGTGGTTCATCGCGATCGTCGCGATCCTCGGCGGCTCCGGCCTCTTCCTGTCCGGGTTTGCCCTCGGGGCCCAGCGTGCCTCGACGCCCGGCACCCCGGAGGCCGCCCAGGAGGCCTTCCAGCCGTTCTGGGATACCTACAACTCGATCGTCAACGACTACGCACTCCCGCCGGTCAGCCGCCAAACGCTCGTCGAAGGTGCGATCAAGGGGATGATCGATGCCCTCGGCGACCCGTTCAGCCAGTACCTGAGCCCGAACGACTTCCAGTCGACGCTCGAGAGCCTGGCCGGCACGTTCAGCGGAATCGGGGCGGTGATCCCCGCCACCTCGACCACGGATAACTCGGCGTGCACCGTGCTCAGCTCAACGTGCACGCTCGTCGTTTCGAGCGTGATCCAGGGCGCGCCGGCCGACGAGGCCGGGGTCCTGCCGGGTGATCGAATCGTGGCCATCGACGGCACGTCCCTGACCGGCAGCGTCGACGCCGCCGTCGCGAAGATCCGCGGCCCGAAAGGCACGACGGTCGTGCTGGCGATCGACCGTGGTGCGTCGAGCAGTCCGCTCTCGATCTCGATCGTTCGCGACATCGTCGTCCAGAAAGAGGTCGAGACGCGCTCGCTCGCCGGGGGCAGCGTGGGCTACGTCCGGCTGGTCGGGTTCAGCGACAACTCGGCGAAGGACTTCGCGGCCGCGGTCAAGGCCGACGTCGTCGCCGGGCAGAAGCGCCTCGTGATCGACCTGCGCGGCGATCCGGGTGGCTACATCACCGCGGCCCAGGCCGTGGCCAGCCAGTTCCTGGGCGACGGCGTGATCTTCTACGAGGAGGGCGCCGATGGGGTCGAGACGGCCACCGCCGCGACCGCCGGCGGGGCGGCCACGGATCCCTCGATCAAGGTCGTCGTCCTGGTCGACGGCAACACCGCCTCGGCCAGCGAGATCGTGGCCGGCGCCCTCCAGGCGCGAGGCCGGGCGCAGCTGATCGGCAGCCAGACCTACGGCAAGGGCACGATCCAGGCCTTCCAGCAGCTCTCGGCGAACAGCGGCGGGTTCCGGCTCACGATCGCCAAGTGGCTGACCCCGAACAAGGTCTGGATCCACCACATCGGCCTCACCCCGGATATCGCGGTCACGGTCCCGGCCAACACGCCGGCCGGTACGGATCCCGTCCTCGATCGGGCCCTCGCGGTCCTCGCCGGCAATTAGGCGATGCCCGGCATCGGCTCGCTGGTCCCCGAGCCCCCCCGACGGCTACCCCACGCGACCGTCGGGATCGCCATCCAAGTCAGGTCCTTCAGGCTGTAGAGCGGGCCGGAGAACGGCCCGCGGGCGTTCGTCACGGCGCGAAGCCAGTCGAACCACATCGGCAGAAAGAGCAGCGACGCCGCGGCGAAGATAGCCAAGGCGATCCACCAGGCGCGAGTCCGGATCCCGGCGAGGGCGAACGGGAACAGGCTCGGCTTGAGCAGTCCGAACGCCGAGGCCCATGGCCAGCGCGTCGCAGCCGCGAGGATCGCCGTTATCCATATGGTCGGGTTTCCAGCCCATGCGATCTCAACGCTGTACGGCCAGCAGGCCAGCGCCAGGATGCCCACCCAGCCCCACCGCGATGGTCTCAGGCGTATGACACACGCCGCGATGATGACGAGTGGGACGGCCCACCACAGCACCGCCGGTAGGACCGTGAACGGGACGAAGAGGACCAGGGCGACCGGCGGGTACAGGACATGCCCGTTGACGACCGTGTATGGGCCGGCGAGCTGCTCGGGGTAGAAGTACGAGCCGCCCGACAACCATCGATCCGCTGCCTCTCGATAGACAGTCAGGTCCGCGCCAAGCCGAGGGGCAAGCGAGCTCGTGGCGAGCAGGTAGAGCGACATCACCCCAAGGAGGACGAGCAGGCCAGCCAGTGTGCCTGAGACCACCCGCGAGACCCAGGCTGTCGAGATCCCTCGCCAAAATCCGTCGCATCGAACGGGCAGGGCGAACCCGGACGTGAAGGCCTGATGCTCCCCCCTGAGACTCATGGCCCAAAAGTACTCCGCCTGCCCTGCCATGAGTACTTCTGCTTCATATTCCGTTGGCGACTGTCACCAGGGCCCTCGTCGTGGGTCGGGCTATGCCGGGGCAGAGCCGATGAGGCTCTCGCGGCGCACACACCTCCGGGTCTTGCGCTCATGGCGGCAGTCGGGTACGGTTTCTTCGAACGAAAGGAGGTGATGTGCAGTGTCTGAACGTCGTCGCTGCACCACCTCGCAGGAGATGACCGTCTAAGCGGACACCCTGCGGGTGGTGAAGCGTTTTCGAGCGCCGGTCCGCGAGGGCCGGCGTTCGTGTGCCCGGGCCCTGGTGTTCCCGGGCCGCTTGAACCACCGCGCGGTACGATCCGCCGGCCGCCATCACCGAAGGAGTCAGCCATGGGCGAGGAGACCATCGCCCTCAATCGCCGAGCACGTCACCAATTCACGATCGACGACACGTTCGAGGCCGGGATCGCCCTGACCGGAACCGAGATCAAGTCGGTCCGTGGCCACAAGGTGAACCTGTCCGACGCATACGCCCGGATCGACCGCGGCGAGATGTGGCTGTTCGCCGCGCACATCGCCCCCTACGAGGGCGGCAACCGGCTGAACCACGAGGCCAAGCGGACCCGCAAGCTGCTCGTCCACCGCGCCGAGCTGACCCAGCTTCTCTCGAAGACGAAGCAGAAGGGCCAGACGATGGTGCCCCTGCGCCTGTACATCAACGAGCGCGGCCGGGCCAAGGTCGAGATCGGCTTGGCCCGCGGCAAGCAGCTCTACGACCGGCGCCGGGACATCGCCGAGCGCGATTCCCGCCGCGATGTCGCCCGCCAGCTCGCCGACGTGACCCGCGGCCGCTGAGGGTTCGCTCGGCGCGGCCTGGGCGCGGCCGCTGCCCGGCTGAGCGCGACGCGGCTCGGCGCGGCTCGGGTTGGGACGGCTCGGGTTGGGACGGCTCGGGTTGGGACGGCTCGGGTTGGGACGATTGTCGCTGGCAGACGCACTACCCCCGCGTTGACCCGGATTCGGGCCGTCCAGCCCAGCGCGTTGCCGCGAGCTGAGCACGAAATCGCCCGCGCGAGCGCGTGGAGGGACGCTCCAGACGCCCGGAACTCCTGTAGTGCGTCCCGAGGCGACAATCGTCCCAAGTCCGGCCGGCCTGGACGCCACCCGACGCGAAGGCGCGCCCTGGTCCGCCACGGGCCGCGAGGCGCCGAGACCCGGACGCTTGGCACGGAGGCGGGCATGTGGCATGATCCGCGTCCGTCGGGCGCAGGCCTGATGGCCGTGGGGATGCGTGGATTCGACAGGGTCCAGCTACCAGGGAACGCGAGCCGAGGATGTCGCTCTGGCCTCGTTAAAAGGCGACAAAACGAAGTAACTGGCAACCGCCAGCCTGCTCTCGCCCTCGCTGCTTAGGCAGTAAGGTGAGCGTGGAAGCAGCCTCCTCCTCGCGGGCTGTGGAAGCGTCATCAAGCGAGGATGCGAACGGTGCAATTGCCACGTAGCGTCGTTCAAAGCCCGATCTAGGGACACGTGACTGGACCGGCCGGGAGCCTGCCGATGGGCGCCTGGTCGGTTGACGACAAATCATCGGACACGCTCGTAGTGGTCCCTGGCGAAGGGTTC